>NZ_CP110806.1:3001343-3302015 GCF_026184235.1 Cellulomonas sp. S1-8
GGACGGCACCGACGTGCCGGTCACCGTCGCCGAGGTGACCGAGCCCGAGGCCCCCGCCGCGGGAGACGAGTCCGAGGACGCGGCCCCCACGGGGGACCGCCGCCGGGTCGTGTTCACCGTCGGTGAGCTCACGCCCGAGCAGGTCGCGACCCTGCAGGGCAGCAACGTCCGGGTGCGGGTGCCGGTCAGCTCCACGGACGGCGAGGTCCTCGCAGTCCCGCTGGCCGCGCTCACCGCCGGCCCGGGGGGCGAGAGCCGCGTCGAGGTCGTGGAGGACGGCAAGAGCCGCCTCGTCGAGGTGACGACGGGGCTCGCCGCGTCGGGCTTCGTCGAGATCACGGGCTCGAAGGAGCCGCTGGAGGCAGGCGACCTGGTGGTCGTCGGTGTCAAGCCGCAGGCGGAGGAGGAGTCCGACACCTCCCCGGAGGCCGACCCGGACACGGAGTCCACCACCGAGGCCGAGACGGACGCCGAGGAGGACGCGTGACGGTCCTCGACCTGCTCGGTGCGCCGCAGGGGGGCGCGCCGCAGGACGCCGCCGAGGTGCCGCCGGTCGTCGAGCTGCGTGCGGCCGAGCGGGCGTTCCCGGGCGAGCCGCCCGTGCACGCGCTCTACCCGGCCGACCTGCGGGTGGACGCCGGGGAGTACGTCTCCGTCGTCGGTCCCTCGGGGTCCGGCAAGTCCACCCTGCTCAACCTGCTCGGCCTGCTGGACCGGCCCTCGGATGGTGAGTACCTGCTCGACGGGATCCCCACCGCACGCGCCGGGGAGCGCGAGCGTGCCGCGCTGCGGGCCCGGCACATCGGCTTCGTCTTCCAGGCGTTCCACCTGCTGCCGCACCGCACGGTGCTCGAGAACGTGCTGCTCGCGACGATCTACAGCGGGGTCCCCCGCGCCGAGCGCCACGATCGCGCGGTCGAGGCGCTCGACCGCGTCGGGCTCTCGCACCGCCTCGACTTCCGCCCGACCGTGCTGTCGGGCGGCGAGCGGCAACGCACCGCCGTTGCGCGCGCGGTCGTGTCACGCCCGCGCGTCCTGCTGGCCGACGAGCCGACGGGCAACCTCGACTCGGAGAGCTCCGCCGCGGTGCTGGAGCTGTTCGACGAGCTGCACGCGGACGGGCTGACCCTGCTGGTCATCACCCACGAGGTCGACGTCTCGTCCCGCGCGCAGCGGCGCGTGCGGATCACCGACGGTCACATGCGGGAGATCGCATGACCGGCGTCGCGCAGCACGTGCCCCGCACGGACCGCTTCGGGGCGGGCGACCTGCTCGCCGAGGCGGCCGCGGGGATCGGTGCCCGACCCGGCCGGCTCGTGCTCACGATCCTCGGCACCGTGCTCGGCATCGCCTCCGTGGTCGTCACCGTCGGGCTCGCCCAGACCGCCGCGGGGCAGATCAACAAGCAGTTCGACGCGGTGGCGGCGACGCAGGGTTCCGCGGCGCCGGCGACGAGCAGCGGGTTCAGCGGTGAGGAGCGCGCCCTGGGCACGCTGCCCTGGGACGCCGCGGAACGCGCCGCGCGCCTGAACGGCGTCGAGGCGGCCGCGCTGGTCTCCGAGGTCGACCTCGGTGGGCTCGACGTCGCCGCGGTCCCGGTGCACGACCCGTCTGCGCCGCGCGTCGCCAGCCCGGCGGTGTTCGCGACGAGCCCGGACGCGCTGGCCGCGCTCGACGGTCGCATCGTGCAGGGCCGGTACTTCGACGCGGGCCACGACGAACGGAGCGATCGCGTCGTCGTGCTGGGCGCCGACGCCGCACGACGGCTCGGCGTCGTCCGGGTCGATCGGCAGCCGTCGATCTTCATCGGCGACCGCGCGTACCAGGTCATCGGCATCTTCGACGACGTGGTGCGACGCACCGACCTGCTCTCCGCGGTCGTCATGCCCAACGGCACGGCGCGGACCGACCTGGGCCTGACGACGGCCGACGAGCTGCACCTGCACCTGGCCGTGGCGGCGGGGCCGGTCGTCGGCACGCAGCTGCCCGTGGCGCTGAGCCCGAACACGCCGGAGGCGATCGAGGTGCGGGTGCCGGCGGCGACGTCGTCCGTGCAGCAGAGCGTGCAGGCCGACATCAACACCATCTTCCTGGCGCTCGGCGGCGTCGCGCTGCTCATCGGCGGCGTCGGCATCGCGAACGTCACGCTGCTCTCGGTCCTCGAGCGCGTCGGGGAGATCGGCCTGCGTCGGGCGCTCGGCGCGACCCGGCGGCAGATCGCGGCCCAGTTCATGGTCGAGTCGGTCGTCGTCGGCATGCTGGGTGGGTTGGTCGGCGCCGCGCTGGGCGTGGCGGTCGTGACGACGGTCTCCGCCGCCTCCGACTGGACACCGATCCTCGACCTGCGCATGGTGGGCGTCGCGGCGATGTCCGGCGGCCTGATCGGCCTGCTCGCCGGGCTCTACCCCTCGCTCAAGGCCGCGTCGATCGAACCCATCTCGGCCCTCCGCGGCGGCGTCTGACCACGGACGCCCGGGGCTGGATCGCCCTCTCACCCCAGGGTCGGGGACACTCCCCACCCCAGGGGCACGAGGGGGCAGTCCGGCCCCACCCCCTCCGGTCGCGAGAGAGCGATCCAGCCCCACCCCCCAGGGCGCGAGAGAGCGATCCAGCCCTGTCGCGCCGGGCGGTCAGAGGTCGTACTCGACGACGAGCGGGGCGTGGTCGCTGAAGCGGGCGGCGTAGGTGGCGGCGCGGTCGACGGTGACGGCGCGGGCGAGCGACGCGAGGCCCGGGGTGGCGAGCTGGTAGTCGATGCGCCACCCGGCGTCGTTGTCGAACGCCTGCCCGCGCCACGACCACCACGTGTAGGGCCCCGGCCCCGGACCACCGAGCGCCCGTCCCACGTCCTGCCAGCCGAGGTCGTCGAACCACCGGTCCAGGTACGCGCGCTCCGCGGGGAGGAAGCCGGCCTTCGCGACGTTGCCCTTCCAGTTCTTGATGTCCACCTCGCGGTGGGCGATGTTGAGGTCCCCCGCGACGACGACGAGCCCGCCGCCCGCGACGAGCGCGGCGAGCCGGTCGGTCACGTGGGTCAGGAACGCGTACTTCGCGTCCATCGACGGCGTGCCGAGCGTGGCCGAGTGCAGGTAGGCCGACACGACCGTGAGCGTGCGCGCCGGCCCGTCCCCGTCGGTGGGCACCTCGAGGTCCGCCTCGACCCAGCGTCCCGCGTCGCCCGTGACGTCGGTCCCCAGCCCGATCCGCACGGCGCTCATCGGCAGCTGCGACGCGATCGCGACCCCGGCGCGGCCCTTGGCGTGCCCCGCCTCGTGCGCGAGGTGCCAGCTGCCTGCCAGCAGGTGGTCGGCGAGGATCTCGTCCGACCCGCGGACCTCCTGCAGGAGCAGCACATCCGGCTTGCGGACGTCCAGCCACTCCCCCATGCCGCGCCGGTAGGCGGCACGGATCCCATTGACGTTGACGGTCGCGACTCTCAGCACCGGGCCATCCTGCCGCACACCCCCGACACCGCCGTCCCCGGCGCGAGAGAGCGATCCAGTCGTCGAACCTGCGGTGCTGGACCGCCCTCTCACCACCCAGGGCGGTGAGAGAACCACGCCGGGTGGGCGACCGGCCGCGTCACGTACCGGCGTACGCGGCCTCGAGCGGGGCGATCTCGAGCTTGCGCATCTGCAGCATCGCCTGCGTCGCGCGGGCGACACCCGCGGCGTCGGGGCGGGACATGATCTCGTCGAGCACCCTCGGCACGACCTGCCACGACACGCCGTACCGGTCCTTGAGCCAGCCGCACTGGCTGGGCTCCCCGCCGTCGGCGATCAGCGTCTCCCAGTAGTGGTCGACCTCCTCCTGGGTCTCCACGCTCAGGTAGAACGAGAACGCTTCGTCCAGCGTGAAGGTGGGACCGGCCGTGAGGATCGTCACCGGGTGCCCGTCGAGCTCGATCTCGACGATGAACGGCGTCCCTTCGGGGACGTCGGGGATCCCCGCACTCGCGTTCACGACGTTCGTGATGCGGGAGTTCGGGACGACGGACACGTAGAACTGCGCGGCCTCGTGACCGTCCTTGGCGAACCACAGGTGCGTGCGGACCATGCCCACGGTGGGCTCCTCTCGTCGGTGACCCCCGTACCGACCGAGACCGTCCCCCGAACTCACCGCCCACCGGAACACCACTCCCCCCATGGGTCGCGTATCGGGGAGTGGTGTGCCGGTCGGCGGGCGGGCGGGACGTGCGGGGGCCCCGGGTCGCGGCGGCGACCCGGGGCCCTCGGGGTGGCGTCAGCCGGCCTGGCGCTCCGCGGTGTCGACGACGTTGGACAGCAGCATCGCGCGGGTCATCGGACCCACGCCGCCCGGGTTGGGCGACACCCAGGACGCGATGTCCCAGACCTCGGGGTGGACGTCCCCGACGACGCGGCTCTTGCCGGTCTCCGCGTCGACCTCCCGCGAGACCCCGACGTCGACGACGACGGCACCCGGCTTGACGATGTCGGCCGTGATGATGCCGGGCACGCCCGCGGCCGCGATGACGACGTCGGCGTTGCGGGTGTGCTCGGCCAGGTCGACCGTGCCGGTGTGCGTCAGCGTGACCGTCGCGTTGACCTCACGCCGCGTGAGCAGCAGGCCGATGGACCGGCCCACCGTCACACCGCGTCCGACGATGACGACGTCGGCGCCCCGCAGGGGGACGTCGTGCCGCTCGAGCAGCTCGATGATCCCGGCGGGCGTGCACGGCAGCGGTGAGGTGACGGGGTCGTTGACCCGCAGCACCAGCCGCCCGAGGTTGGTCGGGTGCAGGCCGTCGGCGTCCTTCGCGGGGTCGACCATCTCGAGCACGCGGTGCGCGTCGATCCCCTTCGGCAGCGGCAGCTGCACGATGAACCCGGTGCACGCCGGGTCGTCGTTGAGCCGCTGCACCGCGGCCTCGATCTCGGCCTGCGTCGCGTCGGCCGGCAGGTCCTCGCGGATCGAGGCGATGCCCACCTCGGCGCAGTCCTTGTGCTTGCCGGCGACGTACCAGCGCGAGCCGGGGTCGTCGCCGACGAGCAGGGTCCCCAGGCCGGGCACCACGCCGCGCGCGGCCAGGGCCGCGACGCGGGTGGTGAGCTCGGCCTTGATGGCAGCCGCGGTGGCGGTGCCGTCCAGCTTCTGTGCGGTCATCGCTGCGACGCCGCTCAGTACTGCTGCAGACCGGGGTACAGGGGGAACGCCTCGGTGAGCTTGCGCACCCGGGCGCCCAGCGCGTCGACGTCGGCCGACGTGCCCTCGACCAGCGCGGTCGCGATGATGTCCGCGACCTCGGTGAACTCGGCGTCGCCGAAGCCCCGGGTGGCCAGCGCGGGCGTGCCGATGCGCAGGCCGGACGTGACGCGCGGGGGGCGCGGGTCGAACGGCACGGCGTTGCGGTTCACGGTGACGCCCGCGGAGTGCAGGAGGTCCTCGGCCTGCTGGCCGTCGAGCGTCGAGTGGCGCAGGTCGACGAGCACGAGGTGCACGTCGGTGCCGCCGGTCAGCACCGAGACGCCCGCCGCGGCCACGTCGGGAGCGGTGAGGCGGTCGGCGATGATGCGGGCCCCGTCGATCGTCCGCTGCTGGCGGGCCTTGAAGTCCTCGGTCGCGGCGATCTTGAACGCGACGGCCTTGGCGGCGATGACGTGCATGAGCGGGCCGCCCTGCTGGCCCGGGAACACCGCGGAGTCGATCTTCTTGGCGTACTCGCCCTTGCTCAGGATGAAGCCCGACCGGGGGCCGCCGATGGTCTTGTGCACGGTGGACGACACGACGTCGGCGTCCGGCACGGGCGACGGGTGCAGGCCCGCGGCGACCAGGCCCGCGAAGTGCGCCATGTCGACCCACAGCTTCGCGCCGACCTCGTCGGCGATCGCGCGGAACGCCGCGAAGTCCAGGTGCCGCGGGTAGGCGGACCAGCCGCCGATGATGACGTCGGGGCGGTGCTCGAGGGCGGCCTTGCGGACGGCGTCGTAGTCGACGCGGAACGTCTGCGGGTCCACGCCGTACGCGGCGACGTCGTAGAGCTTGCCGGAGAAGTTGATGCGCATGCCGTGCGTGAGGTGGCCGCCGTGCGCGAGGTCGAGGCCGAGGATCTTGTCGCCCGCGTTGATCAGCGCGTGCAGCACCGCGGCGTTGGCCGTGGCACCGGAGTGCGGCTGGACGTTGGCGTGCTCGGCGCCGAACAGGGCCTTGGCGCGGTCGATCGCGATGGTCTCGGCGATGTCGACCTGCTCGCAGCCGCCGTAGTAGCGGCGGCCGGGGTAGCCCTCGGCGTACTTGTTGGTGAGCACCGAGCCCTGCGCCTGCAGGACGGCGCGCGGCACGAAGTTCTCCGACGCGATCATCTCGAGGGTGTCCTGCTGGCGGGCGAGCTCACCGTCCAGGACGGCGGCGATCTCGGGGTCCAGCTCGGAGATGTTCTGGTCGAGCACGTTGTCGCTCATGCAGGGGCTCCTGTCGCAGTCAGCTGTACGGTGGCGAACGGCGCACCGCACACACGCGGGTGTGGGGTGACCGTGGGCCCAGGCGTCCGACCCGTTGGTCCAGCTGCTGCGTCGCTCCCCGGTGGTGACCCACCCTGCTGCGCCAGTCGCGACGCGGACAGCCTACCAACCGCACCGCGGTGACGGCCCCGGGATTCCGCGACGCGGACGTCACGCGGTCGTGGGCGGGTCCTCCAGCGCGGCGAGCCACGTGCGCAGGACACGTTCGAGGAGCTGGGCGTCGGCGGGGTCGAGGGCGTCGAGCAGGCGGCGCTCGTTGGCCATGTGGTCGGTGAAGGCGGCGTCGATCACCTCGCGGCCGTGGGGCGTCAGCGCGACGACGCGGGCCCGCGCGTCGGCCTCGCTGATGCGGCGCGTGACGAGCCCGGCGCGCTCGAGGCGGTCGATGCGTTTGGTCATGCCGCCGCTCGTGACGATGGTGTGCGCGGCGAGGTCGCCCGGCGAGCGCTCGAAGGGCGGGCCGGCGCGGCGCAGCGTGGCGAGGACGTCGAACTCCCCCTCGGTCAGCCCGTGCTGCGCGTAGACGGCGACGAGCTCGCCCGTGAGGTGGTGGGCCACGCGGTGCAGACGGCCGACGACCTGCAGCGGGCGGACGTCGAGGTCGGGGCGCTCGCGCCGCCACGCGTCGCCGACGAGGTCGAGGCGGTCGGGACGCGGGTGGGACCGGGGGTCGGGATCGGGCACCCCAGGAATATATCTTCCACGTCAGACATTCTGTCTTCCGTGGAAACTACCTGGCGCTGGTCGCTCGTCGCCGCCGTCGCACCGATCACCTGGGGCGCCGCCTACTTCGTCACCGCGCACACGCTGCCCGCGTCCCACCCGCTGTGGGGCTCGGTGCTGCGCGCGCTGCCCGCCGGGCTCGTGCTGCTCGCGATCGCCCGCCGAGCACCCCGCGGCGCCTGGTGGTGGCGGTCCCTCGTGCTCGGCACGCTCAACATGAGCGCGTTCTTCGTCCTCGTCTACATCGCCGCCCAGCGCCTGCCCACGTCGGTCGCGTCGACCGTGATGGCGGTCTCGCCGATCGCGCTCGCGCTCGTCGCCTGGCCGCTGCTGGGCCAGCGGCCCCGCGCGGCGTCGCTGGCCGGTGCGGGACTCGGCCTGGCGGGCGTCGTCGCGATGCTCGTCACCGGCAGCGTCGCCCTCGACCCGCTCGGCGTCCTCGCCGGTGCCACGGCCATGGTCATGTCGTCCGTCGGCTTCGTGCTCGCGACCCGCTGGAAGGACGACGTCGACGTGCTCACGACGACGTCGTGGCAGCTGGTCGCCGGCGGGCTGCTGCTCGTCCCCGCCGCCGTGCTGGTCGAGGGCGCTCCCCCGGCGCTCGACGGCCGCGCCTGGCTGGGCCTCGCGTTCCTGTCCCTCGTCGCGACCGCGCTCGCCTACGTCGCCTGGTTCACCGCCCTGCGCCACCTGCCCGCAAGCGCGGTCGGGCTCGTCGGGCTGCTCAACCCCGTGACCGGGGTGGCGGTCGGGCTGGCCCTGGGCGGGGAGCGCCTCACGGCGCTGCAGGCGCTGGGCGTCGCCGCCGTCCTCGCCGCGGTGCTCGCCGGCCAGCCCGCCGTCCGGACCCTCCTCCCCCGCCCCCACAGGTCTCGTGAGAGAGAGATCTCGGGGCACTCCATACCCGGAAACCTCTCTCTCATCGAGCCCGAGTACGGGGAGATGGGTCAGCAGGTCGCCCACGCCGCACACCCGGCGAGCCCGAGCGTCGGCTCCAGGGGCACGGCATCCACCGGTCGCTGCTCGAGGTAGCGGATGTAGGAGCCGTCCTGCGGGCCGCTCTCCTCGAGGAGCAGACCGGTCGACGGCTCACGGACGAGCTGGTGCACGACCCCGCGCGAGTCGGTGTATTGCAGCACCTCACCCGTGCGCCCGGCGCCGTCCTGCCCCTGCACGACCACGACGCCGGGGAGCGCCGCCGCCACACCCCAGAACGCCGATCGCAGCTCCGCGCCCCACAGCCCACCCTCGCTCAGGGCGGTGCGGACCTGCTCGTACACCTTGTCGTCGTCCGACCCCGATCCCCTGTCCGGCTGGAGACTGTCGCGGACCACCTGGGCTAGCTCGTCGGGCTCGGTGGGCAGGACGCGCGGATCGGCCAGCATCTCGTACTGCTGCCCCGCGACGACCCAGCTCCCCAGGACGACGGCCGGACCCTTGGCAGCAGCTCCGTCGTGGTCGCCGTCCCAGACCATGAGGCCCGGACGTTCGCGGCTGCTCCACGTCTCCATGCGCTCCGGCTCGTCGAGAGTCACGACGCCGTCCATCGACGCGAGCCGCCTGGACTCGGTCAGTCGGTACCAGTACCGCTCGTCGCCGTCCCACGGGTCACCCGGGACGCCCGTCACGGTGCCGTCGTCCGCGACGACGGCGACCGCCGGGACGGTGGGCCGCACCGTGGGCTCGGGTGCGGGAGTCTCGTCGACCCGCGGGGGTGCGGGGTCCGCCGTGGCGGTGAGGGCCGGCACGACGACCTGGGACGGCGCCGCCCCGAGCAGGGAGCTCGCCCCCCACCCGGCCCCGAGCACCAGCACCAGCGAGGTCGCCGTCAGTCCGCCGCGCGCCACCGCACGTCGACGTCGGGCGCGCGGGACGACGCGGTCGACCTCGACGTCGATGCTCGGCGCGACCGCCTCGACCCGGGCCCGCAGGGTCTGCGCGTACTGCTCGTCCGTCGTGCTCATCGCACACCTCCGTCCCGCGCACCGGCGGCCGGTGGCGCGTCCTCG
This sequence comes from Cellulomonas sp. S1-8, assembly GCF_026184235.1. Taxonomy (NCBI): domain Bacteria; kingdom Bacillati; phylum Actinomycetota; class Actinomycetes; order Micrococcales; family Cellulomonadaceae; genus Cellulomonas; species Cellulomonas sp. S1-8. Next base: position 3,010,555 of record NZ_CP110806.1, read on the forward strand.
TCGTGGTCCCCCATCGCCTCGCGCAGCTGCCGCAGCGCACGGGAGGCGGTCGACTTCACCGTCCCCACCGAGATGCCGAGGTCGTCGGCCACCTCCTTCTCGGTCAGCCCCTCCAGGTGACGCAGCACGACGACGCGCCGCTGCCGGGGCGTGAGCAGCGCCAGGGCGCGGACCAGCTGGTCCCGGTCGTCGTGCACGGCCTGCCCGCCGTCGACGCCCCGCTCGGGCAGCCGGTCGGGGGCCGCCAGCACCTCGCGCCGCCGTCGCCGCCACGTCGAGACGCGCTGGTTGGCCAGCACGCGGCGGGCGTAGGCGAGGGGCTCGCGCTCGCGCGCCCGGTCCCACGCCAGGTAGGTGCGCACGAGCGCCTGCTGCACCAGCTCGTCGGCCTGGTGCACGTCACCGCAGAGCAGCCACGCGGTGCGGGCCAGCGCCGGTGCCGCCGACGCCATGAACGCCGCGAACTCGGTGTCGCGGTCGCGACCGTGCGGCGGCACCAGCAGCAGCGGCTCGGTCACGGGGCCGGACGCTGCTGACGGCACGGCATCCCCCTCGGTCGCCCGTGGCGACGTCCTCGTTCTCACACCCTCTACACGCCCGACGCCCCGCGAAGGTTGCGTCGCGGGGCGTCGGGATCGTGGTGGGAACGTCAGACCTCGAGGGCCGCGCCGTCGCCGAGGAGCTTGCGCAGGTACGCGTAGGTGAGGTCGCCGGCCGTCTGGTCGTGCTGGTGCTCGTAGCCGGCCCGGTTGTACAGCGCGATGTTCTGGAGCGAGTCGCGGCCCGTGAACACCCAGACCTCCTCGATGCCGTCGGGCAGCGTCGGCAGGATCGCGGACAGCAGCTCCGTGCCGATGCCCTTGCCCTGCAGGTCCGGGGCGACGGCGAACCGGCCGAGCGTCGCCCGCGACCCCTCGACGAGCACGCGGATCGACCCGACGAGGCGGTGGCCCCACCAGGCGCCGAGCGTGATGACGCCGTCCGCGCCCAGGTCGGCCTTGAGCTCCTTGAGCGTCTGCGTGAGCGGGGGGATGTTCGGGTCGCCGTACTGCTGGGCCTCGGTGACGAAGGCGGCGCGGCGCAGCGTGAGGAGCTCACCCGCGTCGTCGGCAGTGACCGGGCGGATGTCGAGGGCGGTCATGCCCCCATCGTGACAGCCTGCGGCGCCCGCGCACTACTCTCGGACATCGTGTCCACCACATCGGCGCTCGACCCGACCCACCTCGTCCTGACGCTGTCCTGCCCCGACCGTCCCGGGATCGTCGCGGCCGTCGCCGGGCTGCTCGCCGAGCGCGGCGGCAACATCACGGAGTCGCAGCAGTTCGGTGACCCGCTGTCGGGTCTGTTCTTCATGCGGGTGCAGGTCACGACCGACGTCCCGGTCGCGCGCCTGCGCGAGGACCTGGGAGTGCTGGCGGAGCGGTTCGCACTGTCGTGGCAGCTCGACGTGGCGGGGCGCCCGATCCGGACGCTGGTCATGGTGTCGACGACGGCGCACTGCCTCAACGACCTCGCCTTCCGCCAGCGCTCCGAGGGACTGCCCGTCGACCTCGTGGCGGTCGTGTCGAACCACGACGTGCTGCGGCCCATGGCCGACTTCTACGACATCCCGTTCCACCACGTCCCCGTGACGGCCGCGACCAAGGCGGCCGCCGAGGACCGCCTGCTGGAGCTCGTCACCGAGCTCGACGTCGAGCTCGTGGTCCTCGCGCGCTACATGCAGATCCTGTCCGACGACCTGTGCCGGCGCCTGCAGGGTCGCGTCATCAACATCCACCACTCGTTCCTGCCGTCGTTCAAGGGTGCGCGCCCCTACGCGCAGGCCCACCAGCGGGGGGTCAAGCTCATCGGGGCGACGGCGCACTACGTGACGGGCGACCTCGACGAGGGCCCGATCATCGAGCAGGACGTGGAGCGCGTCGACCACACCCACGCCGTCGAGCACCTCGTCGCGCTGGGCCAGGACGTCGAGCGCCGCGCGCTGGCGCGGGCGGTCCGCTGGCACGCCGAGCACCGCGTGCTGCTCGACGGGACCCGGACCATCGTCTTCCGCTGACCTGGAAGGACGTCTCCCGGCTGGCAAATCGTTTCGGCTCGTGCGCGCGCGAGCGCGAGGGGAACATGCTCGGGTGACGGCCTGACAAACGTTCTCGGCCGTGTCGACAGCTCCGGGCGCACAGTCGCGTCCCGGCAGGGCCAGGAGGACATCCGCGATGAGACCTTTCCGTACCGGCGCACCCCGCCGCTCCGCCGTCCGCACCGGTCTGGTGGCTGCCGCCCTCGCCCTCGGCCTGACGGGCGCCGCACAGCTCGCGACCGCACCCGCCGCGCACGCCGCCTCGCTCGTCGAGGTGACCGGCTTCGGCACCAACCCCGGCGGCCTGAGGATGTACCAGTTCGTGCCCGACCGCCTCGCCGCCAACCCCGGCGTCCTCGTGGTCGTGCACTACTGCACCGGCAGCGCCCAGGCGATGTACAGCGGCCAGCAGTTCGACGAGCTCGCCTCCCAGCACGGGTACATCGTGATCTACCCCAGCACCAACCGCCCCGGCAACTGCTTCGACGTCTCCTCGTCGGCCGCGATGACGCGCGACGGGGGCAGCGACCCGCAGAGCATCGTGCAGATGGTCCGGCACGTGCAGCAGCGGTACTCGACCAACACGTCCCGCGTGTTCATCACCGGCACGTCGTCCGGCGCCATGACGACGCAGCTGGTGCTCGCCGAGTACCCGGACGTGTTCGCCGCCGGGTCCGCGTTCGCCGGTGTGCCCGCGACCTGCTTCTCGACCGGCGGCGCCAAGCCCGGCACGTCGGCCCAGGCCGGCTGGAACAGCGACTGCGCACAAGGGCGCCGCATCCTGTCGGCCCAGCAGTGGGGCGACCTCGCGCGCGCCACGTACCCCGGGTACTCGGGCAAGCGTCCGCGCGTGCAGCTGTGGCACGGCACGAACGACGAGACACTGAACTTCCAGAACCACACGGAGTCCACGAAGCAGTGGACGAACGTCATGGGGATCAGCGCGACGCCGGCCTCGACCGAGACCATCGGCTCGCGCACGCGGGCACGCTACGGCGGCACGGGCACGCAGGCGCCGTTCGAGACCAACAGCCTGCAGGGGACGTCGCACAACCTGCCCGTCGACGCGGGTGCCGCGATCGCGTTCTTCGGCCTGGACCAGGTCAACCCGACGCCCACGCCGACGCCGACTCCCACCCCCACGCCCACTCCCACCCCGACACCGACTCCCACGCCGACTCCCACGCCGACACCGACGCCCACGCCGACTCCCACGCCGACACCGACGCCCACGCCGACTCCCACGCCGACTCCCACGCCGACGCCGACGCCCACCCCGACCGCCCCTGCCGGCGCCTGCTCGGTGACCTACTCGGTGAACCAGTGGAACACCGGCTTCACGGCCAACCTCACGATCCGCAACACGTCGGGCTCGTCGATCAACGGGTGGACGCTGGGCTGGTCCTTCCCGTCCGGCCAGGCGGTGACGCAGGCGTGGAGCAGCAACGTCACCCAGTCGGGCAGCCAGGTCACCGCGACGAACGCGCCGTGGAACGGTCAGATCCCGGCGGGCGGCTCGGTGCAGATCGGGTTCAACGGGTCGCACACCGGCACCAACACCGCACCCTCGTCGTGGACCCTCAACGGCGCCACCTGCACCAACGCCTGACGTCTCCCGACGCACCGGCGCTCGACCGCCGGACGCCGCTCCTGCCGAGGATCGCAGGAGCGGCGTCCGCGCCCCTGGTCGACCTGACGAGGCACGCGGGGACAGAGCGGGCAATGTGACCCATGTCATACAAATCGTTTCGCCCGCTATCTCCTTGAGAATTCACCCACCACCGTGGGGACACCGGTGCCGCCACGGCACCGTGCCGTCTGATCAAAAGGGGAACCCATGTCCGCCGACGTCGCACCCGCCGCTGCCCACACCGCCGCCGCGCCCACCACCCCGCCCCGCACCGCCCACCGCACCCGTCTCCTCGGCACGCTGCTCACCGCGCTCGGCCTGCTCATGGCCGTCGCCGGCATCGCCACCATGGGGGGCATCGCCCAGGGCCTGGCGCAGGAGGAGATCACGGTCTCCGAGAACGCCGCCGCCTTCGCCGGACAGCCGGTCGTCACCCCGTGGGCCGCCTGGGCCCAGGCCGAGGTCATCCGCGCCGATCTCTCGGAGATGACCGGTGGCCTGACCTACGCCGAGATGGACCGCGAGGACCCGCAGCGCGCCGCCGTCGCGACCGGCACGTTCCTGCGCGCCTCGCTCATCACGTCGGTCATCGCGTTCGGCGTCGCCCTCACGCTCGTGGGCATCGGCACCGGCTTCGTGCTCGGGGGCCTCGGCCTGCGCAGCGCCGCCACCGCCTGACGCGCACCACGCCCGGACCCCCGCCGCGCACCGGTCGCCCCCGCCCGGCGTCGCCGCAGGTGGCTCCCGCTCAGCCCACTGCACCCAGCGGGCGAGCGGGAGCCACCTGGGTGGCCCCCGTGATCGCCGCGAGCAGCTCTTCCTGCGTGACGCTGCGGGCGTCGAACGACCCGTTGTTGCGTCCGTGCCGCAGCACCTCGATGCGGTCCGACACGGCCCGCACGTCGTTGAGGTTGTGGCTGATGAGGACCACGCCGAGACCCAGCTCGCGCAGCCGCTCGATGTGCGTGAGCACCTCGGCGGTGTGCGCGACCGACAGCGCCGCCGTGGGCTCGTCGAGGACCACGAGCCGAGGGGACCCGATGAGCGTGCGCGCGATCGCGACCGTCTGACGCTGCCCGGCCGACAGGTGCGAGATCGGGGTGCGGACCGAGGGGATGCGACTGGTCAGGTCCAGCAGGATGCGCCGTGCGACCTGCTCCATCTCGCCGTCGCGCATGAGCGCGTGCTCGCGCAGCTCACGACCCAGGAACAGGTTCGCGGTCACGTCCAGGTTCTCGCACAGCGCGTAGTCCTGGAACACCGTCGCGACCCCGGCCTGGTGCGCGTCGGAGGGCGAGGTGAGGGTCACGGGCTCGCCACCGATCTCCAGCAGCCCGCTGTCGGGCTGCAGGACCCCGGAGACGATCTTGGCCAGCGTCGACTTGCCGGCACCGTTGTCGCCGACGATCGCCACCACCTCGTGCGGGTGCACGACCAGGTCGACGCCCAGCAGCGCCTCGACCGCACCGAACCTCTTCGACACCTGCTGCACCGACAGCACAGGCAACCGTCCGCCGACACCCACGGTCTCGACCACCTGCCCTCCGTCGCGCATGGTCTGCACAGTCAAACCCCCGTGCCGACGGGCGTCAAACCCGCTCACCCGCCCGCCCCGTCCACCTGGTCGGGGGTGTCGAGCACCGACCCCACCTGGTCCGTCGCCTCCAGCACCAGCGCCACCGCGCCCAGCACCGACGCGCGCAGCCCCAGGTCCCCGCGCACGACGTCCAGCGAGACCACCTGGTTGAGGGGCACCCGCCGGGCGATCGCCTCACGCATCGGCTGCACCAGCACGTCGCCCGTCTCGGCCAGCTCGCCGCCGACGACCACGCACTGCGGGTTCACCACCATGGCCATCCCTGCGACCACCCCGCCGATCACCGCGCCCGCGTCGGCGACGACCTGCCGGCAGCCCGGGTCGCCCTCGAGCGCACGCTGCACGACGTCGCGCAGCGTGAGCGTGCCGTGGCTCACCGCCAGGGGCTCGACGAGCGCCGGGTAGCCGACGACGGTGTCGAGGCAGCCGCGGCTCCCGCACCGGCAGATACGTCCCTGCGGGTCGACCTGCACGTGGCCGATCTCCCCCGCGGTGCCCCCGAAGCCGCGGTGCAGGTGCCCCGAGAGCACGATCCCGGCCCCCGTCCCGGCGCCGACGGACACGTACACCGCGTCCTGGTAGCCGCGGGCGGCGCCGAAGCGGCTCTCGGCGAGCGCGCCGAGGTTCGCCTCGTTGTCCACCAGCACCACCCGGGACAGCCGCTTGGAGAGCACGTGCACGACGGAGGTGTCGTCCCACCCGCGCATCAGGCCGCGCACCGTGACGCTGCCGGTGCCCGTCTCGACCGGGGCGGGCAGGCCGACGCCGAGCCCGACGAGCTCGTCCATCGAGGCGCCGACCCGGTCGAGCAGGTCGACCACGAGCAGCGCGACCCGGTCGAGCGTGGTGTCGGCGCGGTGGTCGGCGGGCAGCGGGAGGCTCTGCTCGGCGACGATCTCCCGTGTGACGTCCGCGAGGGCGACGCGCAGGTGACGCGGGCCGACGTCGATGCCCGCCGCGAGCCCGGTGCGTCGGGCGATGGTGACGAGCTGGGCGCGGCGCCCGGTGCGGATGGTGGACCGGGTGTCGACGACACCTGCGGCGAGCAGCTCCTTGACGATCGAGCTCACCGTGGCCGGGGACAGCCCGGTGGCACCCGTGAGCTCGACCTGCGTCAGCCCGCCGTACCGCTTGACCGTCTCGACGACCAGCGCACGGTTCGCACCCCGCAGGGACGACTGCGATCCGGTCATCGGTCCCCTCACGTCGGCGATGGTAGCGCCGAGCCGTCCCCCCGGACCCCGGACCCGCAGCAGGGGCGGGGCGTACCACCCGTGCGGGTCCGTGCCGGTGGACCGGCACGGACCCGCCAGGCCTCAGCGTGCCTCGGCGCGCCGCTTGTTCCAGACGTCGAACGCGACGGCCAGCAGCAGCACGAGGCCCTTGACCATCTGCTGCACCGACTGCGGGACGCCCATGAGCTGCATGCCGTTGCTCATGACCGCCATGATCAGCGCGCCGGTCATGGCGCCCGTCACGCGGCCCACGCCGCCGGTCGTCGACGCGCCGCCGATGAACGCCGCGGCGATCGCGTCCAGCTCGAACATGTTGCCGGCACCCGGCTGGGCGCCGTTCATGCGCGAGGAGTACACGACGCCGGCGACGCCGGCGAGCAGGCCCATGTTGACGAAGGTCCAGAACGTGACGACGCGGACCTTCACGCCCGAGAGCTGCGCGGCGTTGAGGTTGCCGCCGATGGCGTAGATGTGGCGTCCGAACACCGAGCGCTGCGTGATGACGGCGTACAGCATGATGAGCACGGCCAGCAGGATGAGGATGTTCGGCAGGCCGCGGTACTGCGCCAGCTGGTAGCCGAACCACATCACCACGGCCGCGATGACCACGATCTTCGCGATGAACAGCGGCATCGACTCGACCGTCTGCTGGTACGCCAGGCGCCCGCGGCGCGTGCGCCACTGCGCGACGGCGAAGCCCGCGACGGCGATCGCGAAGATGACCAGCGTGAACGCGTCGACCCCGTACCCGCCGAACCAGCCGTTGGTCGAGAACCCGTTGGCGATGTCGTAGTAGGTGCCCCCGAACGGCGAGAGCGACACGTTGTCGAGCACGCGGTAGGTCATCCCGCGGAAGAGCAGCATGCCCGCCAGCGTGACGATGAAGCCCGGGATGCCGACGTAGGCGACCCAGAACCCCTGCCACATGCCGACCACCACACCGACCGCGAGGGCTGCCAGCACGCCCACCCACCACGGCGCACCGTTGCGGATGACCAGCACGCCCGACACCGCGCCCGTGAGCGCCACCACCGACCCGACGGACAGGTCGATCTGGCCCAGCACGATCACCATGACCATGCCGATCGCCAGGATCAGGATGTAGGAGTACTGCAGGACGATGTTCGTCAGGTTGCCCGGGCTCAGGAAGTTCGAGTTCAGGAACGAGAAGAGGATGACGATCGCGACGAAGGCGATGAAGATGCCGCTCTGCCGCAGGTTGCGCGTCACGATCTCGCGGAGTCCGGCGATGGCCGTCATGATGCCGTGTCCTTTGCTGTCTCACGCTCGATGGTCATGAGCTCCATCAGCCGCTCCTGGGTGGCCTGTGCGACGGGCACCTCACCGGTGATGCGCCCGAACGCCAGGGTGTACACGCGGTCGCAGATGCCGAGCAGCTCGGGCAGCTCCGAGGAGATGACGACGACCGCCTTCCCCGCCGCGACCATCGTGTTGATGATGGTGTAGATCTCGTACTTCGCGCCGACGTCGATGCCGCGCGTGGGCTCGTCGAGGATCAGCACGTCGGGCTCGGTGTAGAGCCACTTGGCGAGGACGACCTTCTGCTGGTTGCCGCCGGACAGCTTGCCGGTGACGGCCATGACGGTCGGCGCCTTGATGTTGAGGCTCGCGCGGTACTGCTCCGCGACCTTGATCTCCTCGTTGCCGTTGACCCAGCCCCGCTTCGCGAGGCGGCGCAGCCCGGCGGCGGAGATGTTGCGGCGGATGTCCTCGATGAGGTTCAGGCCGTACCGCTTGCGGTCCTCGGTGGCGTACGCCAGCCCGTGCCCGATCGCCTCGTCGACGTCGCGGACCTGGATCTGCCGCCCGTTCTTGTAGATGCGGCCGGTGATGCCGCGCCCGTACGAGCGTCCGAAGATGCTCATCGCGAGCTCGGTGCGCCCGGCGCCCATGAGGCCGGCGATCCCGACGACCTCACCGGCGCGCACGTCGAACGACGCGTTGTCGATGACGACGCGGTCGGCCTGCGTCGGGTGCCGCACCGTCCAGTTCTCGACGCGCAGCACCTCCTCACCGATCTGCGGGGTGCGCTCGGGGAACCGGTGCTCGAGGTCCCGACCCACCATGCCGCGGATGATGCGGTCCTGGGTGGAGTCCGGGTCGGTCATGTCGATCGTCTCGATCGTGCGCCCGTCGCGGATGATCGTGGTGCGGTCGGCGATCTCGGCGATCTCGTTCAGCTTGTGGCTGATGATGATCGACGTGATCCCCTGCTCCTTGAGCTGACGCAGGAGGCCGAGCAGGTGCTCGGAGTCGTTGTCGTTGAGCGCGGCGGTCGGCTCGTCGAGGATGAGCAGCTTGACCTGCTTGGACAGCGCCTTGGCGATCTCGATGAGCTGCTGCTTGCCGACGCCGAGCTGGGAGACGTGGGTGATCGGGTTCTCGGCGAGCCCGACGCGCGCGAGCAGCTTGGCCGCCTCGGAGTTGGACTTGTTCCAGTCGATCAGCGGCCCGGTGCTGCGCACCTCGTTGCCGAGGAAGATGTTCTCGGCGACCGACAGGTGCGGCACCAGCGCGAGCTCCTGGTGGATGATGACGATGCCCTGCTCCTCGGAGTCGTTGATCGAGCCGAACTCGACCTCCTTCCCCTCGAAGACGATGTCGCCCTCGTAGGTGCCGTGTGGGTACACGCCGGACAGGACCTTCATGAGGGTCGACTTGCCGGCGCCGTTCTCCCCGCAGATGGCGTGGATCTCTCCACGCCGCACGGTGAGGCTGACGTCCTGCAGGGCCTTGACTCCCGGGAAGGTCTTGGTGATGGACCGCATCTCGAGGATGTCGCTGTGGTCCATGACCCCTCCGTTCACTGGTGGTCGGGTGGTCGGGCGGGGGCGCGCGGCCCGGCCGGGGTGACCGGCCGGGCCGCGCGCGTGATCACTCCGCGACGCCCGAGGCGACCTCGTCCGCGGTCCAGTACTCCGAGTCGACGAGCAGCGGTGCGATGTCCTCCGCGAACACGGTGTCGACGGTCAGCAGGTAGGACGGGACGACCTTGATGCCGTTGTCGTACGTCTCGGTGTCGTTCGCCTCCGGCTCCTCGCCGTCGATGAACGCCTGCGCGACCGTGATCGACTGCTCCGCGAGCTTGCGCGTGTCCTTGAAGATCGTCGACGACTGGACGCCGTCGTTGATGAGCTTCACCGACGCGATCTCGGCGTCCTGCCCGGTGACGATCGGCAGCCCGGCCTCGATGTCCGGGCCCATGCCGACGCCCTGGAGCGCCGTGATGATGCCGCGGGAGATGCCGTCGAACGGGGACAGCACGCCGGCGAGCATCGAGCCGTCGGAGTACGTCGAGGTGAGCAGGTTCTCCATGCGGCTCTGCGCGGCCTCCTGCGACCAGCGCAGCGTCGCGACGGTGTCGAAGTCCGTCTGACCCGACTTGACGACGAGCGTGCCGTCGTCGATGAGCGGCTGGAGGACCGACATGGCGCCCTCGAAGAAGAACCCGGCGTTGTTGTCGTCGGGCGAGCCGGCGAACAGCTCGATGTTGAACGGCCCGGCGGCGTCCGCGACGCGGGTGCCGGCGGCGTCGAGGATGCCCATGCCGCGCAGCAGCGCGGTGCCCTGGGCGACGCCGACGGCGAAGTTGTCGAACGTGACGTAGAAGTCGACGTTCTCGCTGTCGCGGATCAGGCGGTCGTAGGCGATGACCGGGATGTCCTGCGCGGCCGCGTTCTCGAGCTGGCTGGTCAGGGCGGTGCCGTCGATCGACGCGATGATGAGGACGTCGGCGCCGCTCGTGATCATCTGGTCGATCTGCTGCGTCTGGGTGGGGATGTCATCGCCCGCGTACTGCAGGTCGACCTGGTAGCCGAGGGCCTCGAGGCCGTCCTTGACGGCGTTGCCGTCGGCGATCCACCGCTCGGAGGTCTCGGTGGGCATCGCGACACCGACGGTGATGTCGCTCGCGTCGACCTCGCCGCCTGCGCCCTCCTCGCCCTCGGTGCTGCCCGCGCCACCGCCGCCGCAGGCGGCGAGGCTCAGCGCGAGCGCTCCGGCCGTGGCCGCCATCGTGATCTTGCGTCGCATCTTGTGTGCTCCTTCTCGTCGTCGAGAGGTTCCGGACCCGAATCCAGTCGGGTGTCCGAGGGCGGCCCCTGCGCCGCCTTCGTCCGGAGGTTCCGGCTGCGTCGGCCGGGACTGGCGTCGTCGTCGTCCCGGTGCAGTGGCCTCCACTGTGCTTACGTTCGGAACCCGAAGTCAACTGGAGAGGGCACTCTCTTGGTTACGAACTCATCACAACCTGCGGGACGTCCACCGGACGAGCGACGTGGAAGCGCAACCACACCCCGGGCGCCGCAGCGCGCCTCCCCGGGGAGTCACGAGGACCGCCGCCGCGGCCCGACCGCTCAGAACGGCGCGGTCGCCGGACGGCGCGGCACGCCCGGCCGCACGGCGCCGGTGATCGCGCCGAGGATCTGCTCGTACCCGGTGGTCCGCGCGTCGAACGACCCGTTGTTGCGCCCGTGGCGCAGCACCTCGATGCGGTCCGCGACCGCCCGCACGTCCGTCAGGTTGTGGCTGATGAGCACGACCCCGAGTCCCAGGTCCCGCAGCCCCTCGATGTGCATCAGCACCTCCGCGGTCTGCGCGACCGACAGCGCCGCCGTCGGCTCGTCCAGCACGACCAGCCGCGGCGACCCGATGAGGGTCCGCGCGATGGCGACCGACTGCCGCTGCCCCGCCGACAGGTGCGACAACGGGATCCGCACCGACGGGATCCGGCTCGTCAGGTCGCGCAGGATCTGCCGCGCCACCTGCTCCATGCGCTCGTCGTCGCGTACGCCGCGGGCGTCGCGCAGCTCCCGCCCGAGGAACAGGTTCGAGGTCACGTCCAGGTTGTCGCACAGCGCGAGGTCCTGGAAGACCGTGGCGACGCCCAGCCCGTGCGCGGCCGCGGGCGTCGGGATGCTCACCGGGACACCGTCGATCTCGACCAGCCCCGTGTCCGGCGTCAGCACGCCCGCCACCATCTTGGCGAGCGTCGACTTGCCCGCGCCGTTGTCGCCGACCAGCGCCACCACCTCGTGGCGGTGCACGTCCAGATCGACGCCCGCGAGCGCCTCGACGCCGCCGAACCGCTTGCTGATGCCTCGCATCGACAGCAACGGCACCCGTGTCGCGTCAGTCATGCCCGGACCCACCTGCTCCTCGTCGCGCACGTGTCACGTGCAGTGAATCCCCCTGCCTTCCCGTGGTCAACCCTCGTCCTGCTCCTGCGGGCCGTCGTCCCCGTCCTCGAGCGGCACCTCCTGCTCGACGCGCACCGGCACGTCCGCCGCCCGCAGTGCGAGCACCAGCGCGCCCATCACCTCGGCCCGCTGCCCCAGCGCCGCGGGCACGACCTCCAGCGGGGCGATCTGGTTGAGCAGCACGCGGCGGCGCACCGCGTCGCGCAGCGGACCCAGCAGCACCTCGCCCGTCTCGGACAGCTCTCCCCCCACGACCACGCACTGCGGGTTCACCGCCGTGCCCAGACCCGCGACGACCGAGCCGATCACCGCACCCGCGTCCGCGACCACGCGCGCGAACCCGGGGTCCCCGTCGCGCGTGCGCGCCACGACGTCCCGCAGCGCCAGCGACCCGTGCGTCGCCCGCAGCGGCTCGACCAGGGCGTTCGCCCCCACGACCGTGTCGAGGCACCCCCGCGAGCCGCACCGGCAGATGTGCCCGGTCGGGTCGACCTGCACGTGCCCGATCTCGCCCGCCGTCCCGGCGAACCCGCGGTGGACCTGCCCACCCAGGACGATGCCGGCGCCGGTGCCGTACGACACCCGCACGTACACCACGTCGCGGTAGCCGCGGGCCGCCCCCAGCGTCGCCTCGGCCAGCGCCCCCAGGTTCGCGTCGTTGTCGACGTGGACGGGCCTGCCGAGCCGCTTGGTGAGCACCTGGCCCAGGTGCTCCCCCTCCCAGCCGCGCAGCAGCCCGGGCACCGAGATCATCCCCGTGTCCGCGTCGACCGGTGCCGGGACCCCGACCCCGATGCCGACCACGTCGTCGAGCCCCGACCCGATCCGCTCGAGCAGCTCCATGACCAGCAGCGCGGCGCGGTCCAGCGTCGTGTCCGACGGGTGCTCGTACGGCAGCGGCAGCTGCTGCTCCGCCACCACCTCGTGCGCGAAGTCCCCCAGCACGACGCGCAGGTGGCGGTGCCCCACGTGCACCCCGACCGCCAGGCCGACGCGGCGGGCGAGCGTGACCAGCTGGGCACGCCGCCCGCTGCGCGTCGTGACGGCCGTGTCGACGAGGCCGGCCGCCAGCAGCTCGCGGACGATCGTCGACACCGTCGCCTGGGACAGGCCCGTCGCAGCGGCGAGCTCGACCTGGGTCAGGCCGCCGTACCGCTGGACCGTCCCGACCACGAGCGCCTTGTTGGCCTCGCGCAGGGCCGTCTGCGACCCCGCCGCCGCCGCCCCCCGCCGGCTCACCGGGACGACCTCCCGGCGCTCACGCGCCGCACCGCGCCGCCGCGACCTACTGCGTGCCCGCGCGTCGCTTGTTGAGCAGGTCGAACGCGACGGCCAGCAGCAGGACCATGCCCTTGATCGCCATCTGCCACGACGGGTCGACCGACAGGATCGACAGGCCCATGTTGAGCACGCCCATGATGAGCGCGCCGACGATGGCGCCGGCGATCCGGCCGATGCCGCCGGTGACCGCGGCGCCGCCGATGAAGCAGGCCGCGATGGCGTCGAGCTCGTAGTTCTGACCCGCCGACGCGATGGCCGCGCCGGCGCGTGCCGTGGTGAAGACCGCGGCGGCGCCGGCCAGCAGACCCATGTTGACGAAGATCCAGAAGTCGACCTTGCGGGTGTTGACGCCGGACAGCGCCGCCGCAGCCCGGTTGCCGCCGATCGCGTAGATGTGCCGACCGAAGACGGTGCGGCCCATGAGGAACGAGTAGGCGACGACGAGGGCGCCGACGACGACCAGGACGATCGGCGTGCCGCCGGCCGAGAACGACAGGATGACGGTGAGCACGCCGATGCCCAGGGCGATCATCGCGATCTTCGCGATGAACAGACCGGTCGCCTCGACGTGCAGGTCGTGCTTGCGCAGCGCGCTGCGCGCCCGCAGCTGGCTCAGCGCGATCGCCGCGATCGCCAGGGCGCCGATCACCAGCGTGACGACGTCCATGTCGTTCACGTAGTTGAGCCAGGGCGGCAGCGAGCCCTTGGAGATGCGGATGAACGAGGAGGGCAGCCCCGCGAGCGTCTCGCCGACGACCACGAGGGCCAGCCCGCGGAACACGAGCATGCCCGCGAGCGTCACGATGAACGCCGGGATGCCCACGTAGGCGACCCAGAACCCCTGCCAGGCGCCGACGAGGGCGCCCAGCGCCAGGCCGACGAGCACCGCCACGATCCACGGTGCGTCGAAGTCGCGCATGGTCGTGGCCACGATGCCGCCGACGAACGCGACGACGGAGCCGACGGACAGGTCGATGTGACCCGCGACGATGACCATGAGCATGCCGATGGCGAGCACCATGATGTGCGCGTTCTGCTGGAACAGGGCCGCGACGTTGTTGGCGAGCAGCAGCTTGCCGTCGGTGAGCACCTGGAACAGCAGGACGATGACGACCAGGGCACCGAAGATGCCGTACTGGCGCGCGTTGCCGCCCAGGCCCTGGAGCCGCTGCGCGAGCGGCACGCGCGGCGCACCCGGCGGCGTCGAGGGCACGTTGGCGTCGGTCGTGGTGCTCATCGGGCGATCCCGTCCTTGTCCATCGTCATGAAGTGCATGAGGTGCTCCTGGGTCGCGTCGGCGCGGGCCACCTCGCCCGTGACGCGGCCCTGGCTGAGCGCGTAGATGCGGTCGCAGACGCCGAGGAGCTCGGGCAGCTCGGAGGAGATGACGAGCACGCCCTTGCCCGCGTCCGCGAGCCTGTTGATGATCGTGTAGATCTCGTACTTCGCACCGACGTCGATGCCGCGCGTCGGCTCGTCGAGGATCAGCACGTCGGGATCGGTGTAGATCCACTTGCTGAGCACGACCTTCTGCTGGTTGCCGCCGGACAGCTTGCCCACCAGCGCCGCGACGGTCGGCGTCTTGATGTTGAGCTCCTGGCGGTACTGCTCGGCGACCGTCGACTCCGTCTCACGGTCGACCACGCCGAACCGGGAGAGCTTGCCGAGCGCGGCCAGCGACACGTTGTGCTGCACCGTGTCGATGAGGTTGAGGCCGAACCGCTTGCGGTCCTCGGTGGCGTAGGCGATGCCGTGGGCGATGGCCTGCCGCACGTTGCCGACCGTGACCTCCTTGCCGTCGCGGAACAGCCGTCCCGAGACGCGGGTGCCGTACGACCGCCCGAACACGCTCATCGCGAGCTCGGTGCGACCCGCGCCCATGAGGCCCGCGAGCCCCACGATCTCGCCGCGGTGCACGGTCAGGCTCGCCCGATCGACGACCTTGCGCGCCTGGTCGACCGGGTGGTGGACGGTCCAGTCCTCGATGCGCAGCACCTCCTCGCCGATGGTCGAGGTGTGCTCGGGGAACCGGTGGTCGAGAGGACGGCCGACCATGCCCCGGATGATGCGCTCCTCGGTCACGGGCTCCGCGCCGTTCATGGCGAGCGACTCGATCGTCTGCCCGTCACGCAGGATCGTCGTGGTGTCCGCGATCGCCTCGATCTCGTTGAGCTTGTGGCTGATGATGATCGAGGTGATGCCGTCGTCCCGCAGGCCCCGGATGAGGCCGAGCAGGTGCGCGCTGTCCTCGTCGTTGAGGGCGGCCGTCGGCTCGTCGAGGATGAGCAGGCGCACCTCCTTCGACAGGGCCTTGGCGATCTCGACGAGCTGCTGCTTACCGACGCCGATGTCGGCGACGCGGGTGTCGGGGCGCTCGGCCAGACCGACGCGGGCCAGCAGGCGCGCCGCCTCGGCGTTGGTCCGGTTCCAGTCGACGACGCCACGCTGCGCCCGCTCGTTGCCGAGGAAGATGTTCTCGGCGATCGACAGGTAGGGCGAGAGCGCGAGCTCCTGGTGGATGATGACGACGCCCTGGCGCTCGGAGTCGCGGATCCCGCGGTACTCCTGCACCTGGCCGTCGAGGACGATGTCGCCCTCGTAGGTGCCGTGGGGGTAGATGCCCGACAGGACCTTCATGAGCGTCGACTTGCCGGCGCCGTTCTCGCCGCAGATCGCGTGGATCTCGCCGCGGAGCACCGACAACGTGACGTCGGAGAGCGCCTTGACGCCCGGGAAGGTCTTGGTGATGCCGCGCATCTCGAGGATGTGCTCGGTGTCCATGTGTCCTCGCTGGTGGTCCGGACGGGCCGGCCGCGCGACCCGGGGTCGCGCGGCCGGCTCGGTGTCACAGGCCGAGGTCCTCGGCGGCGTAGAAGCCCGACTCGGTGAGCACGTCGACGTTCTCCGGCGTGATGACCTGCGGGGGCAGGAGGTAGGTCGGGACGACCTTCACACCGTTGTCGTAGGTCTCCTCGTCGTTGACCTCGACGGTCTCGCCGTCGACGATCTGCTGGATCATCGTGGCGACCTGGTCGCCGAGGGTGCGGGTGTCCTTCCAGACGGACATCGACTGCTTGCCCGCGATCATGTTGAGCACGTTGGCCTGGTCGGCGTCCTGGCCGGTGAGGACCGGGTAGTCCGGGCCCGGTGCGTAGCCGTTGCCCTCGAGCGCCTGGGCGATGCCCAGCGCGAGCGAGTCGTTGGGCGACAGGACGACGTCGACCTTGGTGCCGCCGGCGTAGAACGAGTTCAGGCGGTTCTCCATCTCGGACTGGGCCGTGTCGGAGCTCCAGCCCTGCACGCCGATGGACTGCCAGTCGTCGTTGGACGCCGGGGCCTTGCCGGACGGGACGACGAGCTGGCCGCTGTCCACGTACTCGGACAGGACGTCCCACGCACCGGCGAAGAAGAACTTCGCGTTGTTGTCGTCGGGCGAGCCGGCGAACGGCTCGAGGTTGAACGGGCCGGCACCGCCGGCGAGGTCCAGCGTCTCGGCGATGAACTCGCCCTGCATGGTCCCGACGCCGTAGTTGTCGAACGTCGCGTAGTAGTCGACGTTCGGGGTGTCGTTGATGAGGCGGTCGTAGGCGATGACCGTGATGCCGGCCTCGGCGGCCTGCTCGAGGGTCGGGGCGAGCGCCGTGCCGTCGATCGACGCGATGACGAGGATGTCCGCACCCTGGTTGATCATGTTCTCGAGCTGGGTGATCTGCTGGTCGACCTTGTTGTCGGCGTACTGCAGGCTCGTCTCGAAGCCCGCCTCCCCCAGCAGCTCCTCGAGGTGCGCGCCGTCGCGGTTCCACCGCTCGAGGCTCTTGGTCGGCATCGCGATGCCGACGAGCGTCTCCTCGACGGTGCCGGCACCCTCGGTGCTCTCCGACCCCGCGTCACGCTCGGTGCTGCAGGCCGCCAGGGACCCGACCAGTGCACCTGCGGCGACCATCGCGATCGCGCTCTTCTTCCACGCCTGTGACATCGTTGTCTGCTCCCTCTGTACGCCGCAGCGAGGGCAGGGACGTCCGTCGTCCCCGCCCCCCGGGGCCGGCGTCGGTGCCGGTGAGCCGGGTACGGCTTCGCGTTGAATTCAAGACCTGAAGCCTAGGCAGGTGCAAGGGTCGTGACCAATCCGTGTCCTGACGTCATTCGTGCGTGTTGTCGCACCACGCTCCCGACATCCCGGACGTCCCGCCGAACGAGTGGTCGACCTGGCTTCACTGCTTGAAGCCACTGCGTCGCTCGACGAGGACGGCCACCGTCCGGGCGGGCACCGTGACCGTCCCGGTGGCCCGCTCGTAGACCGTGCCGCGCACCACCGGGTCCGCACCGTACGCCTGGACCGGCGAGAGCACGTAGCGCCGGCCGGTGAGGGTGCCGACGCGCTGGCTCGTCGGCTCGTCGGACGCGTTGACGACGACCAGCAGCCCGTCCAGACGGCGGTCGACGTCGACCCGCCAGCGCCGCGTCGCGGCGTCCCAGCCCGGGCGGTCCTCGACGTGCATGACCACGACGCCCGGGGTTGCGTCCGGACCCGACACGGGGAACGTCACACGGTCCTCGATCAGGTCCGCGTCGCCCAGCCGGAACAGGCGCGTCGAGCTGCGCAGCTCGAGCAGCTCGGCAGCCGCGGTGCTCGCGGTCGCGATGTCCTGGGGCGTGGGCACGAGCGTCGGGTCGGCCAGCAGCGGCTGCTGGAACGGCCACTTCGCCTCGTTGTCGGGCGCCGGGGGCAGGCCACGACCGAAGCCGTTGGTCTGCTGCGAGAAGTCGAGCACGTTGAACCAGTCACCCGAGTCGTAGGAGTTGCGGTCCAGCGACTTGCTGCGCAGCAGGTCGGCGCCCGCGTGCCAGAACGACGGCGTCTGCGCCAGGGTCGCCGTCGCGAGCGAGACCGTGCTCATGCGCACCCGGTCCGCCATGGGTGTGTCCTGCGGCAGCTTGAGGTACAGGTTGTCGAAGATCGTCTCGTTGTCGTGCGCGTCGACGTAGGTGACGACCTCCTCCGGGGAGTCGGCGTACCCGGCGGGCTGCCCGTTGTAGTCGAGCTGGTCGCCGCGCCGCACGGTGCCGTCGCTCGCCAGCAGCTCGAAGCCGCGCAGGTTGCCCGCCATGCCGAGCCGTACGAGGTCCGCCTGGTGCCGCACGCGGGCGAGCTGATCGGCCTCGCTGCCGTTCACCGCGGCACCGTTCGGGTCGGTGTACGCACCCGAGCCGAACCCCTGCAGGCGCGGGTCCTCGTCGAACGGACCGCCGCCACGCACCGCGTCGCGCAACCGGTCGGAGAACGTGCCGATCCCCGTCCCGCCGAGCTGGCCCTGCGTGGCCTGCTCGAACAGCCGGTTGTCGGCGACCTCGCCGAAGTTCCAGCCCTCGCCGTAGAGGTACACCGCGCGGCCGTCGACGCCGTCGCGCCGGGTCGTCAGTGCGTCGAGCGCGGCGCGGACCTTCTCCATCGACTGCCGCGAGTGGTGGCCCATGAGGTCGAACCGGAAGCCGTCGACCTTGTGGTCGCGGGCCCACGTGACGACCGAGTCGACCATCATCTTCTCGGCCAGCGCGTGCTCGGTGGCGACGTTCTGGCAGCACGTCGACGTCTCGACCTGCCCGGTCGCGTCCAGCCGGTGGTAGTAGCCCGGCACGACGCGGTCGAGGACGCTCTTCGCGTCCTGCCCGCTCGCCGCCGTGTGGTTGAAGACCTGGTCGAGCACGACCTGCAGGCCGTCGGCGTGCAGCGCGCCGACCATGGAGCGGAACTCCGCGATCCGCGCCCCGCCGTGGGCGTGATGCGCGTACGAGCCCTCCGGCGCCGTCCAGTGCCACGGGTCGTAGCCCCAGTTGAACCCGTCCTGCCCGGCGACCGCGGTGACGCACGCCTGCTGCTGCGGGGAGTCGGGAGGCAGCGCGGCCAGGTCGCAGTCGGGGGTCGCCTGGGCGGCGCGGTCCTCCTCGATCGAGGCGATGTCGAACGTCGGCAGCAGGTGCACGGTCGTCAGGCCCGCGTCCGCGAGGTCGCGCAGGTGGTCGCGCCCGTCGCTGCGGCGCACCGCGAACGCGCCGTACGTGCCGCGCAGCGCGGGCGGGACGGTCGCGTCCGCGATCGAGAAGTCGCGCACGTGCAGCTCGTAGATCGTCTGGTCGACGGGCCGCACCCGAGGCTGCGGCGTCCGCTCCCACTGCCGGGGGCGGTACCGCGGGTCGTCGAGGTCGACGAGCACGCCGTGCGTGCTGTTCAGCGTCAGGGCGACCGCGTACGGGTCGGTGACCCGGTTGACCTCGATCTCCCCGGTCGTGGGCGCGTAGACCGTGACCTCCCACAGGTAGGCGCCGCCGGACCACCCCCTGCGACCCGACGCGGTCCACGCACCGTCGGACTGGCGGCGCGCGGCCGTGCGGACGGGCTCGGCGGTGGTGTCGACCGCACCGTCGCGCGCGGCCGGCCACACGAGGAGATCGACGTCCTGCGCGGTCGGGGCCCAGAGTGCGAGCGACGGCCGGCCCTTCGACCACGTCGTTCCGTACGTACGTCTGGTCGCCTTGCTGCTGTACAGGTCGTCGAGCACCCCCGGCACCTGCACGCCCGTGACCGCCTGCGCGACGTCGTCCACGCCGGCCTGCCGGACCAGGAGCTGCCCCTGGAGCAGCCGCTCGACCGTGCGACGGTCCGCGTCCACGCGCAGCGCGAGGTACCCGTCGAGGGCGGGGAACCGCGCGCGCTGCTCCGTCGTGAGTCCGCCCTCGACCACGGAGAGCGCGATCGCCTCACCGCTGGTGACCTGGCCGTCCGCGACGACGAGCGACGCGTCCGGCGACGCGTGCAGCGCGAAGCCCAGCTCGGACGGGTCGGTGCCGCTCGCGACGAACGACGCCGGCCACGCGATCGTGCGCGCGTCGAGCCAGTGCGCGGCGAGCTGCCCCGTGCCGGGCAGCGGCGGATCGCCGGCCCCGATGCTCAGCACGTGCGTCGTCAGGTCGTAGGTGAACACCACGGGCGAGCCCCCGGGGGCCGAGAACGGGATGTTCGCACCGCCCAACACCCCGTCGACGCCGTAGCTCACGTCCCAGGACAGGCCGTGCGCGACCTTGACCTCGTAGGTCCCGGCGGCCAGGTCCGGCAGCGTGAACGTCGCGGTGCCGTCGCCGTCGCCGTCCACCAGGGCGGTGGCCAGGCAGGCCGGGTCCCAGTCGCCCGCGCAGCCGACCTCGCTCTGGTACGAGCCCGGCAGCGTCAGCAGCGGACCCTGCGCGGACGAGGTGACCTGATGGGTCGTCGCGTCGTACACGAACGTCACCTGCTGCGGCGCGTCCCCCGTCACCGTGTACGCGATGTCCGCGCCCCCGGGCACCCCGCCCGCGCCGTAGTTCTCGTCCCACGTGCCGCCGACGGCGACCTTGTACTCATAGTCACCGGGCGGGAGCGTGAACGAGCCGGAGTACACCAGCCCGTTGGACGAGGTCAGGCGGGCCGCCTCGCAGCCCGGCTGCCAGTCGCCCGGGCACCCCATCGCGGCGTTGTGGCTGCCCGGCACGGTGACGAGCACGTCCCCCGGCCCGGGGGGCGGCTCGACGCCGTCGACGGCCACCCCCACGCTCGCGTACGTCGACGCCGCGCTGCGGTGGCCCGTGACGTCCTCGCGCACCGCGCGGTACTCGACGAGCGTGCCTGGCGCCAGGTCCGTGACGTCGTGGAACACGCGCGGGTCGGACGTCTCGGCGGTCCCGAGCGCCGTGAGGTCCGCGTCGCCCACCACGCGGTAGCCGAACGACGTCGTGGCGTACGCGTCGTCGACGGTCGCCGCCACGGGGGCCAGGCCCGCGAGCGCGGCACCCGCCCCCGGTGTCGACAGGGTGATCGCGTCGTCGCCCGCCGCGACCGGCCCGTCGGCCCGCAGGACGACGGACCCGAACGCCGGCACCGTGACGTCGACCGTGCCGTCCGCCCCGGCCGTCACGGCCGCGCCGTCGACGACGCCCGCGCCCGAGGTCGCCAGCAGCGGGGTGAACGTGGCCCCGGGGGTGAGCGTGCCGAGCGTGACGCTCGCCGGTGCGGCCGCGTTGTTCAGCGCGACGAGGTGCTCGACGTCGTCGTCGCCGATGCGGGAGAACGCGTACACCGGGCCGTCGGCGTACCGCTCGACCTGCGCCCCCGTCGTCAGGGCGGGCGTCGCCGCGCGCAGGTCCGCGAGCGCAGCGATGTGCCCGTACAGCGCGGTGTCCGTGTCGAACCGGTCCTCGGACCCGGCCGGGGTGCCGTCGAGCAGCGCCTGGTCGGCGTACTCGGTCACCTGCGTCGCGAACATCGACTGGCGTGCGTCCTTGTCCCGCCCGCCCAGCGACCCGTCGCCGACGAAGCCCTGCTCGTCGCCGTAGTAGACGACCGGCTGCCCGCGGGTCAGGTACATCAGGGCGTGCGCCAGGCCCGAGCGGGCCTGGGCGTCGCCCGCGTCCTTCACCGCGTACCCGATGCGCCCCATGTCGTGGTTGCCGAGGAACGTGGGCAGCGCGTGGGCGTTGCTGGTCGGCGTCGTGTACAGGTCGTCGCTCGCGTACAGCGCACGCAGGCCCGCCGCGGAGAACCCCTTGGCGTAGTTCGCAGCTGCGGCCTGGAACGAGAAGTCGAGGATCGCGTTCATGTCGGTCTCGCGCACGTAGGGCGCCGTGAGTGCCGCGTCCGCGTCGTAGACCTCGCCGAACATGAAGAAGTCGGGGTTGCCGACCGACTCCGCGTGCTGCGCGATCTCGGTGGTGAAAACCTCCCAGAACGCGTCGTCGACGTGCTTGACGGTGTCGATGCGGAAGCCGTCGATGCCGAGGTCGACCCACGCCTCGTACACGTCGACGAACCCGTCGACGACCCGCGGGTGCTCGGTCATGAGGTCGTCGAGGCCGTCGAAGTCGCCGTACGTGACGGACTCCCCCGTCCACGTCGAGTTGCCGCGGTTGTGGTAGAGCGTGGGGTCGTTGAGCCACGCCGGGACCTTGAGGTCCGCGTCGGCCGGGTCGACCACGGGCGTGTACGGGAACGACGTCGCCGGGTCGAGCGCGGGGAAGTCGTCGGTTCCCGCGTAGTCCGCGGGGTCGAAGGGCGTGCCCGCCGCGTCACGGTACGGCTCGACCGACTGCTCGACGTACGTGTACGCGCCCTCGGCGTAGTCGACGACGTCGGCCGTGTGGTTGGTGATGATGTCGAAGTACACGTCGATGCCCCGCGCGTGGGCGTCGTCGATGAGGGCCTCGAGGTCGGCGTTGGTGCCCAGGTGCGGGTCGATGCGCGTGAAGTCGGTGATCCAGTAGCCGTGGTAGCCCGCCGACACGTCGGCTCCGGTTCCCTGCACAGGACGGTTGAGGAAGGACGGCGTCAGCCAGATCGCCGTCGTGCCCAGGCCCTCGACGTAGTCGAGCTGCGCGCGCAGACCCGCGAGGTCACCCCCGTGGTAGAAGCCCTTGTCGCTCGGGTCGAGGCCGGTGACCAGCCGGTCGCCGGTCAGGCCGCCGGTGTCGTTGGCCTCCTGCCCGTTGGCGAACCGGTCGGTGAGCACGAAGTAGAACTGCTCCCCCGCACCCGGGTCGCGCACCGGCTCGGCGACGATCGCGGCGTCCGCGTCGGTGTAGCCGCCGGCCAGGTCGGCGACGACGACGGACGTGCGGTGCGTCGCGTCGTCGTACGTGAACGTGAGGTCCGCCGGGCCGGCGAGCACGAGCGGCGTGTCCGCGTCGCTCCCGTCGGCGCCGTACGACGCGTCCCACGTGCCGTCCAGCGCGACCTTCCACTCGTGCGCCCCGCCGGGCACCGTGAACGTCGCGGAGAACCGCCCGGGGACGTCCGTCGGGGCGAGGGCGGTGGCGGCGCAGGTCGGCTCCCAGTCGGCGGCGCAGCCGAGCTCGTCCTGCAGGCTGCCGACGAGCGCGACGCTGCCGGCCACGGCCGTGGCGGCAGGGGCGAGCGCGACGACGGCGCCGGTCACGCCGACGGCGAGCGCGCAGACCGCCGCCGCGAGCCGACGCGGCCCTCGGGGCACGGCACGCGGGGCCGGGCGGCGGGCGGGGGGACGGGGCAGGACGGCGCCGACCATCGGGACTCCTTCGTCGCGGCACGTCGTCGTGCCGGCGGTGGCTGTCCTGGCGACCGTAACGCGTTGCAAGAAGTTGCAGCAAGGGTTTCGGTCATTCCCGACGCACCGGACGGCCACCCCTGGATCCCCACGCCCACGGCCCGCGTGTGCCAGCATCGCCGCATGGGCACCGTGGACGACTACCTCGCCGGGCTCGACGCGGCCGACGCCGCCACGATCGGGCATGTCTACGACGTCGCACGGCAGGTCGTCCCCGAGGCCGAGCAGGGTCGCGGCTACGGCATGCCCGCGCTGGTGCACCGCGGCAAGCCGCTGCTGTCAGTCATGCGCGCCGCCCGCCACATCGGCGTGTACCCCTTCAGCCCCGCCGCGGTCGAGGCGGTGAGCGAGGCGCTCGCCGGCTACGACCTCGCGAAGGGCACCATCCGGTTCGACCCCGCCCGGCCGCTGCCGGACGACGCGATCCGCGCGCTCGTCGAGGCGCGCCGGGCGCAGATCGAGGGCTGATCCCCCGGGACCGACGCGCGTCCGGCCACGTCACGTCAGCGGCGACTCCAGCGACCGCAGCAGCGCACCCGAGTCGGCGACCGCACCGAACACCCCGCCCTGCATCGTCACCATCTTCAGCGCCGCCAGGTAGTTGCCGTGGTCGGTGGCACCCGTGCAGTCCGACAGCAGCAGGCACTCGTAACCGCGGTCGCTGGCGTCCCGCATCGTCGTGTGGACGCACGTCGGTCGTGATGCCCGTGCGGATGATGTGCGTGAGCCCCAGGTTGCGCAGCACCAGGTCCGGGTCCGTGGCGTAGAACGACCCCGTGCCGGGCTTGTCGATGACCACCCCCCGGCAGCGGCGCCACTGCTGGGGCGCTGCCAGCGGCCCGAGAGTCGGCGCTAGGCTCGCACGATGGGACTTGAGGAAGACATCGCAGCGGCGAGGCGGCAGCGCGAGGCCGAGGCCTCCCTGGCCCGGGAGTGGGCCGACTTCTCGCCCTTCACGAAGAGCTCCCCGATTGTCGGCGATGCATCGCCGACGCTCAAGCCCATCATCTCGGAGGTTCTCGACCATCTCCGTTTCGACGAGGATGTCGTGGTCGACTGCGACCCCGAAGGGCTAATCCGCGTTCGCCAACCAGGAAATCGCCGTGCGAAGAAGCTGTTCGGCGGCGAAAAGCTGGTCAAGGAGACCGGAAACGCCAAGGCGATGATCATCCCGGTGGGCAGCCAAGGAAAGGACACGGACAACCTGGCGATCTGGATCCTGCGGGACGGACGCGTGGCCCTGGTAGAAAATGGGAGCACCATCTCGCCGTACCGCGAGGACAAGCTGGATGCAGCGAGTGTGCGCGCAGCGATCGTCGCTGCACTTGCGGGCGACCCGCGGTCCTAGGCCCCACCGACAGCCCTGACGAGCGCCTCCTCCAGGACTGCGAGCGACGGCAGCTTCTCGGTCACCGCGACGGACCCGTCAGCGCAGACCGCAACCTGCCACCTCACGCCGTTCGACACGCCTCTCGCGCGGACGTACTGCGCACTGCGACCTCCACGGATCTTCCATGCCGTCCGTCGTCGAACACGGAGGTGCGGAGCCAGTCGTTCGGTCCCCTCGGGGTCGACGTAGCGAAACCCCCGTTCCCCGTCGATCACGCCGCCGGCCGCGGCGAAGCGTCGGCCCAGGTCGTGGAGCTCCTCGGAGCAACGCCCGAAAGCAGGATGGCGTGGCGATCCGAACGACGCCTGCCACCGCTCGACCTCCGCGGGGCGCAGACCGTACCGGTCCCCCATCCTCGGTCCGACGTCGGCGCGAGAACGGCACGCCGGGCACGCCTCGCACGGCCGACCGCGGCGGGGTTCGCGGCATGACCAGCTCAGGTGCCACGGCGCACCCAGCTCGAAGCCCATCGCCGCGGCGGCCGACTTGTCCTCGACCGCCAGGAGGGGTGCGACGACGTGTGTCGGACCGCCGTCCAGAGGATCACGAAGACCGGCAGACAACGATCTCAGGTAGTCGGGACCACAATCGGCATACGGATCCGTGGCGAGCATCCCGAGGACGATGTCTGCTCCGCGCGCGTCGATCCCTATCGCTCCGATCGCGCTCATGAGGATCGTGTGCCCACGGATGAACATGCCGCGCTCAGGGCGGTACCCGTGGGGAAGACGCAGCCGGACCACGCTGAGCTCCACGCCGGCGAGCGCGCTCAGCCGTGCCGCGGCTCTCAACTCCTGACGATGGCGCTGGCCATAGTCGAGCGATACCGCGCGCACACGTCGGTAGTGGTCGAGCGCCCACCACAACGCCACGGTCGAGTCCAGCCCACCGGAGAGCATGACGACGGCCTCCGGCGACGAGATCGCGACCGCCGTCGTTCTGATCCTGGGGCCGTGGAAGCTAGACATCTCGGCGGTACGTGCATCCCGACGACCGGGTCTCCTCGATACGCACCCACGCGAGCTCAGGCAGTGCCTGATCGAGAGCGTCGAACACCCATCGCGCCAAGATCTCGCTCGTCGGATTGTCCAGCCCTTCGACGTCGTTGAGCAGATGATGGTCGAGCTGCTGACGGATCGGAGCGAAAGCAGTGCTGACCTCGGCGAAATCGCGCACCCAGCCGGCAGCTTCGTCGAGCTCCCCGCGCAATCCCAGCTCGATCACGTAGGAATGGCCGTGCAGCATGCTGCAGGGGTGGCCGTCGGGGACACGCGGAAGGCGGTGAGCCGCTTCGACCGAGAACCGCTTCGAAATCTCGAACACGTGCACCTCCTGCGGGGTGTCCGGTGGACTGGGCAGCCATAACATACATCGGCAAGGACTGAACGTAACCGGCCCCTTCATCCGGCGTGATGAAGGGGGTTGTGTGCGGGGTGATCACCGGTGATGTCCTGGGGAACGGGGTGACCGTCACCGGGACGTCCCGGTTCGCGGCGACCGGCGTCGAGGCGAGCACGCCGCCGATGCGGTCGACGACGTCACCCGCCCCCAGGCGAGGTGACGCACCCAGGCCCGCGATGACGACGGCAGACTCCGGCACGCCGAGGCCAGCTGCGATCAGTGAGGCAACGGCGCGGGCGTGTGCCGGCGCCAGTGGTGGCGCGACCCTCGGCGGTGCCGGCCGAGCTCGTCGTCCCCGTGACGTCGACCTGGCCGCGGCAGTCGGAGAGCGCGGCGACGACCTGCGCGACTGCGGTGCGGGCCTGCTCCGGGTCGACGAACGACGCCGACTCGCGTAGCACCCGATGACGGCGTCCGGCACCGTCGTCCACGACGTGGTGCGGGCGGCGGACCGAGCCGCCGCCCGACCACGTCGTCAGGCGCGGGGTGGTCTCAGAGGAGGCCGAGCGCGCGCACCGCCTCGCGCTCCTCGACGAGCTCGGCCACCGACGCGTCGATGCGCTCGCGCGAGAACGCGTCGACGTCGAGGTCCGGGACGATCGTGTAGACCCCGCCCGACGCGGTCACCGGGAACGACGAGATCAGCCCCTCGGGGACCCCGTACGAGCCGTCGGACACGACGCCCGCGGACGTCCAGTCGCCGGCCGGGGTGCCGTGCACCCACGTGTGCACGTGGTCGATCGCCGCGTTGGCCGCCGACGCCGCCGACGACGCCCCGCGCGCCTCGATGATCGCCGCGCCGCGCTTGGCGACCGTCGGGATGAACGTGTCGCGGACCCACGTGTCGTCGCCGACCACCTCGAGCGCCGGGCGCCCGCCGATCGTCGCGTGCGTCAGGTCCGGGTACTGCGTGGCCGAGTGGTTGCCCCAGATCGCGACCCGGGCGATGTCGTCGATCGCCGCACCCGTGCGCTGCCGCAGCTGCGCGAGCGCCCGGTTGTGGTCGAGGCGCGTCATGGCCGTGAAGCGGTCCGCGGGGACGTCGGGGGCGTGCGCGGAGGCGATGAACGCGTTGGTGTTGGCCGGGTTGCCGACCACGAGCACGCGCACGTCGGCGGCCGCGCCGGCGTTGATCGCCGCACCCTGCGGACCGAAGATGCCGCCGTTGGCGCTGAGCAGGTCACCGCGCTCCATGCCCTTGGTGCGGGGCCGCGCGCCCACGAGCAGCGCGACGTTCACGCCGTCGAACGCGGCGGTCGCGTCGTCGGTGATGTCGATGCCGTCCAGCAGCGGGAACGCGCAGTCGTCGAGCTCCATCGCGACCCCCTCGGCGGCCTTCACCGCGGGCGGGATCTCCAGCATCCGCAGCCGCACGGGCGTGTCCGGGCCGAGCAGCTGGCCCGAGGCGATGCGGAAGGCGAGCGCGTACCCGATCTGACCGGCAGCGCCGGTGACGGTGACGACAGCGGGCGTGGTGAGCGACACGGACGGGCTCCTTCGGTCGGCCGGCAGGCGGGCGTGACGCCTCGGCGTCACGCCCGCGTCGAACCTACCCGAGGCGCTCGTGCGGCGGGCCGTCGACACCGACCCCAACCCCGCACGCCACGAGGAGCGTTGACATGCTGTACCCGCACACCAGGAGGACGTTCGTGGCCAGACCGTGGGAGCTGCTGCTGGCGGAGGTCGCCCAGCAGCGGTGGCGGCGTCTCGTGACGCACGCGACGTTCGTGTCGGGGTCGTACTCCGACGCGCCCGACCTGGTGCAGGAGGCGCTCGTGAGCGCCTTCGCGGGACGGGCGCGGTTCGAGACCGCCGACCAGGCCGAGGCGTACGTGCGCCGGGCGATCGCGTCGCGCGCGGTCGACGCCTCCCGCCGCCGCACGCGCGAGCGCCTCGCTCTCGACCGGGCCGGTGCGCGGACCGGGGCGGTGGTGACCGACGAGGACAGCCTGCCCGGTGCCGACGTGGTCCGGGCGCTGGCGAGCCTGACCCCCCGCGAGCGCGCGTGCGTCGTGCTGCGGCAGATGGAGGACCTCTCCGTCGCCGAGACGGCCGCCGCGCTGGGCCTCTCCGAGGGCGCCGTGAAGCGGTACACCTCCGACGCGATCAAGCGGCTCGGCGCCCTGCTGGGCGCCACGTCACCGAGGCACGACCACGAGACCACGACCGTCGAGCCGACGGCAGGAACGGAGGTGCGCCGTGGCCGGTGACCTGGAGGACCTCATGGCACGCGCCGCCGTGGACGTCGAGGCGTCCGTGGCGCCGGTGCCGACCGAGACGCTGAGCAGGCTGCGCGGGGTCGTGCGCCGCCGCCGGCTGCGGCGGCACGCGGTCGAGTCGGTCGGCGCCCTGGCGGTCGTCGGCGCGGTCGCCGTCGCGGCGGTGCTGGGCGGGCAGCACGACCCTCTGCCTGCCGTCGACCCGACGCCCGCACCGACCGTGTCGGTGACACCCTCACCGACGCCGAGCCCCACCTCCACCCCGTCGCCCAGCCCCGGCGTCGAGGCCGCCGGGCCCGTGGTGCGCGAGGCGGAGATCGCCGACGCGACGGTGCTGGCGCGGCTGTCGGCACCACGCACGGGCGAGGTGTGGACCACGCCGCAGCGCGTGGACCCGCTGCTCGCGGCCCGCCCGCGCGAGGCCGCCGACGACTGGTACCTGGTCGGCCACCGGGGCGCGGCGGACATCTACGCGACGACCGGGTCCACGGCATCCTTGACGGAGGGGGAGATCTTCCTCTACCGCCTCCATGTCGCCCTCTACGAGCACGAGGCGGGCGTGCTGCGCCGCATCGTCTGCCCCAGCGCGCGGACGGGCGACGCCTGTAGCCCGAGGGCCCCCGACCCGGCCGTCGAGGATGACAGCGCGACGTTCTACGACACGCTCACGCCACCGCGGACCGTCCGGCTGCCCGGCGGCTACACCGTGCGGACGGGCGCGACCTGGACCACGGACGGTGAGCCGATGGGCGACATGGGGTGGGTCGTGCTCGGGCACGACGTGCGGCTGCTCGCCGACCTCGGCGGCGGCCTGCAGGTCGTCGAACGGACGGTCCCCGCCGACCCGGAAGCGCCGGAGGGGCTGCGGACGGTGCAGTTCGCGCTGCGACTCCCGTACGGCGCGCTCGTCGACCTGGCCCAGGCCGACGTGCCGGGGGGTGACAGCGCGACGATCACCTGGGACGACGGGGTGTCGCGGGCCGACGACTCGCCGTGGGACTCACGCACGGCGCCACCCGGCGGCCGCTCCTGCGGCAGCGGGATGTTCTCGGCCCAGACGGCCGGGTTCGACCCCAGCGCCTGGACCCCCGCGGGCAGGACGTCCGACGGACGAACCGTCTACACGCCCGCACCCGGCAGGCTGGAGCTCGCGACGGTCGTCTTCGACTGGCAGGAGAAGAACTCCCGGACACTGAACCCGGACGACGCCCTGAACGGCCTGGAGGGCGCCGACGCGTACCCGTTCGACTCGGTCGAGCAGCTCGTCGCCGAGCGCGCGCTGTTCGCGCTGCAGGGGCCGGGCGACGAGTGGCTGCTGGGGCTGCGCAACGACGCCATGAACACGGTGTTCGAGTGCGCCTGACCCCCGAAGCCCGCCCTCGGCCGGGCGACCGACCTGGGCCGTGGTCGCCCTGCGGTCACGCACCGCCTCAGCCGTAGACCCCGAACAGGTCCAGCCCACCGGCGGCCGCGCGCCGGACCGCCGCCACCAGCTGCAGCAGCCCGTCCTCGTCCTGCGTGCCCAGGTCACCCGCGTCGTCAGGCAGGCCGCCGGCCACCGCCGCCCGCAGCTCGGCGTTGCTCACCCACCCGACCGACGGGTACTCCCCCGACGACATGCCCGCCAGCTCCCGGTTGAGCAGGTGGCGCACCAGGTCCCCGCCCAGCGCCTGCACCACCGGCCCGGCCAGGAACGCACGGAAGTCCTCCCCACCCGACGACGAGTGCCCCAGAGCGCCGTACCAGTGGGTCGTCCCGTGGACCACGGCGACCACGTACGACGCCATCCCCGCGTCCAACGCCCCACCCCCCGCCCTCGCGGCCTGAGCCGCCGCGTGCGCGAACTCCGACCAGCGGCCGACCACCTCGTCGAGCAGGTCGTCGTCCCCCCGCTGATCCGCCACGTCCGCGCCGCTCAGCGTCGGCTCCCGCAGCTCCGCGACCACGCCGTCCACCGACCCCGCACGCAGCTCCAACGTGTACCCCATCAGGGAGCACCCCCCGCCCCGGCCGCGGCCACCAGCTCCCCCGGGACGGTGGCGACCCCGGCGGGCACGACCAGCCCTCGCCGCACGCCCGCGATGGCCAGCCCGGTGGACGGCCGGTCCAGCACGCCCGTCCACCGGCGCCGGTTCGCCGTGGTCGCGTGCGTCGTCGCGATCGCAGCGGCCCGCGCGACGAGAGCGTCGTCCAGGGCGGACTGGTCGCGACGCACGACTGCGTCCGCCAGGTCGCCCAGGTGGGCGAGCCCGGCCGCGACGGCAGGCGCGGTGCCGGGCGCTGCCGCGGCGTCGCGCAGCCGGGCCGCGCCGTCCACCGCCGCGGCGTCGTCTCCGCGGACGAGCGCACCCAGGGTGACCGGCAGCCAGTCCGCCTCCTGCGCCGGCGGTGGCACCGCGAGCGCGCCGACCCGCTCGGCCGCGTCGTCGTCCCCCGCGAGCAGCGCCGTCGCCACCCACCGCTCGACGTCCGCCAGCTCCACGGGGCGCCCGTGCGGTGCATCGAGCCCCGAGCGGACCAGCGCCGCACCCTGCGGCACCAGCGCCGTCAGCTCGTCGAGCGGGTGCTCCAGCAGCCAGCCCCAGGCCAGCGCCTCCCACATCCCGTCGAGCCCGGCGTTCACGACGCCGAGGTCGGCGACCCCCACGCGCGCCACGGTCGCGCGGGCGCGGGCCACCTGTTGCGTCACGTGGACGACGCGCCGCTCGGCGAAGGCGAGGTCGGGTCGGTGAGGGTAC
Source organism: Cellulomonas sp. S1-8 (assembly GCF_026184235.1). NCBI lineage: Bacteria > Bacillati > Actinomycetota > Actinomycetes > Micrococcales > Cellulomonadaceae > Cellulomonas > Cellulomonas sp. S1-8. The sequence continues at coordinate 3,041,445 of NZ_CP110806.1, forward strand.
GGACGGGTCATGGGTGCGGCTCCTTCATGACGTGCTCCACCACGGTCTGGGGGTTGCCGTTCAACAGCTCGGCGCGAGGGCCGGTGCGCACCCCGACGTAGCGGACGCGATCTTCGGCGTACATCCGCTCGATGAGCTCACCGAGCTCGTTGCGGCCGTCCTGCAGCGGCGAGGTCGCCATGTCCCCGGCGACGTCCCGAGGGTACTCAGGGTGCGTCTGGTTGATCCTCTGGCCGGACCCGAGGACCGACGTGGACTCGCGGTCGATGTACATCCCGTTGCCCCCCTTGGCCTCGACGATGTGCAGGGTGTCCCCGTCGAAGTACACGACGTTTGTCACGTTGCGCCCGTTGAAGGCGACGGCGTGGTTCCATGCGACGCCGTCGTCCACCTGGGTGACGAGCGACTGGACCTGGCCCGACGACGTCGGCCTCAGGATGGTGAGCCGGGGGTCGTTGCCGACGTCCTGGAGGTACCGCAGGGCGCCGTCCTCACCGATCTGCTCCGACAGCGTCCGACGCGTCGACGGCGAGGTTCCCGGCTGCCGGTACTGCTGCACCCTCGGACCGGAGTACGGGTACGACGTCCCCCTGATGGGCGCGTGGCGTGGCGGGGTCGGAGGCGACCCCGGCGGGCGTGGCGGGGTCGGCGTCGGGACGCGCGGTGGCTCACCGCGGACGCGCGGCGGGGTCGTCGGAGGATCCGGCAGGCGGGTCGGCACGTCCGGCGCGACACGCGCGAGGCGCCCGAGCCCGCCGAGCGCTGCCAACCCACCGACCACGGGCAGCACGCCGAGTGCGCGTTCCCAGGCCGCCAGCTCCTGCCCCGTGAGCAGGTCCCGTCCCGTCGCCGCCTCGACAAGGCCCTTGACGGTGCCGACGACCGGCACGAAGTCGAGCACCATCGACAGCGCCGCGAGCAGGGCGAGACCGAACGCGGCCTCGACGGCCGAGTTGGCGACGCCGAAGCAGTCGGTGAACACCGAGCAGTTGTCGGCGGCCGCCGGGTGCGCGGTGAACACCTCGACGAGCGCGACCGTCGTCCACACGCCGGCGCCGAGCTGGAGCACGCGCAGCCGACGCCGCCACGGCGGGCGCAGCCGTCGGCCCGTCACCGCGGTCCCTCCGTCGGCGCCGGCTCGTGCGCCGGTGCGTCCTCGTCGGCCTGCGGCTCGCCGGGGAAGACCAGGAACACCACGAGCAGCGAGCCGAGGACGAACACGCCCAGAGCCGTGTAGCTGCCGATGACGTCGTTGGAGATCGCCTCGACGGCGACCCGCGAGACCAGCCACAGGAGGATGAGGCGCGCCCAGGCGGGCACGACGGACGCGACCCGACGCCAGCGCTCGAGCCAGGGCGGCGGCCGCGGCGCCGTGCGCACCAGCCGGATCCACAGCAGCAGCGCGAACGCCGCGATCCAGAGCCAGAGCTGCTCGAGGATCCCTGCCATCGTCAGCGTCGCGAGTGCCGACGTCGCCACGGCGGCTGCGATCCGGCTCCCGGCCCACGACCCGCGCGTCGTCGTGCGACCGCCGCCGCGGTCCGCGGCCGCTGCCGCGGCGCCGCCCGGGTCGCCGCTCTCCGCGGCGAGCAGCCGTGCCCGGACCGGTCCGGGCAGCATCGCCGCGCCGAGCCAGAGCTGCCGCAGGAGCGTGCCGACGACGGCGGCCGCGACCACGACGTGCCCGGTCTCCTGCAGCGTCGCGACCGCCTGGACCGTCGGCTGCCCGCCCGGCGCCGACCACGTGAACAGCGGCCGGACGAGCGTCGGCGCGGCGGCGACCCACGCGTCGGTGCCCAGCCAGGCGATCACCGTGACCAGGCCGCTGACCACCGGCCACGCCACCAGCGGCGGCACCTGCCGACGTCGGCCGACCGTCGCCACCACGGCGCGTGCGGCCCGCGGGAGCACGACCACGCCCGCGACGAGCAGCAGGTACGTGATGAGCCGCGGCAGCCACCCGTGCGCGACGGTCGCGAGCGGCCCGGTCCCGAGCACCCCGCTGAACCAGACCGAGGACGACGACGCCACGCCCGGGTACCGGTCGGCCGTGAGGAAGTCGCCGACGCAGAACGCGACGGTCATCAGGACGCCGAGCTGGCTCGAGAAGAACCCGACCCCCACCAGGACCGCGAGCAGCACGACCGACTCGGTGTAGACGTCGTCGTACCCGAGGCGGTCCAGTCCGACGACGAGCCCGGTGAGCACCGCGAACGCCGGCAGGACCGCCGCGAGCAGCGGCACCGTGACGACGACGTGACCGTCGCCGGCGATCCCGCGCGTGCTCGGCAGGCGCAGCATGAGCCGGCGCGGCAGGTGGACCCACTGCAGGTCGGCCCACCGCACGAGGCCCGTCAGGACGTCGGCGCTCATGCGGCGAGGCTCCCGCGCAGGTCACGCACGTCCCCGCGGCGCAGCAGCCACCGCGCCATGAGGGCCAGCGTGGTGCCGTAGACGACGTGCCCGAGCACCGACATCTGCGTGAACTCCGCCAGCGCGGCGATGTCCAGCCAGCCCGGGTACAGCGCGAGCATGAAGGCCTCCAGACCGAGCGCGTACGCGATGCCCACCCACACCGGGCGGCGGCCGAACCAGACCACGTAGGCGATGCCGAACGCGATGCCGTTGAGCAGGTGGAATGCGATGCCGGCGCCGAGGTGCAGGTCCTCGCCCGCCTCGCCGAGCAGTGCCTGGCCGAAGAAGGGGAACGCCTTGAACGGCGAGACGTGCCAGTCGACGAGGGTCGCGATGAGCCAGCGGCTGCCGTCGTACGCCGCCGTGGCGACCAGGCCCGCGGGGACGCCGACCCGCACCCGGCGCAGCCACGTCGCCCGGCGGACGGGGTCCGTGTGCAGGGCGGCGTACGTCACGAGCGTGCCGACGAGCACGAGGACCGCGAGGACGAGCGCCAGCGGCGCCCCCGTGAGGATGTAGACGACCAGGGCGGCACCGCTCGAGAGGAACACACCACCCGAGACGAGCACCGGCCACACGCGGCGCCAGGAGCCGGTGCCGGAGCCGGGGCCGGTGCCGGTGCCGGTGCCGTCCACGGTCCGGGTGGCCGCGGACGGCGCGGAGACCGCCGGGCGGTCCGCCGGGCCGGGCCCGAGCAGCGCGTCACGGTCGTCGCTCATCGAGCGAGCTCCAGGGGTGCGGTGGCGCGGGCGGACGCGGGTCCACCCTCGAACGCGGCGGTCAGGTCCAGGACGAGCGTCGCGGCGACCAGGTCCTCCGGGACGGCGAGCAGCAGCGTCACGTCGGTGCCGCTCACGCCCGCGTCGAGCACCGGCAGGACGGCGTCGCCCACGTCGAGCGACCACGCGGCGGTCACGTCCAGGCCGCGGGCGTCGCAGCACGGCTCGGTGATCGACCAGTCGGTCACCAGGATCGTCAGGTAGGCGGATCCGTCGTCCGACCAGCCGCGATCGGGGTGCCACGCACTGAGCGCGGCCTCGGCCACGGCGCCGGATGCGCGGGCAGGGTCGCCGGCCGGCAGCACGACCTCGACGGCGATGGGAGCACCGACGCCGACCGACGTGCGCTCCCGGTAGAGCACGGCCGGTGCGCCGGCCGCTCGCTCGCCCGTCACGAGGGAGATCCGTTGGACGCGGTCCTCGAAGAGGACCTCGAGCACGATGTCCTGCGCACCCTGCGGGACGGACGCGACGATCGCCGCACCGTCGGCGAGCGTGGCGAAGTCGGGGACCGCGAGGCGGACGCCGTCAGCGACGACGGTGGCCGTGCCGCGGGCCGACGGCGCGTCGTCCGGGCGGGTGACCGCGAAGGTCGCGACGACGAGCTCCTCCTCCGCGGGGGCGGCGATGCCCTCGACGCCCGTTCCCAGGGTCGGCGTCCGCCCCAGGCCGGTGATCCGCAACGAGACCGCCGGGGTGACGAGGCGCCCGTCGGCCGGCTCGACCAGCTCGAGGGAGGGGTCCGGCGGCAGCGCCGCGAGCACCCGGACGGTGCCCGGCGCGACGGGGTCGCCCGGCGGCGGCTCGAGGTCGCCGGTGGACGTCGGGGCGGTGCCACCGTCCGGCCGGACGAGGACGACGCCGTCCTCGAGGGCGCGGGTGTCGTCGACCCGGTCGAACGTCGGCTCGCTCGCGACGGCCTCGACGAGGGTGTCGCCCACCGTGAGCGGGACCTGGATCGTGGTCCAGAACTCCGTCGGCCCGGAGTCGCTCAGGAGGACCGGGCCGCACCAGACCCGCTCGGTGAACAGCTGGACCGTGACGCCGGCCCGTGTCGCCTCGCGTGCCCCGAGCCAGCACTGCGCGTCGTCGGACGTCGTGGCGCCCGACGTGCGCGCGGCGGCCGCGAAGGAGCGCTCGACCTGGGCGAGCACGCTCGCGGCGTTCGTGAGGACACGGCCGTTCTCCGTGCGCAGCCCGTCGGTGCCCAGCGTCGGCTCACCCGCGGGCGGGCGCGCGCCGTCCGGACGGCGCAGCAGGTGCTCGCGCAGGTCCGCGACCCCGTCGAAGCCGTCGAAGACCCCGGTCGCGCGCGCCCCGCCCTGCCCGTCCACGCCGGTGGACCACTGCGGCTCGTCGACCAGCCAGCGCTCGTCGTCCCCGGCCACCCCGAGGCGGACAGGCCCGCAGGCGACGCGAGGCCCCGCCGTCGCGGGCGCGCCGTCGGCGCGCGGCGCGAACCAGCAGCCGGCGCCGTCCGGGATCGTGCCGCCGTCGGTGGCGACGACCCGGCGCATCACGTCCGCGCCGTCCGCGAGGAGCGCCGCGGCGTTGGCGACCGGGGCGCCGCCGACGCTCAGGTCGGCCGGGGTGCCGCGGACCTGCCGCCAGGCGAACGCGCCGCCGAGGCCGAGGACCAGCACGAGGACCACGACGCCGGCGACCACCTGGACGCGGCCGATGCGGTGGACCGACGGTTCGACGGCCTGCGGGGGTGAGGTCACCCGGCGGACCGGCGTCGACCCGCCGAGGAGGTCGTCGGGGTCGGGTCCTGCCTGCGTCGTCACCGCGCCCCCGTCCGCCGACCGTCCGCTAAACGCCCGAGTCGCGGCGTGCGCCCGTCAGGCTAGCGAAGGAGCGCGTCGGCGCGCACCGTCCCTGTGGACGACGCACGACGGCGCCATCCTGTGCGGAAGGCGCCGTCGTGGTGCGAGCGGTGCTCGGCCGGTCAGGCCAGGCGCGCGGCCAGGTTCTCGTCGAGGGCCGCGAGGAACTCCTCGGTCGTCAGCCACGCCTGGTCCGGTCCGACGAGGGACGCGAGGTCCTTGGTCATCTTGCCGCTCTCGACGGTCGTGATGACGACGTCCTCGAGCGTCTCGGCGAACTGCGTGACCTCGGGGGTGCCGTCCAGCTTGCCGCGGTGCTTGAGGCCACCGGTCCACGCGAAGATCGACGCGATCGGGTTGGTCGACGTCGGCTTGCCGGCCTGGTGCTGGCGGTAGTGGCGCGTCACCGTGCCGTGGGCCGCCTCGGCCTCGACCGTCTTGCCGTCCGGCGTCATGAGGACGGACGTCATGAGGCCGAGCGAGCCGAAGCCCTGCGCGACGGTGTCGGACTGGACGTCACCGTCGTAGTTCTTGCACGCCCAGACGTAGCCGCCCTCCCACTTCATCGCGGCGGCGACCATGTCGTCGATGAGGCGGTGCTCGTACGTCAGCCCGGCCTCGGCGAACGCCGCGGCGAACTCGGCGTCGAAGACCTCCTGGAAGATGTCCTTGAAGGCACCGTCGTACGCCTTGAGGATCGTGTTCTTCGTCGACAGGTACACCGGGTAGCCGCGCTGCAGGCCGTAGGCGAACGACGCGCGCGCGAAGTCGCGGATCGAGTCGTTGAAGTTGTACATGCCCATGGCCACGCCGCCGCCGTCGGGGTACGTGACGACCGTCTGGTGGATCGGCTCGGAGCCGTCGGCCGGGGTGTACGTCATCGTGAGCGTGCCGGCGCCGGGGACCTTGAAGTTCGTCGCCTTGTACTGGTCGCCGTGGGCGTGCCGTCCGATGATGATGGGCTTGTTCCAGCCCGGGACCAGACGCGGGATGTTCGAGATGATGATCGGCTCGCGGAAGACCACGCCGCCGAGGATGTTGCGGATCGTGCCGTTCGGCGAGACCCACATCTTCTTCAGGCCGAACTCCTCGACGCGGGCCTCGTCGGGCGTGATCGTCGCGCACTTCACGCCGACGCCGTGCTCCTTGATGGCGTGGGCCGCGTCGATCGTCACCTGGTCGTCGGTGGCGTCGCGGTTCTCGATCGACAGGTCGTAGTAGCGCAGGTCGATGTCGAGATACGGGTGGATGAGGCGGTCCTTGATGAACTGCCAGATGATGCGCGTCATCTCGTCGCCGTCGAGCTCGACGACCGGGCCGACGACCTTGATCTTCGCCATGCGGGGCCTGCCTCCTGTGCCGTGGGTGTCGGGACGAGTTTACTCGACATCGAGATACTTCGGCCCGGGCGACGGCGCCCGTCACCCGCGTCGGGCCCACTTCCTGCGCGCGCACAGGGTGGGCTGGCATGCTGGGCGGTGCGTAGTTCGCCCCGTGTCGCCCCACCTCGCCCGGCCCGCCGGGCGCGGTGCGGCGGCACCGCAACCGACCGGTGGCTTCCCCCACCTCACACGACAGGACCGACATGTCCCAGCAGAACCCGCAGACTCCCGACGGTACCCCGGTGCCCGAGGACGACACGGCGACCCCCGCCACCCCTGCCGCGACGACGCCGCAGGAGACGGCCACGCCCGCCGCCGCGCCGGCGGCCGAGCCGGTCGAGGTGGTCGTCGTCGAGGAGATCGTCGTCGAGGAGGTCGTCGAGACGCCCGCCGCACCGCAGCGGCCCGCGCCCGTCGCCCTCGACGACGAGGACGACACGTACGTCCTGCCCGCGGGCACGGTCGTCGCCGCCGGGCCGGGCCTGGTCGCACGCCTCGGCGCCGAGGTGTTCGGCTCGTTCTTCCTGGTGCTCGTCGGCGTCGGCATCGCGCTGTACTCGGCGTTCAGCAACACCGGGGCCGGCCTCGGTGTCGCGCTCGGCTTCGGTGTCGCCGCCCTCGCGGGCATCGTCGCCGTCGGCCACGTCTCGGGCGGGCACTTCAACCCTGCGGTGACGTTCGGCGCCTGCCTCGCGGGCCGCACGCCGTTCCGCGACCTGCTCCCCTACTGGCTGGCCCAGGTCGTCGGCGCGGCGCTCGCCGCCGCCGTCCTGTTCCTCACGATCCCGTCGTCCCTGCCGGCCCTGGTCGCCCAGGGTGGCGAGGCGACGGTCCGCTCGTTCTTCAGCGGCACCGCCAACGGGTTCGGCGAGCACTCCCCGCTGGCCACGCTGTCCAGCGGCCAGGTCGAGTTCGGCCTCGTCTCCGCGCTGCTCGTCGAGGTCATCGCGACGGCCGTGTTCGTCGGCGTCATCCTGGGCGCCACCGACCGCCGCGCCAACAAGGCGCACGTGCCGTTCGCCGTAGGCCTGACGCTCACCGTCGTCCTGCTGCTGGCCATGCCGGTCACCAACGGGTCGATCAACCCGGCGCGCTCGCTCGCCGCCGCGATCTTCTCCGACAGCTGGGCGCTGCAGCAGGTGTGGCTCTTCTGGGTCGCGCCGCTGCTCGGTGCCGCCATCGCCGCACTCGTCTACCGCGCGTTCGCGGCCGAGCCCGTCGAGGACTCGCTGTTCGCCGAGGACGAGCTGTACGTCGCCGAGGAGGACGTGGTCGTCGTCGACCGCTGACCCTGAGCGACGAGAGGCCCCGGGAGCGCTGCTCCCGGGGCCTCTCGCACGTCGGCGGGGCGGCGGGTCAGCCGGCGGGCAGCACGGACGCCAGCACGACGAGCGTGATCGCCGCACCCACCAGGACGGTGACGTCGAGCGGCTTCGAGCGGACCGCGACCGCCACCGGGCCGGGCGGCCGTCCGACGGCACGGACCACGGCGTAGACCAGCAGCAGGGCCGCGAGCGCCATCGCACCGACCACGGCGTCCGCCACGAAGGCGGCCCCGACAGCGGCCCCGATGCCGGTCAGCGTCCACCAGAGCGAGGTGTTGCGGCCCGCGGCCAGCGACGCACGCGCGATGCTGCGCGGGTCGAGCGCCCGCTCCTCCGCGGTGATCGCGTCGTCGGGCGACCGCGGCGCGGAGAGGGCGACCGGCGCGGAGAGGGCGCCCGGCGCGGACGGGGGGACGACGGGCGCGGCAGGTGCGCCGGCGGCGGGCGGTGCCGGCGGGGCAGCCGGGGCGGCACTGCGGTGTGCCAGGGGCGCCGGGCGGACCTGGGGTGCCGCGGGGCTCGCGACGCGCTCGCCGGGGGTGCGCACCGTCGGGGGTACGGGCCGTGCGGGCCACACGGGGCCCGGGAGTCCGGCGGCGGGCGTGCGCGCTGGCGTCGACATCCGTGCGTGGCCTCCGTCCGCCTCGTCGAACCGCGCCGGCCCGGCACGACCGGACGGACCGCTCGCGGACGTGCGTCCAGCGGCTGCGCGCGGCGGACCCAGCGTAGCGCCGCGCGCTCCTCGTTACGGTGACCTCGTGACGTCCGACACGCTCCCTCCCGTCCCGCCCGCCGACGTGCTCGTCGTCGGCGCCGGCCTGGCCGCGCTGCGCACGGTGGCCGCGCTGCGGGACCACGGCTACGACGGCCGCGTGCGCGTCCTGGGCGCCGAGGGCCTCGCGCCGTACGACCGGCCGCCCCTGTCCAAGCACCTCTTGGACCGCCCGTCGCCCACGTGGCTCGCCGACGACCTGGGGCACGACCTGCACGCCCTCGCCGACGAGGTGCACCTGGCACGCCCCGCCCGGCGGCTGCACCCGCTCGCGGACGGCGGCGCGGTGGTGGGCACCGACGAGGGCGACGTACGGGCCGCGTGCGTCGTCCTGGCGACCGGCGCGCACGCCGTGGCCGTCCCCGGCTGGCAGGCACGGACGCTGCACACGGCGGCCGACGCCGACGGTCTGCGCGCTGCCCTGACGCCCGGCAGGCGGCGGCTCGTCGTGGTCGGTGCCGGCTGGATCGGTGCGGAGGTCGCGGGTGTGGCGGCCGCCGCCGGGCACGACGTGACGGTGCTCGAGGCGCGCGACGCACCGCTCGGCACGGCGCTGGGCGCGCGCATCGGCGCCCTCACCGCACCCTGGTACGCCGCGGCGGGGGTCGACCTGCGGACCGGCGCGCAGGTCGACCGCGTCGACGACGAGGGCGTGCACCTCGCCGACGGCACGCACCTGCCCGCCGACGCGGTGCTCGTCGCCGTGGGTGCCCTGCCGGCGACGGGGTGGCTCGGCGAGACGCTGCCGCTGCGCGGCCGGGCGGTGCCCGTGGACGCGTCGTACCGCGTGCTCGGCGCCGCGGGCCCGCTGCCGGGGCTGCTGGCCGTCGGCGACGTCGCCGTCCGCCGGTCCGCACGGCACGGCTGGGTGCCCGGCGGGCACTGGGACGAGGCGATGCACGGGCCGGACGTGCTGGTCCGGCACCTGCTCGGCCGGCCGCTCGACCGCCCCGAGCCCGCGCCGTACGTCTTCTCGACGCAGCTCGGTCACGACGTGACGATGTTCGGGCTGCCCTCCCCCGACGACGCGGTGCGCGTGCTGGGCGATCCCACCGGCGCCGGCTGGACGGCCCTGTGGTCCCGCGGCGACGTCGTGACGGGCGTGCTCGTCGTCGACCGCCCGCGCGACGTCGGCGCGGCCCGGCGCCTGTTCGCCCGCGCGGACCTCCCGCGCCTGGACCTGCCCCGGGACCCGGCCACCCCCCTGCCCGACGACCTGCGCACCCTCCTGCGCACCTAGACCCGGTGCTGGATTGCTCTCTCACCGCGAGAGAGCAATCCAGCCCACCCCCCTCACCCGCGAGAGAGCAATCCAGCCCACCCCCCTCACCCGCGAGAGAGCAATCCAGCCCACCCCCCTCACCCGCGAGAGAGCAATCCAGCTCCGCCCCTCACCCGCGAGAGAGCAGTCCGGTCGCTGTCGACGCGGGTCAGTGGGCGAAGTGGCGGGTGCCCGTGAGGTAGAGGGTCACGCCGGCGGCGGCCGCGGCGGCCACGACCTCCTCGTCGCGCACGGACCCCCCGGGCTGCACGACCGCGCGCACGCCCGCGTCGAGCAGCACCTGCAGGCCGTCGGCGAAGGGGAAGAACGCGTCGGACGCGGCGACGGCGCCGCGCGCCCGCCCGGCGTCACCGGCGTCGGCGCGCTCGACGGCCAGCCGGCACGAGTCCACCCGGTTGACCTGGCCCATCCCGACGCCGACGGACGCACCGGCGTCGGCGAGCAGGATCGCGTTCGACTTCACGGCCCGCACGGCCCGCCACGCGAACGCCAGGTCGGCGAGCGTCGCCTCGTCGGCGGGCTCGCCCGCCGCCAGCGTCCACTCCCCCGGCGCGTCGCCGGCGGCGTCGATCCGGTCGACCGCCTGCAGCAGCATCCCCCCGGACACGGCGCGCGTCTCGACCTGCGCCGCGGGCGGTGCGTCGACGACGAGCAGGCGGATGTTCTTCTTCTGCGTGAGCAGCGCGAGCGCGTCGTCGTCGAAACCCGGGGCGACGACCACCTCGGTGAACACGGGCGCGATCTGCTCGGCCGCCGCCAGCGTGACCTGCTGGTTGGTGGCGATCACGCCGCCGAACGCGGACACGGGGTCGCAGGCGTGGGCCTTGGCGTGCGCGTCGGCGACGTCGGCGCCGATCGCGATGCCGCACGGGTTGGCGTGCTTGACGATCGCGACCGTCGCGGCGTCCGCGTGGTCGTGCGCGGCGCGCCACGCGGCGTCGGCGTCGACGTAGTTGTTGTAGCTCATGGCCTTGCCGTGCAGCTGACGGGCCTGCGCGATGCCGGCCGCACCGTAGCCCGACGTGTACAGCGCCGCCCGCTGGTGCGGGTTCTCGCCGTAGCGCAGCACGTCCGCGCGCTCCCACGTCGCCCCGACCCAGGCGGGGAAGCCCGTCGCGACGCCGTCGACCTCGTCGGTCGACGTGGCGACGTTGCCCATCCAGGACGCGACCGCGACGTCGTAGGTGGCGGTGTGGACGAACGCCTGCGCGGCGAGCCGCGTGCGCTGCGCGAGCGTGAAGCCGCCGGCGGCGACGGCCGCGACCACGTCGTCGTAGCGCGCGGGGTCGACGACCACGGCGACGCTCGGGTGGTTCTTGGCGGCGGCACGCACCATCGAGGGCCCGCCGATGTCGATCTGCTCGACGCACTCGTCGACGTCCGCGCCGGACGCGACGGTCTGCGTGAACGGGTAGAGGTTGACCACGACGAGCTCGAACGCGGCGACGCCGAGCTCGTCGAGCTGGGCGACGTGCTCGGGGCGGCGCGTGTCCGCGAGGATCCCGGCGTGCACGCGCGGGTGCAGCGTCTTGACGCGCCCGTCGAGGCACTCGGGGAACCCGGTGAGGTCCTCGACGCGCGTCACGGGCACCCCCGCGGCGGCGACGGTCGCGGCGGTCGAACCCGTCGAGACGAGCTCGACGCCTGCGGCGTGCAGCGCGGTGGCGAGCTCGACGAGCCCGGACTTGTCGTAGACCGACAGCAGCGCGCGGCGCACGGGGCGGCGCGTGGCGTCGGACGTCGGGTCGGCGACGGGGGCGAGGGGGGTCTGGTCGTGCGTCATGGCACACCTTCGGAGGGTCGGTCGGTGGTCCGGGTGGACCTCGGCAAGGACCCAGGCACCCAGGCGGGCGGTGCACATGACAGGGGTGGGGCTCGGTCGCTCCCCGGTGGTCCTCCACCTGCGCCAGTCACGACCGGGTCGAGCCTATCGCGCGTCGCCCCTCTCGCCCCAGGCCTCGGCGAGGTCGACGTGCAGGCCCACGCCGACGGCCGCGGTCGCGACGACGACGTCGAACGCGCGCGCCCGGTCGTCCGCGATGCCCTTGAGGTGGCCGAAGAGCTCGGCCGTCAGCGCCCCGACGAGGATCGCGAACATCGTGAGGCAGCGGGCGGCGCCGGCGGGATCGAGCACCGCGGCGGCCGGGTCGTGCGCGACCGCGAACGCCAGGACGTCGTCGGTGACGACGCCCTCGGCGGCGAACGGTGGGCCTGTGGGGTGCAGGCTTCCGGTGCGCTGCGCGGCGACGAGCACGTCGACCATGACGCCCCACAGGCGCGTCGCGGGCTCGACCGTGTCGCGCGGCGCGACGTAGCCGGGCACGGGCGTGCCGTAGATGAGCTCGAACGCGTGCGGGTCCGCCAGCGCCCAGGCGCGGAAGGCGCGCGCGACTTCGAGCCACGTGCGAGCGGGGTCGTGACCTGCGGCGACGGACGCCGCGGCAGCCTGCTCGACCGCCTGCCCGGCGGCGTCGTAGGACTGCGCGACCAGCAGCGTGAGCAGCGCATCCCGGGACTCGACGTACCGGTACACGGCGGAGGACGCGAGTCCGAGGTCGCGGGCGACGGCGCGCAGCGAGAGCCCGTGGGGTCCGTCCTGGACGAGCCGGGCGCGGGCGGCAGCGAGCAGGTCGTGCATGAGCTCGGTGCGGGCGCGCTCGCGCGGCGTGGGGCGAGGGGTGGCGTCGGCCATGCCCTCAGGATCGTCGACGAGAGCACCGCGCGCAAACGAGAGCACCGCTCTTGACATGGGCGATGCGTCGGGCAGAGCATTGCTCCCATCAGAGAGCAGTGCTCACACGACGGAGGCCGACATGGCACGCCACACGATCCTCGGCAAGGGCCCCATCGGCCGCACGCTCGCCACGCACCTCGCCGACGCGGGGCACGACGTCCACGTCCTGTCCCGCTCCGGACCCCGGCCCGGCGCCCCCGCCCGGACCCAGGCGGCGAGCGGCGGCAGCATCGAGCACCACCGCGTGGACGGGACGGACGCCGACGCGCTGACGGCCAGGACCGGCGGCTCGGTCGCCCTGTACAACTGCGTCAACCCCGCCTACCACCGCTGGGCCACCGACTGGCCGCCCGTCGCCGCCGCGCTGCTGGCTGCCGCGACGCGCACCGACGCCGTGCTCGTCATCGCGGGAAACCTCTACGGCTACGGCGCCGGTCACCCCCACATGCGCGAGAGCGACCCGCTCGCCAGCCGCGAGACCAAGGGCCGCGTGCGTGCGCAGATGTGGGCCGACGCGCTCGCCCGGCACGACGCCGGCGCGCTGCGGACCACCGAGGTGCGCGGCAGCGACTACCTCGGTCCCGGCGCCGAGGCCCACGCCCACGCCGGGCCGCGCATGCTCACCCCGCTGCTCGCCGGCCGGGTCCTGCGACCGATCGCCTCGGCCGACCGGCCCCACACCTGGACCTACCTGCCGGACTTCGCGGCCGCCCTGGCCCGGGCCGCCGAGCTGCCGGACGCGTGGGGACGGCCCTGGCACGTGCCCTCCCCGGAGCCGCAGACGTACCGGGAGGTCGCCGAGCGCTTCGCCAAGGCCGCCGGCGCGCCGACCCCCCGCATCTCCCCCGCCCCGCTCGCGGCCGTCCGGCTGCTGGGACTGGTGAACCCGATGATGCGCGAGATCGCCGGGGTCGCCTACCAGTTCGACCAGCCGTTCGTCACCGACGACACCGCCAGCCGCCGCGTGCTCGGGCTCGAGCCGACCGGCTGGGACACGATCGTCACGCGCACCCTCGCGGCGCACCGCGCGGAGCACCCCGCGGGGCAGCCCGTCGGCGCCCGGCGCTGAGGCGCGGCTCAGTGCTCGGGCGCCCCCTCAGCCCAGTCGCGCGCGACGGCCCTCGACCGTCAGGCCGTCGCGCGCGATCCGGCCGACGACGTCCACCAGCAGCCGCCGCTCGACGACCTTGATGCGCTCGTGCAGCGTCTCCTCGTCGTCGTCGTCGGCGACGGGCACGCTCTCCTGCGCGACGACCGGACCCGCGTCGACGCCGTCGTCCACCACGATCACCGAGCACCCGCTCACCTTCACGCCGTAGGCGAGCGCGTCACGTACGCCGTGCGCGCCCGGGAACGACGGCAGCAGGGCCGGGTGGGTGTTGACGGTCCGACCACCGAAACGCCCGAGGAACGACGCCCCCACGAGCTTCATGAACCCGGCGAGCACCACCGTGTCGGGCGAGAAGACCCCGACCGCCTCGGTCAGGGCGTGGTCCCAGGTGGTGCGGTCCGGGAAGTCGCGCAGGGCGACGACGGCCGTCGGGACGCCCGCGTCGCGCGCACGGTCGAGCGCGGCGATGCCCGGCCGGTCCGCCACGACCCCGACGACCCGCGCCCCGAACGCCGGGTCGGTGTGCGCATCGAGCAGGGCCGCGAGGTTGGAGCCCGCACCCGAGACCAGCACGACCAGACGGTGCGTCCGCGCGACCGGCGGCGAGGGCGGGACGGGACCGGGCTGCGCGGAGGACGTCACGCGCCGCAACCTACCGGCCCGACGGGCCCTGGACCGCGCACGTCCACCCGTCCGCGTGCGCGAGAATGGCGTCATGGGCAACCCGTGGGCACCGCCGGACCACTCAGCGCCGCCGGGGCAGCCGACGCCCGGGCAGGCCCTGCCCGGCGCACCGGGCGGCGCCGCGCGGCCACCGTCGGACGCCCCGCCGCCCGCCGCACCGGGCGGGCGCCCGGCTCCCGGTGGGCCCGGCGCGCCGGTGCCCCCGGGCGGGCCGGCCGGGCCGGTCCCCCCCGGCGGGCCCGGACCGCGCCCCGTCGCACCGCCCGACCCTGCCGGCGTCGCTCGCACCACGCGGACGGCCGCCTGGAGCGCCGCCTGCCTGCTCGTCGCGGTCCTGCTGGTCAGCGCGCCCTACCCGGCGCTCCTCCTGGCGCCCGTCGCCTCGCTCGCCGGCCTCGTGCTCGCGATCCTCGCGGTGGTCCGCGCGGTGCGTGCACGGGCCCGCGGTCCGGTCGTGGCGCTGTCGGTCGTCCTCGTCGTGTCGTCCGTCGCGTGGACGGGGGTCAGCGCCCAGTCGCTCCTGTACGTCGACGCGCGCCGGGACTACCAGGAGTGCCGCGCGGGCGCCCTCACGCAGCAGGCGCAGCGCGGCTGCTCGACGCAGCTCGAGCAGGACATGGAGGACCGCGTCCGGTCGATCACGGGGTTCGTCGGCACGCCGCCGACGTCCGCCTGACGCGTCGCACCGCCCGGCGGCTCAGGCCGCCGGCCCGTCCGCCCCGCCGCGCCGACGCGCGCGCCGGCCCCGGGCCGCCGCCCGGACGTGGGAGTCGAACGGGACGCTCGCGCACACCGCGGCCAGCCCGCACCCGGCGGCGACCAGCAGGCCGACGGCCCCCGGGTGCGCGCCCACGTCCGCCATCCGACCCGGGCCCGCGGCCCCGCTCGCCGCCGCCACCAGCAGTGCGACGAGGATCCCGCTGGACGCCGCGAGGACACCGACCGCGACCCACACGTCCCGCAGGCGCGTCGGCTCGAGCCAGCGGTGCACCGCGAGACCTGCCAGCACCCCCACCCCGAGCACCAGCAGCGGGGCGAGCAGCACGGGACCGCCCACCACGTCGGGGAGCGCGCCGAGCATCGGCAGCGCGGGCAGCGGGCCCGCCACCACCTCGTCGGGCGCGAAGCGCGACCCCGCGCCGACGGCGAACCCCGGGCCTACCACCCAGGCGAGCGCCCACACGACGAGGTTGGGAACGAAGGCGAGCTGGGCCACGGCGAGGACCACGCCGCCGACAGCGTCGAGCGAGAGCCCGCGCACCACGTCGGTGATCGTCGCGCGGCCCGCCAGGACCCACAGCATCGTCAGGACGGACGCGAGGAGCAGCAGCGACGACGCGGCGACGAGGCCCGCGCGGAGGCCGACGAGCACGGCCGCCGGGACGCGGTCGCGCACGGGCGCCACCACCTGCGCCCACGGCGGCGACTCCGGCCGACGCAGCAGACCCACGCCGAGCCCGAGCGCACCGACGACCAGCCCGCCGAGCAGCGCCCGCAGCAGCCCCACCACCCCGGCGCCCACCGCGAGGGCGACCAGCACCGTGATCCCCGCGTACCCGACGAGGGACGCCACGGCGCCGCCGCGCGTCGCGTGGCCCGACCGGCGCGCCGAGGCGTAGCAGGTGAACAGCGCCAGCGCCGTCAGCCCCAGCGGGACGACCGACACGACCGTCCCGCCGAGGGCGGCCGGCACGCCGTGCGCGAGGAGCCACAGGTTCGCGGCGACCACGACCGCCCGCGTCCACGCGACCTCGGCGTTGGCGGGGTCGGCGGACGTCGCGACGAACACCGCGACCGCCGGTACCGCCAGCGCCAGCAGGGACAGCGCGGCGGCCTGCACGGCCGTGAGGACGCCCACGGCCCACCGCGGTGCGCCGTCGATGGTCGAGGTGAAGAACGACGGGCGCGGGTCGTCCTGCAGGACGCGGCGGGCGCGCCCCGCGACGGGCACGGGTCCGGTGGGCGTGGGCACCCGCCCATGGTCACCGGTGGCCCCGGCGCGTCGCCGGACCCACCGCGGCGCGTCGCCCCCTCGTCCCCGCGAGAGGTCGATCCGGCCCCGGCGCGGGCCCGTGACGCACGCGCGGCCCCGGTCCGTGGGGACCGGGGCCGCGGGTGGCGGTGCTCAGGTGCGCGTCAGGCGCTGAGGATCTCGCGCGCGAGCTGGGCGGTCTCGGACGGCGTCTTGCCGACCTTGACGCCCGCGGCCTCGAGGGCCTCCTTCTTGGCCTGCGCGGTGCCCGACGAGCCGGAGACGATCGCGCCGGCGTGGCCCATCGTCTTGCCCTCGGGGGCGGTGAAGCCCGCGACGTACCCGACGACCGGCTTGGTCACGTGCTCGGCGATGTAGGCCGCGGCACGCTCCTCGGCGTCGCCGCCGATCTCGCCGATCATCACGATGACCTCGGTCTCGGGGTCCGCCTCGAACGCGGCGAGCGCGTCGATGTGCGTCGTGCCGATGATCGGGTCGCCGCCGATGCCGATGGCGGTGGAGAACCCGAAGTCCCGCAGCTCGAACATCATCTGGTAGGTCAGGGTGCCCGACTTCGACACCAGGCCGACCTTGCCGGGGCCCGTGATGTCGGCCGGGATGATGCCGACGTTCGACTTGCCGGGGCTGATGAGGCCGGGGCAGTTGGGGCCGATGAGCCGCACGCCCTTCTCCTGCGCGTAGGAGAAGAACTCGGCCGTGTCGGCCACGGGGACGCCCTCGGTGATGATGACGGCGAGCGGGATGCCCGCGTCGACGGCCTCGATCACGGCACCCTTGGTGTGGGCCGGCGGGACGAAGATGACGGAGACGTCGGCGCCGGTCGACGCGATGGCCTCGGCCACCGAGCCGAACACCGGGACGTCGACGTCACCGAACGTGACGGACGTGCCGGCCTTGCGCGGGTTCACGCCGCCGACCACGTTCGTGCCGGACACGAGCATGCGGTTCGTGTGCTTCTGGCCCTCGGAACCCGTCATGCCCTGGACGATGACCTTGGAGTCCGCGGTCAGGAAGATCGCCATGGTGGTGTGTTCTTCTCTCTGCGTCGGGGGTCTCAGGCGGCGCTGTGCGCCAGGCGGGCAGCCTCGTCGGCGCCGCCGTCCATCGTGTCGGCGAGCGTGACGAGCGGGTGGCGGGCCTCGGCGAGGATGCGCCGGCCCTCCAGCACGTTGTTGCCGTCGAGCCGCACGACGAGCGGCTTGGACGCCTCGTCACCGAGGATCTCGAGGGCCGCCACGATGCCGTTGGCGACGGCGTCGCACGCCGTGATGCCGCCGAAGACGTTGACGAACACGGACTTGACCTGCGGGTCCGTCAGGATGATGTCGAGGCCCGCGGCCATGACATCGGCCGACGCGCCGCCGCCGATGTCGAGGAAGTTGGCGGGCTTGACGCCGCCGTGCGCCTCACCGGCGTACGCGACGACGTCGAGCGTGCTCATGACGAGGCCCGCGCCGTTGCCGATGATGCCGACCTCGCCGTCGAGCTTGACGTAGTTGAGGTCCTTCTCCTTGGCACGCGCCTCGAGCGGGTCCGCGGCTGCCGTGTCCTCGAGGGCCGCGTGGTCCGCGTGCCGGAAGTCCGCGTTGGCGTCGAGCGTGACCTTGCCGTCGAGCGCGACGACCTGGCCGTCCTCGGTCAGGACGAGCGGGTTGACCTCGACGAGCGTCGCGTCCTCGCCGTCGTAGACCAGCCACAGCTTCTGCAGGACGTCAGCCACCTGGGCCGCGATCTCGGGTGCGAAGCCCGCCGCGGCGACGATCTCGTCGGCCTTCGCCTGGTCGATGCCCACGAGCGGGTCCACCGCGACCTTGGCGAGCGCCTCGGGACGCTCGACGGCGAGCTGCTCGATCTCGACGCCACCCTCAACGGACGCCATCGCGAGGTAACGACGCTCGGCGCGGTCCAGCAGCAGGGAGAAGTAGAACTCCTGCGCGATCCGTGCGCCGGCCGCGATCATCACGCGGTGGACGGTGTGGCCCTTGATGTCCATGCCGAGGATCTGGCCGGCCTTCTCGGCGGCCTCGTCGGCGGACCGGGCGAGCTGGACGCCGCCGGCCTTGCCCCGTCCACCGGTCTTGACCTGCGCCTTGACGACGACGACGCCACCGGTCGGCGGGAGCAGCTGCTCCGCTGCGGCGCGCGCCTCCTCCTGCGTGGTGGCGACGATGCCGCCGAGCACGGGCACGCCGTGCTTCTCGAAGATGTCACGTGCCTGGTACTCGAACAGGTCCACCTGGTTCGGTTTCCTCTCGTCGACCGCGTGCAGCGGCCCGGTGCGGCCGCATCGCCCGGACGATCGTATCGCCGGGACCCAGGTCCCTCGACATCGAGAGACTGTGGCCGCGCTCACCCCGGCGCGCGGGGCACGGGCGATGAACACCGGGCGAAGAGCCGTCGACCACGCCGTGAACGTGACCGGTCCCGCGCGGAACCGGTGGCAGGATCGCCCGACGTGACCTCGTCCTACCTGCGTGGCGACCAGGCGCCGCCGGTGCGCACGCTCCTGGACGTGCTCGACGCCACCGTCGCGGCGCACCCCGACGCGCCCGCGCTGGACGACGGACGCACCGTGCTGACGTACGACGAGCTCGCGGTGCAGGTGCGTGACGGCGCGGCCCGGCTCGTCGCCGAGGGCGTCGAGCGCGGGGACCGCGTCGGCGTCCACATCCCCTCGGGCACCGCCGAGCTCTACACCGCGATCCTCGCGGTCCTCGCCGCCGGCGCCGCCTACGTCCCGGTCGACGTGGACGACCCGGAGGAGCGGGCGCGCACCGTGTTCGCCGAGGCCGGGGTGGTGTGGGTCCTCGAGGAGGGCGACCTCGCGCCCGATCCTGCCGAGCGACCCGGTCCGGCCCGCGCGACCCCACCCCCCGCGCCCGAGCCCCAGGACGACGCCTGGGTCATCTTCACGTCCGGCTCGACGGGCGTCCCCAAGGGTGTCGCGGTCCGGCACCGGTCGGCGGCCGCGTTCGTCGACGCCGAGGCCCGGCTCTTCCTGCAGGGGGCGCCACTGGGTCCCGGCGACCGCGTCCTGGCGGGCCTGTCGGTCGCGTTCGACGCGTCGTGCGAGGAGATGTGGCTCGCGTGGCGGCACGGCGCGTGCCTCGTGCCCGCCCCGCGCGCGCTGGTCCGCACCGGCATGGACCTGGGCCCGTGGCTCGTCGCGCAGCGGATCAGCGTCATCTCGACGGTCCCGACGCTCGCGGGCCTGTGGTCCGCCGACCAGCTCGACGGCATCCGGCTCCTGATCTTCGGTGGCGAGGCCTGCCCGCCGGAGCTGGTGGCACGCCTGGCCACCCCGGGGCGCGAGCTGTGGAACACGTACGGTCCGACGGAGGCGACGGTCGTCGCGTGCGCGGCCCTGCTCGACGGGGTCGGCCCCGTGCGCATCGGGCACGCGCTCGACGGCTGGGACCTGGCCGTCGTCGGCCCGGACGGGGTGCCGGTCGCCGAGGGCGGGACCGGCGAGCTGGTGATCGGCGGCGTCGGGCTCGCGCGCTACCTCGACCCGGCGCTCGACACCGAGCGGTTCGCCCCCGCCCCCGAGCTCGGCTGGGACCGCGCGTACCGCAGCGGGGACCTCGTGCGGTACGAGGAGGCGGGCCTGGTCTTCGTCGGACGCGCCGACGACCAGGTGAAGATCGGCGGTCGGCGCATCGAGCTGGGCGAGGTCGACTCGGCGCTGGGCGCGCTGGCAGGCGTGGGTGCCGCCGCCGCGGCCGTGCGGCGGACGCCGGCCGGCACGTCGGTGCTCGTCGGGTACCTGGCGCCGCTGCCCGGCGCGGACGTCGACCTCGACGCCGCGCGCGTCGCGCTGCGGGGGGTGCTGCCCGCCGCGCTGGTGCCGCTGCTGGCCGTGGTCGACGAGATCCCCACCCGCGGGTCGGGCAAGGTCGACCGGGACGCCCTGCCGTGGCCGCTCGTCGGCGCACCGGGTGCGGAGCCGGGACCCGCGGTGGCGCTCGACCCGACACAGGAGTGGGTCGCGACCTGCTGGACCGCGGCGCTCGGGGCGGCCGTGCACGGCCCCGACGACGACTTCTTCGCTGCCGGTGGCGGCAGTCTTGCCGCCGCACAGCTCGTCTCGGCGCTGCGCGCGCGCTACCCGACCGCCACCGTGGCCGACGTCTACGAGCACCCGCGGCTGGGCGACCTCGCGCGTCGGCTCGACGAGCTCGCACCGGCGACCCCGGAGGCGATGCACGTCCCGTCACCCACCCCGCTGCGGGCGCAGGTCGTCCAGGTCCTGCTCGGGCTGCCGCTCGCCGTGCTCGTCGGGCTGCGGTGGCTGACGTGGACGCTCGGCGCCGCCTCCGTCCTCGGCTTCGCCGGTGTCGCGTGGGCTCCGTCCGTGCCCGGCGCGGGCTGGTGGTTCGCCGCCGGCTGGGTGCTGCTCGTGAGCCCGCTGGGGCGCATGGGCTCGACCGTCCTCGTCGCGCGCACCCTGCTGCGGGGCGTGGCACCCGGCCGGTACCCGCGCGGCGGCGGCGTGCACCTGCGGCTGTGGTTCGCGGAGTCCTGGGCCGTGGCGGCCGGTGCGGGCAACCTGTCCTGCGCGCCGTGGAACGCCGCGTACGCCCGCGCGCTCGGCGCCCGGGTCGGTGCCGGCGTCGACCTGCACGCCCTGCCCCCCGTGACCGGCCACCTCGTCCTCGGCGACCGGTGCGCGATCGAGCCGGAGGTCGACCTGTCGGGGCACTGGCTCGACGGCGACGTCCTGCACGTCGGCCGCGTCCGCGTCGACAAGCGCGCGACCGTGGGCACCCGCAGCGTCCTCGGTCCGGGCAGCCGCGTGGGGCAGGGCGCCGAGGTCGCGCCCGGGACGTCTGTCACCGGCTCGGTGCCCCCGGGCGAGCTGTGGGCCGGGTCGCCCGCGGTGTTCGAGGGTCCGGCCCGCAAGCGCTGGCCCCGGCAGCGCCCGCCCCGTGGCCGGCGCTGGCTCGCGGTGTACGGCGCCGGCGCCGGCCTGCTCGCGACGTTGCCCCTCGTCGCGCTCGCGACGGGCCTCGTGCTCGTCGCCGGCGCCACGCGCACCGCACCGGACGTCGCCGCGGCGGCCGTCGCCGCGTTGCCGCTGCTGCCGGTCGGCGCGCTGGCAAGCGCAGCCGTCCTGCTGGTCGCGACGTGGGCCGCGGTGCGGCTGCTGGCGACGGGCCTGCGCCCGGGCGCCTACCCCGTGCGCTCGGCGCAGGGGGTGCAGGCGTGGGCCACCCTGCGGCTCATGGACGACGCCCGCACGCAGCTGTACCCGCTGTACGCGAGCAGCGCGACGCCGCTGTGGCTGCGCGCGCTCGGGGCACGGGTCGGCCGGGACGTCGAGGCGTCGACCGTGCTGCTGCTGCCCTCGATGACCCGCATCGGCGGTGGTGCGTTCCTCGCCGACGACACCCTGATCGGTTCGTACGAGCTGGGCGGCGGGTACCTGCGCATCGAGCCTGCGAGCATCGGCAAGCGTGCGTTCCTCGGCAACTCCGGCATGATCGCACCCGGTCGCGCGGTGCCCGCGCGCGGGCTCGTCGCGGTGCTGTCGGCGACACCCGAGCACGCCAAGAAGGGCACGTCGTGGCTCGGGTCGCCGCCGCAACGGCTGCGACGCGTCGCGGGGGACGCCCCCGACGAGCGCACGTACGCCCCGCCGACGCGGCTGCGCGTCGCACGGGCGCTCGTGGAGCTCTGCCGGTTCGTCCCCGTCGTGCTGTCGTTCACGCTGGCGGTCGCGATGCTGCTCGTGCTCGCGCACGTCCTCGACACCCGCGGCGTCCTCGTCGCGGCACTCGTCTCGCCCGTCGCGGTGCTGACGGCCGCCGCGGGCGCGTGCACGACGGCCGTGCTCGCGAAGTGGGCGCTGGTCGGGCGCATCAAGCCCGGTGAGCACCCGCTGTGGAGCTCGTTCGTGTGGCGCAACGAGCTCGCGGACACGTTCGCCGAGGTCGTGGCCGTCCCCTGGCTCGGGCCCGCGACCCTCGGCTCCCCCGCCCTGACGTGGTGGCTGCGCGCGCTGGGCGTCCGCATCGGCCGCGGCGCGTGGCTCGAGACGTACTGGCTGCCCGAGGCCGACCTCGTCGAGGTCGGCGACGGCGCCACGGTGAACCGCGGATGTGTGCTCCAGACGCACCTGTTCCATGATCGGGTCATGAGCCTGGACACGGTGCGGATCGGCGCGGGCGCGAGCCTCGGGCCCCATGGTGTGGTGCTGCCGGCGGCGCACCTCGGTGCGGGGGCGAGCGTAGGTGCGTCGTCGCTGGTGCTGCGCGGCGACGCCGTGCCCGCCGGGTCGCGCTGGGCGGGCAACCCCATCGCGCCCGCATGAGCATCGACCGCCCCGCACGCACGCGCCCCATGACCGACGACGCCGACCCCTACCTGCCCGGCCGCCCGGACCCGGGCTTCACCGTGCAGTCGTACGACCTCGACCTGGACTACCGGGTCGCGACCAACCGGCTCGACGCCGTCGCGGTCGTCACCGCCACCACGACGCGCCCGCTCGACGAGGTGCGCCTCGAGCTCGCCGGGCTGCGCGTGGGTGACGTGCGCGTCGACGGCGCCCGCCCGGCCCGCTGGCGGCAGCAGCCGCGCCACCTCGCGGTGCGCCTCGCGACCCCGCTGCCCGCCGGTGCGGCGTTCACGGTGCGGATCACGTACCAGGGTCAGCCGCGCCCGATCGTCGGCCGCTGGGGCGAGGTCGGCTGGGAGGAGCTCACCGACGGCGTCATCGTCGCCGGGCAGCCGGACGGCGCCCCGTCGTGGTTCCCCTGCCACGACAGCCCGGGCGACAAGGCCGCGTTCCGCGTCGCGGTGAGCGCCGAGGCCCCGTACACCGTCGTCGGCAACGGCGTCCGCACGCAGCGGACGGCGAGCGCGGGCCGGGTGCGGTGGGTCTACGAGCAGCCCGAGCCGACCGCGCCCTACCTCGCGACGGTGCAGGTCGGCCGGTACGAGGAGATCCTGCTGGCGACCGACCCCGTGGTGCAGCGCCTGTACGTGCCGCGGCACCTGCGGGCACGCGCCCATGCCGACCTGGCCCGTCAGCCGCAGATGATGACGCTGTTCACCGCGATGTTCGGGCCCTACCCGTTCGCCGAGTACGCGGTCGTGGTCACCGCCGACGCCCTGGAGGTGCCGCTCGAGGCGCAGTCGATGTCGACGTTCGGCGCCAACCACGTCGACGGCCGGGGCACCTGGGAGCGGCTGGTCGCCCACGAGCTCGCGCACCAGTGGTTCGGCAACAGCCTGACGGTGGGGACCTGGCGCGACATCTGGCTGCACGAGGGGTTCGCCTGCTACGCCGAGTGGTTGTGGTCGGCGGCGTCGGGCGGCCCGAGCGCCGACGTGCTCGCCCGCGCGTCCCACGCCCGGCACGCCCGGCTCCCGCAGGACCTCGACATCGCCGACCCCGGCCCGGACCGGATGTTCGACGACCTCATCTACCAGCGCGGCGCGCTCGTCCTGCACGCGCTGCGGCTCGACGTCGGCGAGGGGGCGTTCGCGCGGCTGCTGCGCACGTGGGCCGTCACGCACCGGCACGGGACCGTCGACACTGCGGGCTTCGTCGCGTGCGCGTCAGCCGTCGCGGGACGGCCGGTCGGGCCGCTGGTCGATCGGTGGCTCGCCCCCCGGCTCCCGCCCTGGCCTGCATGAGCTCTCGCCGAGCGCGGCACCTGACCGTCGAGCGCGGTACTCGTTTCCCCCGCGCTCGGCCGCCCTGTACCGCGCTCGGCAAGGGGTGACGGCGGCGGCTAGAGCTTGGTGACCGGGGAGTAGCGCAGCAGCAGGCGCTTCTCGCCGTTGGTGCCGAAGTCGATCTTGGCGACCGCGTTCTGGCCGGCACCCTCGAGCGCGATCACCGTGCCCAGGCCGTAGGAGTCGTGCGTGACCTTGTCGCCGACGTCCAGGTCGGGGACCGTGCCGCGCGGCGTCGCGGAGCCGAACGACGCGCCCGTGCGGGGCAGGGGCTCGCGCTGCTCGCGCTGCTGCGTGCGGACGGGGCCGCTGCTCGACCCCGAGCCGCCGCGCTCACCCCACGACGACCCGCCTCGCGTGCCGCCACCCCCCGTGCCGAAGCCCGACCCCCACCCGCCGCGCAGGCGCGACGTCGAGGACTCGCGGCGCCGCCAGTCGACGAGCTCGTCGGGCAGGTCGTCGAGGAACCGGCTGGGCGGGAGCTCGTTGGGCACGCCCCACGCGGTGCGCACGGCGGCGCGCGACACGTAGAGCCGCTGCCGCGCGCGCGTCAGCCCGACGTACGCGAGGCGCCGCTCCTCGGCGAGCTGGTCCGGGTCGGCCAGGGAACGCATGTGCGGGAACGTGCCGTCCTCCATGCCGGTGAGGAAGACGACCGGGAACTCCAGTCCCTTGGCGGTGTGCAGGGTCATGAGCGTGACGACGCCCGCCGCACGCGCCGACGCCGCGGTCTCGCTGTCGTCGGCGCCGTCGGGCACGGGGATCTGGTCGGAGTCCGCCACCAGGGACACGCGCTCGAGGAAGTCGGTGAGGGTGCCCTCGGGCTCGGCCTGCTCGAACTCGGCGGCCACCGCGTGCAGCTCGGCGAGGTTCTCGACGCGGGACCCGTCCTGCGGGTCCTCGCTGGCGCGCAGCTCGGCGAGGTAGCCGCTGCGGTCCAGCACCGAGCCGAGCACCTGCGCCGGTCCCGCGCCCGACGCGGCGAGGTCGCGCAGCTCGTCGAGCATCGCGGCGAACGCGCGCAGCCCGGTCAGCGCACGCGTGCCGAGGCCGGGGACCTCGTCGAGGCGGGCCAGCCCTTCGCCGAAGGACGTGCGCTCGCGCTCCGCGAACGCCGCGACCATGGCCTCCGAGCGGTCCCCCAGGCCCCGCTTGGGCGTGTTGAGGATGCGGCGCGTGCTGACGTCGTCGTCCGGGTTGGCGATGGCCCGCAGGTAGGCGACCGCGTCCTTGATCTCCTTGCGCTCGTAGAAGCGCGTGCCGCCGACGACCTTGTACGGCAGGCCGACGCGGACCAGCACCTCCTCCAGCGCGCGCGACTGGGCGTTGGCGCGGTAGAAGATCGCCACGTCGCCGGGCCGCACGCCGTCGGAGTCGCCGAGCCGGTCGATCTCCTCGGCGACGAACCGCGCCTCCTCGTGCTCGGTGTCCGCGACGTACGCCACGATCTGCGCGCCGGCGCCCGAGTCCGTCCACAGCCGCTTGGCCGTGCGCCCCGTGTTCTTGCTGATCACCGCGTTGGCAGCCGAGAGGATGGTCTGCGTGGAGCGGTAGTTCTGCTCGAGCAGGATCGTCGTGGCGTCCGGGTAGTCGGCCTCGAACTCCATGATGTTGCGGATCGACGCGCCGCGGAACGCGTAGATCGACTGGTCCGCGTCGCCGACGACCGTCAGCTCACCGCGCCCGACCCCGTCGTCGTCCTGCGCGCCGACGCCCGCGAGCTCGCGGACCAGCACGTACTGCGCGTGGTTGGTGTCCTGGTACTCGTCGACCAGCACGTGCCGGAACCGGCGCCGGTAGTGCTCGGCGACCTGCGGGAAGGCCTGCAGCAGGTGCACGGTCCGCATGATCAGGTCGTCGAAGTCGAGCGCGTGCGCCTGCTGCAGCCGCTGCTGGTAGCGCGTGTAGACCTGAGCGAGCACGGTGTCGAAGTCGTCGGCCTTCCCACCGCCGTTCGAGGCCGCGAACGCGTCGGGGTCGACCAGCTCGTCCTTGAGCGCGGAGATCTTGTGACCCAGCGCCTTGGCCGGGTACCGCTTGGGGTCCAGCTCGAGCTCCCGCGCGACGAGCGTGAGCAGCCGCTGCGAGTCGGCCTGGTCGTAGATCGAGAAGCTGGTGCGCAGCCCGAGCGTCGCGGCCTCGCGCCGCAGGATGCGCACGCACGCCGAGTGGAACGTCGAGACCCACATGCGCTGCGCCGACGGCCCGACCAGGTGCTCGACCCGCTCGCGCATCTCGGCAGCCGCCTTGTTGGTGAACGTGATCGCGAGGATCTCGCCCGCGCGGGCGCGGCGGGTCGCCAGCAGGTGCGCGATGCGGTGCGTGAGGACGCGCGTCTTGCCCGACCCGGCGCCCGCGACGATGAGCAGCGGGCCACCGGCGTGCAGCACGGCGGCGCGCTGCTCCGGGTTCAGGCCGTCGAGCAGGGCGGCCGCGCGCTGCTCGTCGGCGGCGGCGCGCTCCGTCGCCGCGGCGTCGAGGCGCGACCGGTCGTCGCCCGCAGCAGGGTCGACGTCGTCGTCACGCGGCGGCACGACCAGGGGCAGGCCGGACGACTCCCCGGCGTGCGAGCGCGCGACGGCGGCGCGCGCGTCCGGCGCTCCGGGGGCAGGCAGGCCCGGGACAGGGAGGGAGAGGCTCTCGAACAACGACGTCATGGCACCACCCAGCGTAGGCGCCGCCGCCGACATCCCCTCCGCCGACATCCCTTCCTCGAAGGAAGCGGTGTCGCGACCCCGCAGCCCTCAGCGCGCGACGAGCGCGAGCACCCACACGCCGACCACGAGCATCGCGGCGGCGAGCTCCACGAGGATCGTCAGCCCGGTGGCCTGCAGCGCACGCACCGTCGCGCGCCACGCCGTGCGCACCTCGCGTGCCCGCAGCCACTCGACGAGGAACACGGCGCCGACGAAGAACAGGAACAGGCCGACGACCGGGACGACGAAGAACCCGACGATGCCGGCGATCCCGCCCCAGACGAGCGTGCTGCTGCGCACGCCGGAGCGTTGCATGTGGCGTCCCGCGACGAGGTACTTGACGACCTGGCCGGCGGCCGTGAGCACCACGGCGAGCACGGCGACCACCCAGCCGGCGCCCGTGCCCTGCAACGCGCCCCACAGGGCCACGGCCCCGCCCACGAGGAACGCGCCGGGCAGCACCTGCACGACGACGCCGACCAGCCCGACGACCACGAGGACCGTCACGAGCAGGTCGAGCTCACCGGCCCAGTCGATCGTCACGACGTGAGGCTAGCGACTCTCCCCCGCCTCCGCCGACCGGAACGTCGGTCCCGCTCCGGCCGGTCGGACGGTGAGCCGGGTTCCGCTCGGCGGAGGATCTGCCGCCGACCGGAACGTCGGTCCCGCTCCGCTCCGTCAGACGGGGAGCCGGGTTCCCTCGGCGGGGAGGGGGTCAGTCCCAGAGGACGGCGATCGCGACGTTGAGGGCCGTCAGGCCCGCGATGCCGCCGAGCCAGCCGCGCGTGATGCGCTCGGGGTTGCGCCATCCGAGCACGACCATCGCCGTGACGGCGAGCGCGACGACGAGCTTGACCGCGATCTTGACGTTGTCCGGCTCGCGGCCCGCGACGCCCGACGACGCGAGGCCGACCATCAGGATCCCGGTCACGAGCGCCGTGAGGACGCCGTGGAAGGCTCCGGGGTTGAGGGTCACCCCCTTCATCCCTGCCAGCACGCCACCGAACACCATCGCCCACCCCAGGAGGTGGAGCACCACGAGCACCCCGTACACGACGTCCATGGGCGCCACCCTAGTGGATCTGACGCCTCGTCAGATCCACGTCCTCCCCTCGGGATTGTCGCCCACGAGAGTGTCGCCCCTCGGGAAAGTCGGCGCGGCGCCCCGTGCGGGCCGCTAGCCTCGCGGCGGACCCGCACGAGCCGACCGACGCAGAGGTGGACGCATGACGCACACGACCGGCAGCCCGGGCACGGACGCGGCACTCGACGTCACGGCACTCGTCGCACGTGCCCGCGCCGCCGCCGGTCCGGACGGCCGGGCGACCGTCGGGGACATCGCCGGCTGGGAGACCTTCCCGTTCGAGCGGGAGGGCCTGCGGCTGAGGGTCCTCGAGGACCCCGTGGTCCCCGAGCCGCCGCGGTCCGACGAGGACGCGGCCACCTGCCGGCGCTGCGCCCTCCCCGACGAACGCTTCGCCTGGACCGACGACACGTGGCGGCTCAGCGCGGGTGGCCCGGTCAGCGTCCCCACGCTGATCCTCGACCCGCGGGCGCACGGCGACCTGGGCGACCTCGACGACGCGGGCGCAGCCGACCTGGGCCGGATGATCGTCCGCATCGAGCGCGCGCTGGCCGCCGTGCCGGGCGTCGGACGGGTGCACGTGCACCGCTGGGGCGACGGCAACGGGCACCTGCACATCTTCTTCTTCGCCCGGCCCGAGGGCTTGATCCAGCTGCGCGGACTGGTCATGCCGCTGTGGACGCACCACCTGCCGGCGCTGCCCGACGACGAGTGGGACGCGATCGTCGCGTCCGTCGTCATCGCCCTGGATGCGGGCCGCACCCCCGCCTGAGGCGCCTCACAGCAGGCGGCGCGCCGCCGCCCACCGCGTCAGCTCGTGCCGGTTCGACAGCTGCAGCTTGCGCAGCACGGCCGACACGTGGGTCTCGACCGTCTTGACGGAGATGAACAGCTCGCCCGCGACCTCGCGGTAGGTGTACCCGCGGGCGATGAGCCGCATCACCTCGCGCTCGCGTGCGGAGAGCCGGTCGAGCTCGTCGTCGCCCGTCGCGACGTCGCCCGCGGCCGCGCCGAACGCGTCGAGCACGAAGCCCGCCAGGCGCGGCGAGAACACCGCGTCCCCGCCGGCGACGCGCAGCACCGCGTCCGTCAGCGCCTGCGGGTCGATCGCCTTGGTGACGTACCCGCGCGCACCGACGCGGATGACGGCCACGACGTCCTCGGCGGCGTCCGACACGGACAGCGCGAGGAACCGCGTGCCGGGCACGTCCACGCACCGACGCACCACCTCGGCACCGCCGCCGCCGTCCCCGCCGGGCAGGTGCACGTCCAGCAGCACGACGGGCGGCGCGAGGTCGTGCACGACCTGCACGGCCTCGTCGACGCCGGCGGCCTCCCCCACGACGCGCACGCGGGCGTCGAGGGACGCCTTCACGCCCGCACGGAACATGTGGTGGTCGTCGACCAGCACCACGTCGACCGGTTCGTTCACGCGTCGCGCTCCTCGTTCTCGTCGTCCACGCCCTGGCCGGACCCGCCGCCACCGACAGGCATGCACAGCTGGACCTCGGTACCCCGCTCGGGGCTGCTCGTCACGCGTGCGGTGCCGCCGCGGCGCCGCACGCGTCCCATGATCGACTCCCGGACGCCGAACCTGTCGGGACCCACGTCGTCCAGGTCGAACCCGTCGCCACGGTCCCGCACGAAGACCTCGACGGACTGCGGCCCGACCTCGAGGTACACCGACACCGGGGGCCGCCCGTGCACCACGGCGTTGACGAGCGCCTCCCGGGTCGCCTGCAGCAGCGCGAGCGTGTCGGGCTCGGGCACGCGGTCCCCCACGACGACGAGGTCGACGGCGACGGGCTCGCCCCCCGGACCCGAGCGGGAGTCCTCGACCTCGGCGACGACGGCCCGCAGCGCGGCGACGAGCGACGTGCCCGGCTCGGCGCGGTCGTCGTACAGCCACTCGCGCAGCTCGCGCTCCTGCGCACGGGCCATCCGGGCGACCTCGGCGGGCTCGTCGGAGCGCGCCCGGATGAGCGCGAGGGTCTGCAGCACCGAGTCGTGCAGGTGCGCCGCGATGTCCGCGCGCTCGGCCTCGCGTGCCCGCGCCGCGCGCTCGTCCCCGAGCTCGCGCACGAGCCGCACCCACCACGGCGCCATGACCAGCCCGACGCCCAGCAGCACCGCGAGCGCCGCGACGGCCGACTGCGCCAGCAGCGCCGGCTCGACGCCCTGCCCCACGGCCTGCCCGGCGACCAGCAGGACCCCGGCGCCCGCGAGCAGCCCGCCCCCGATGAGGCGCAGCACGCTGATGCGTCGACCGTCCTGCCGGCCGTGCTGCACGGCGTCGAGCTGGCTCCACGCGAGCGCGACGCCCACGAGGACGACCAGCACCGGCAGCGCCCACGTCACGTCGATGCTCGCGCCCAGCCGCATCGCGACGAGCACCCCCGCCGTCACGACGAGCAACGCGCCCAGGGCGATCTCCGCCCACGGGATGCGTCGCCCGTCGTCGCGCAGCGGCTGCCGACGCGCCAGCCGCTGCAGCGCGCTGGGACGCGCGGCCGCCGCGACGGCCGCGGGGTCCCCCACCGGGACGGTGAGCCACCAGAACAGGTAGAGGGCGAGCCCGACGCCGGCGACGGGTACCAGCGCGACCAGGACGATGCGCACGAGCACGACCGACAGGTCGAGGTGCGCCGCGAGCCCGGTCGCGACCCCGGCGAACCACCGCCTTTGCGGGGGCCGACGCAGCGGCAGCCGCACGCGCGGCGGCGCGCCGGGGGGCGGCGCCAGGCCGTACGGTGCGGTGCTCACGCACAGATCGTCACACGCCCGCAGGCTGCCCGGGCCCACCCCAGGGGCAGGTTCAGGGGCCCGACCCGCAGACCTGGGGGTCCGACCAGGGTCCTCTCAGGGCTCGTCCCCGATGTGGCGGTGCCGGACCCGGGGCCAGGATCGAGCCATGGACACGCAGACTCCCGCCGGTGCCGACGCCGGCACACCGGGCCCCACGCCCGGCACGGGCCCCGGACCGCACCCGGGCACCACGCCCCCGCCCGCCCCCCACCCCTTCTGGGTCGGGGTGCGTCGCACCGGGCTGTACCGCTCCGACGACCGCTGGGTCGGCGGTGTCGCCGGCGGCCTCGCCGAGCGCGTCGGCGTCGACCCGCTGATCGTGCGCGGCCTGCTGGCCGTCACGGCCCTGATCGGTGGCCTCGGCCTCGTCCTGTACGGCGTCGCCTGGGCGCTGCTCCCCGACGCCCGGGACAACCGCATCCTCCTCGAGCGCCTGGGCGCCGGGGACGCGAACGGCGCGCTGATCGGCTCGCTCGCCTTCGTCGTCGTCGGTTTCGCCCGCGGCGACGGCTGGTGGTGGTTCTGGGACGGCGGCGGCGCCCTCGGTGGCCTGCTGTGGCTGGCGTGCGTCGCCGGTCTCGTCGTGCTCGTCGTCACGGCCGTGCAGCGGCACAACCGCGGCAGCGCGTCGTGGCAGCCGCCCGGCGCCGTGCCGCCGCCGGGCGTGCCGCGGGCGACCGCCGGCGGGCCGCCGTACGGGCCGCCGTTCGGGCCGCCGTTCGGTCCTCACTTCGGTCCGCCGCACGCCGGTCCGCCGCACGCCGGCGCCTGGGCGCACGCGTCGACGGCCCCGACCGCCCCCCTGCCGACGACCGGTGGCGCACCGGCGACGTCCGCCGGTGACGGCGCCCCGACGCCCCCGTACCCCCCGGCGCCGCCGTACGGCTACCAGCCGGTCCCACCCGCCCCCCCGGCACCGCCGCGTCCGCCGCGGCGCAGCGCGGACGGCGCGACCATCGGCGCCGTCGTCGGGCTGAGCGTCGTCGGGCTCGGCGTGCTGCTGCTCCTCGACCGCACCGGGGCGTACGACGGGCCGGTGTGGCTCACGGCGGGCGGCCTGGCACTCGCCCTCGCGGGCCTCGGCATCGTCACGCTCGGCCTGCGGGGCCGCACCAGCGGGTTCGTCGGCTTCCTGGCCGTCGTGGCGGCGCTCGTGTGGGTGCCCCTGGCCCTGGTGCACCAGACCGAATGGGAGGAGTCGGTGCGCAGCTGGGACCGCGCCGACGACGAGATCGTCGTCACGAGCCGGACCGTGGCGAGCGACGGGTTCGACGTGAGCGCCGGAGCCCTCCGGCTGGACCTCACGTCCGTCCCCCTGACCGACGACGAGCTGCGCGTGCCGATCTCGCTCGGCGCGGGTCAGCTGACGGTCGTCGTGCCGGCCGAGGCGGCCGTGCAGGCCGACATCACCACCGGCATGGGTTCGATCCGCTGGGAGCTGGACGGCGAGGTGAGGGAGCAGAGCGGTGTCGGGCTCTCGGACGTGACGTTCCAGGACGACGACGCCACCGCAGGGTCGCCCGACCTCGTGCTGGAGATCAGCTCGGGCGTCGGCGAGGTCCGCATCATCGAGGAGGCCGGAGCATGAGCACCGACGACATCATCATCACCGACGACGCAGCGACGACGAGCACCGCGGAGCTCCCGGGGCACGAGCACCGGCCCGGGGTCCGGGTGGGGACCGTGGTGTGGGGACTGATCGTCGTCCTGCTCGGCGCCGGGGTCCTGCTGGTCGCCGCCGGGTACACGATCGACGTGCAGCTCGCCGCGATCGTGCTGCTCATCGCCGCAGGCCTCGGCCTGATCGCGGGGCCGCTGGTCCAGGGCCTGCGCCGGGGACGCACCGCCGAGCGCTGAGCACGGCGCAGCGCGGAGGGCGCAGCGCGGAGGGCGCAGCGCAGGCTCAGCACCGACGACCGAGGGCCGGTACCCGTGACGGGTACCGGCCCTCGGTCTGCCTGCGGTCCGCTCACCGGACCGCGGGGCGGGCCGTCGAGGGATCGGGCGGCTCAGACGCGCTCGGTGGCGGGGACGACGGCGACGGGCGCCTCGACCTTGGCGGCGATGCGACGCAGCGCCTCACCGGTGATGATGAACACGACGCCGAGGCCGAAGACCAGGAGCGACACGCCGAAGGCGAGCACCGAGGTGAACAGCGACGCCCGCAGGAACGAGCCGTTCATGACGGTCGCGCGGGCCGGGTCCTCGCGGTCGAGCTCGGCGTAGGTCAGGCCGCCGGAGCTCTCCAGCGCGTGGTGGTTGATGATGTCGGCCTGCGCCCACGCCTCCCACGGCGTGTCGACGAGCTCACCCGCGAAGGAGGCGGCGTCGTCGGCGACCGTGATCTGCTCGGCGCGCAGGTTGCCGGCCACGAGGAGCCACGTGGCGGTCCCCGAGACGGCGAACAGGGCGCCGAAGGCGAGGACGATGATCGCCAGCACCTTGAGGTGGGCGGGCTTGGTGGTGACTGCTGCGTTCGACATCTCGATCTCCCCGATCGGTACGGACTGACCCCCACGTGGCCGGAGGTCCGGCCCGGTGAGCCATGTGCTCACATGAACAGCGTCGTCGCAGGTGGGGCCGATCCCGTGGGACCCTGGTCCCGTACGCGCCTCACGGCGCTCACCCGTCCGGGTGAACCACTGACGCTACCCCGGACCTAGGGCCCGGGGTAGATGCACGCCTGCCGGAGCGCGTGGCGACGCCGCGGCGGTTCAGACGAGCCGGGCGGCCCGGGCGTACTGCGCGTCCGCCGCGTCCAGCACGTGCTCCCAGTCGAACGGCGGCGGCACGGTGCGCGCGTGCCGGCGCAGCGCGGCGAGCAGCGCGCGGTCCTGCGCCAGGCGGACGATGGCGTCGCTCATCGCCGCGTCGTCGGCGACGAGGAACCCGTCGACGCCGTCGGTCACGAACTCCCCCACGCCGGTCCCGGCGTGCGCGAGCACCGCCAGCCCCGCGGTCCGCGCCTCGAGCGCCGCGATGCCGAACGACTCGAGCCGCGCGGACGCCAGGAAGACGTCGGCGTCGGCGTACGCGGCGCGGACCTGCGGCCGCGGGAGCCGTCCCCGCAGGTCGACGTCCGCCAGGCCCGCCGCGGCCACACGCGCCCGCACGGCGTCGCGCGCGGGCCCGTCCCCGATGAGCGTGAGGCGCAGCGCGCCGGGCGGCAGGCGGCGTGCCGCGGCCGCGACCACGTCGACCAGCGGGACCGCCCGCTTGCGCGGCGCGAGGCGCATCGTGGCCACGAGGTGCAGCGGCAGCGCCGGGTCGGGGACGACACCGGCGTCGGACGCCCAGGTGGCGACGTCGATGCCGTTGGGGACGACGTCGACGCGCACGTCGAACAGCTGCGCGACCCGCTGGGCCGCGGGACCGCTCACCGCGCTCAGCGCGGCGGGCAGACGACGCCACCGCGTGTGCCGCACGAGCGGGCGCCCGACGCCGACGACACCGTCGAGCATGCAGTGCCACGTGATCGCGGTCGGCAGCCGCAGCGCGGTGGCGACGCGCACGCCGTCGAACGCGAACGGCGACACGACGCCCGCGTGCACGTGCACCGCATCCGGGCGGACGTCGCGCAGCACGGACCGGATCAGGCCGGGGCCCGCGACGGGGTTGACCGGCAGGTCGAAGGGCAACCGCGCACCGAGGCGGTGCACGTGCACACCGTCCTCGACGTCGACGACCCCGCCGCGCTCCCCGCCCTCGCCGAGCGTCGCGGTCAGGACGTGCACCTCGTGCCCCGCGCGCACCTGGTGCCGTGCCAGGTCGCCGACCTGCGTCTCGATGCCGCCCGTGCGGGGCGCGAAGCAGTCGGAGACGTGGACGATCCTCATGCGTCGGCCGTCCGGCGTCAGGCGCGCGGCGCGAGTGCCGCGGCG
This sequence comes from Cellulomonas sp. S1-8, assembly GCF_026184235.1. NCBI lineage: Bacteria > Bacillati > Actinomycetota > Actinomycetes > Micrococcales > Cellulomonadaceae > Cellulomonas > Cellulomonas sp. S1-8. The sequence continues at coordinate 3,075,897 of NZ_CP110806.1, forward strand.
ACGCGCGCGTCCGCGTCCGCGTGCACGCGGCGCTCGAGGACGAACGACATCACGGGCACGACGCCCGCGGCCGCCATCGTGACGAGCCGGCCGAGCCGCCAGCGCAGCGTCGACCACAGGTCGAACACCGTCACGAGGTACACGACGTAGATCCACCCGTGCGCGAAGGCGATCCAGCTGCCCAGGACGGGTGCGTGCCGGCCCTCCGCGTCGTAGCCGTTGACCGCGAAGACGTACTTGAGGACCAGCTCGACGCTCAGCAGGATCAGCATCACGCCGGTGACCCAGGCCATCACGCGGTAGCGCGTCAGCGCGCCGCGGGCCTTGCGGGCCCAGGCGGCCGGGTCAGGCGCCTGCGGGGTGGCGGTCGGGCTCCCCGTGGGGGTGCTGGTCGGTTCGGTGGTCACGCTGGTCCTCTCGTCGACGCAGGTCGATTCTCCCCCACGCCGCGAGGGCTCAGCGTCCGGGCGCCAGGGTGTTGGTCACGAACCACAGGCCGCCGATCGCGGGCATCAGGCCGACGAAGACCAGGAGCACCCCACCGACGGTCGACACGGAGGCCCCCACCGACAGCTGCACGGCCCCGGGGTTGCGCGGGTCGACCCAGACCATGAACCAGTCCCCCGGCTGCGCGGTCTTCCCCTGCCGGGTGGTCACAGGCATCCCCTCGACGCGGCGGGCACGCAGCCACCCACCCGGCACCGGGTAGTCGAACGTCACCGACGACGGCCGGACGTACGCCGTCCGCTCCACGACGACCGCTCCGACCTCGACCCACGGGCTCGGCGGACGCACGTTGCGGCGCAGCAGCAGGACACCGACCACGGCGACGCCGGCACCGGCCGCGACGAGGACGAGCGCCAGGACCTCGAAGGTCAGCACGCCCGCCGCCGCGTGACGGCGCCGCTCACTCCCACTCGATGGTGCCCGGCGGCTTGCTCGTCACGTCGAGGACCACACGGTTGACCTCGGGCACCTCGTTGGTGATGCGCGTCGAGATGGTCGCGAGCACGTCGTACGGCAGGCGGGTCCAGTCGGCCGTCATGGCGTCCTCGGACGACACGGGGCGCAGCACGACCGGGTGCCCGTAGGTCCGCCCGTCGCCCTGCACGCCGACCGAGCGCACGTCGCCCAGCAGCACGACGGGGCACTGCCAGATCTCGCGGTCCAGGCCGGCACGCGTCAGCTCCTCGCGGGCGATGGCGTCGGCGGCGCGCAGCGTGTCGAGCCGCTCGGCCGTGACCTCGCCGACGATCCGGATGCCCAGGCCGGGGCCGGGGAACGGCTGGCGCCACACGATGACCTCGGGCACGCCCAGCTCCAGGCCGACCGCGCGGACCTCGTCCTTGAACAGGGTGCGCAGCGGCTCGACGAGCCGGAACTGCAGGTCGTCCGGGAGCCCGCCCACGTTGTGGTGCGACTTGATGTTGGCCGCGCCCTCGCCGCCGCCGGACTCCACGACGTCGGGGTACAGGGTGCCCTGGACGAGGAACTCGACGGCCTCGCCGTGCGCACCCGCGTCCTCGACGACCTCGCGCGCGGCGTCCTCGAACACGCGGATGAACTCGCGGCCGATGATCTTGCGCTTCGTCTCGGGGTCGGACACGCCCGCGAGCGCGGTGAGGAACCGCTCGCGCGCGTCGACGACCTTGAGCTGCACGCCGGTGGCGGCGACGAAGTCCTGCTCGACCTGCTCGGCCTCGCCCGCGCGCAGCAGGCCGTGGTCGACGAACACGCACGTGAGCTGGTCCCCCACGGCGCGCTGCACGAGCGCCGCCGCGACGGACGAGTCGACCCCGCCGGAGAGCCCGCAGATGACGCGCGCGTCGCCGACCTGGGCGCGGATGCGCTCGACCTGCTCGGCGATGACGTTGCCCGGGTTCCAGTCGGGCGCCAGGCCGGCGCCGCGGTACAGGAAGTTCTCGATCGCGGCCTGGCCCAGCGGGGAGTGCTTCACCTCGGGGTGCCACTGCATGCCGTACAGGCGCCGCTCGCGGTCCTCGAACGCGGCGACGGGGCTGCCGGCGCTCGTCGCGAGCACGTCGAAGCCCGCGGGGGCGGCGTGCACGGCATCCCCGTGGCTCATCCAGACGGTCTGCGCGTCGGGGCTGCCGTCGAGCACCGTCCCGGGCGACGTGACCTCGACGGCCGTGCCGCCGTACTCGCGCTGCCCGGTCTGGGCCACGGTCCCGCCGAGGGCCTGCGCCATCGCCTGGAAGCCGTAGCAGATGCCCAGCACCGGCACACCGGCCTCGAAGAGCTCCGGCCCGACGAACGGCGCACCCGCGGCGTACACCGAGGACGGGCCGCCGGACAGGATGATCGCCGCCGGGTCCTTGGCCAGCATGTCCGCGACGCTCGCGGTGTGCGGCACGATCTCGGAGTACACGTTCGCCTCGCGCACGCGGCGCGCGATGAGCTGGGCGTACTGGGCGCCGAAGTCGACGACCAGGACCGGCCGGTGCGCCGTGGGCTGGGAGGGCGTGGGCTGGGAAGGCGTGGCGGTGGGGGTCTGCGTCACGCGGGCCAGCCTAGTTGCCCGCCGACGTCGGTCGTCGACTCCTCAGCCGTCGACGACGGCCAGGCTCTCCTCGATGCCCGCGACGACGTCCGCCGGCAGGTCGCGCCCGGTGAGCTGCAGGCCCACGCTCGTCCCCGACGCGGGGTCGGCGGCGGCCCAGAACACACCCGTCACGTCGTCGTAGGCGAAGTCGTTGCGGCGGACCTCGAGGGTCTGCGTCTCGACCGGCGTCGACATCCCCGTCGAGCCGTACCCCCAGCCGCCGACCTGCGCGCCGGCGACGAACGCGTCGAGCGCGCGCTCGGCACCGTCCTCGCCCAGCTCCGGTGCCGCCACGAGGAGCACGGACGTCGCCCCCGGCTCGGCGTCGTCGGACCAGCCGATGCTCCACGTCGCGTCGGGCTGCGGGACCTCGACCCAGTCGCCGGGCACGGCGAAGGACAGCGCGCCCTGCTCGACGCGCTGCCAGCCCGCAGGGGTCGCGGGTGCGGCGTCCTGGGGGCCGGAGCACCCGACGACGGCCGCCGCGAGGAGGCCACCGCCGATCACGGCCAGCAACGGACGACGGGACACGTCACACCACCTCGACGTAGGACGAGCGGATCGGCGGCGACCAGCGTACGTGGGCGAGGACCCCCCCGAGGGCCCCCGTCGCGAGGAGCAGCAGCACCGGCAGCGCGACGTCGGACACCTGCACCGACACCGGGACGTCGGCGCGCGACGCGGCCTCGGCCGCCGCCGCCAGCGACGACCCGAGCGCCGCGACCGCCGGGACGGACACGGCCGCCAGCCCCCGCAGGCGGGACGGGCGCGCGGCCGTGCGTGCCACCGCGATCGGCACCGCCACGGACCCGGCCAGCAGGGCCGGCACGACCAGCAGCGGCCAGGCCGCGACCGGTCCGTCCGCGCGGGACGCGAGGACACCGACGAGCACGGCACCCCCCGTCAGCACCACCAGGTACGTCACCGTCCCCGCCACCCACGCCCACACGAGCCGTCGCATCGTCCCCACCTCACCCTTCGTTGTCCCGGCGCTCAGCTGCACAACGTGTCCTCGACGAGCTGCCGGCTGCCGTCCTGCGTCGGCGCACCGAGGAACGCCGCCTCGACCTTCGTGGCCGTCGCCTCCTCGGCCGTGACGTTGAACCCGAACTCCCAGCCCTTCTTGACGGCGGCGCCGAACTCCCAGGAGTCCTTGACGTTGTGGTACTCCACCTGGCTGAGCTTGGCCTGCTCGTACATCAGCTGCATGAACGGGTCGTCCGACGGGTTCTCGGGGACCATCGCGGCGAAGGGGAGCGTGAAGGTCGCACCCGTCGCGCTGTCGTCGATCCACTCCTGCACCATCGCCCGGTTCTCCGCGGTCACGTCGAGCTTGGTCGTGGTCACCACGGACCGCGTCTCACCCTCCTGGAGCTTGCCGCCGGCCGACTTGAACGTGCTGTTCCCCAGGGCCGCGCTGCCGCCGATCTCGTACTGCGACTTGAACGCGATCTGGGAGAGGTTCCCGTCCTTGTCGTACGTCGTCGTGAACGCCCCGGTGACCGCACCCTCGCCCGTGGCGTGGCCGACGACCATGCTGCCGCCGAGCGTGGCCTTGCCCGTGAGCTCGTACGTGTAGCTCTTGGTGCCGGCCACGGCGTCGTTCATCACGATGACCGAACCGCCGGCCGTCAGTGAGCCGTTCACGCCCAGCTGGGGGTCGATGAGCTTGTCGTCGCCGTTCTCGTCCTTGCTGGTGCCCGGGATGCGCGTGCCCGCGGAGGCCTTCAGCGCGGCCTCGAGCGTGATCTTGCCGTAGGTGATGCGGGGGTCCTTCGGGGCCTCGACCCAGCCGTCGGTGAGCCACAGGTACAGGCTGACGCCCGCGGCGCCCTCGCCCGTGAGCTGCTGCTGCTGGACCAGGTAGTCGTCGAGCTGCCCGCGCATCGACTCCCACTGCTCCGCGGAGTCGAACTGCCAGGTCGAGCCGTACTCGAACTTCAGGCCGGCACCCAGGCTCACCTCGGCGCCCGCGTTGTCGCCGTCACCGAGCTTGCCGGCGTCGAACGTCTTGGACCCGAGGTTGCCGCTCGCGCCGATGCCCGCACCGTCCGTCAGCGTCGCGCGGACGGTGCCGTCGGAGAACTCCTGGACGATGAACCCGGAGCTGTCGCTGACCTTGAAGAACCAGATCTTGACCTCGGCCGAGTACTTCTCGCTCGTCTCGGCCAGCATGCAGACGCCCGGGTGGTAGTCGGCGTCGTCCGCCTGCGTGACCGGCGCCGGTGCGTCGCACCCGCCCGTCCCCGCACCCTCGAGGGCCGCCATCAGCCGGCACACCGCCGCCGCCGCGTGCGGCGTCACGGACGACGCACCGCCCACCGACGCGGTGATGAGGACCGCCGCGAGCACCAGGATCCCGATGTACTCGACCGTTCCCGTGCCGCGCTCGGTGTCGGCCCTGTCGCCGCTGTCGGCACGCAGCGCGCGCATCACCCAGGTCACGAGAGGAGCCCCCATCGTCGTCGTCCGCCGTCCGGTGCGCCGAACCTAGCCAGCGCGCGGCGCCGTCCGACGGGCCCCCGGGCTCACCCGTGGGCCCATGGTCGGCGGGCCCCCGGCGTCAGGACGACCGGGGCGACGGGACGGGGACGGTCAGGACGACAGCGCGCGGCTACGACCCGCGCGGCGGGCCACCAGACCCAGGACGAAGACGACGGGAGCCACCGCCACCAGGACCCAGCCGAACGACGGCGTGCCGGCACGCGACGGGTCGGTCGAGACCGCGACCTCCGTCAGCCCGCCGCCCGAGCACGTCACGGTCGCGGCCGCGCCCGTGCCCTCGGTCGTCGCGAGCCACGTCCATGACCCGGAGCCCCCGACGTCCTCGACCGTGCCGGGCCGGTCACCCGGCGCACCGACCACCAGGTCGGCCACGGGCGTACCGTCCGACCGGCTCGTCGCGCACGTCACTCCCGTCACGTCGCCCTCGGCGCGCCCCCACACGGCCGTGGTCCGACCCGAGGGCAGCAGCTCCACCGCGTCGCCGGCGGCCCCGGCGCCCCACATCTCGACGGGACGCTGCGCGCCCGGGCCCGTCCCCGAGACCAGCAGCAGGCCCATGACGAGGAAGAACGGGGCGCCGAGCAGCGCGACCCACGACCACAGCCGCGTCGTGCGGCCGATGTTGCGCCGCGTGAAGACCGCCATGCTCAGGACACCGTGACGGACGCGAGCACGTCGTGCGCGCCGGAGGCGTCGAACGTCTCGACGGGTGCGATCACCGCGACGACCGCCTGCGCCTCGTCCGCGAGGTCGAGCACGAGGTACTCGTACCGCACGTCCAGGTCACCGTCGTCGGTCGGCAGGGTCGCGGTGTAGGAGAGGAACGCCGCATCCTCGGCGCCCGGCCAGGTCAGCAACTCCTCGCTCGGGTCCTGCGCGCCGAGCGTCGCCTCCCCCACCGAGACCAGGTTCGCCACCGCGGCCGCCGCGTCGCGCGAGCGCAGCCGGGTCACCGACACGTGCACACCCGTGCCCGGACCCTCGGCGTCCTGCCGCAGCGCGTACGCCTCGTCCGCGCTCTCGCCGGCGGCCGTCTCGAACGGCGCCCAGTCCTGCGGCGCCGCGAGGGCGATCGGGCCCATCGTGTGCGACGTCCAGTCCGCCGGCGCCTCCTGCGGGTCGAGCACGGCTGAGCCGTCCTGGCCCGGGCTGCACGCGCCGAGGACCATCGTGGGCACCACCAGCAGGGCGGCGATCAGCGGGCGGGGCGAACGTCGTGCGGTCACGGGCGTCTCCGGTCGGTGGGGGGTGGTCGAGACGTCACGGAGGATCACACCACACACTCCGGGCGGTCGACGAAGCCGGTGCCGTCGTAGTACCGGTAGCCGGTCGTGGAGCGCGTGCTCTCGATCGACGCGACGTTCAGGCCCAGCTCGACACCCACCTTGCCCTGCGCGTTGACCGCGTCCTCGTTGGACGACGTCGTGTACGTCTGCTCGTAGATGAAGCCGCGGTTGGCGGCCACCCCGCCGAGCTCCTCGCCGAGCCCCGCGGGGTCCAGCTTGTCGAGGAGCGCCTGTGGGACGTCGACCGAGTCGGTGATCCCCGGGTAGTACGGGACCCCGGCGGCGTGCATGACGCGCGTCGCCAGCTCGCGGTCCGCGGCCGTCTCCAGCGGGATCTCCACCACGCGCTCGGTGTACGACGGGTCGCCGTCGATGCCGCCGGCACCCGAGTAGCTCTCGTCGCCGACCGGGTTCCAGGACGTCACGCTGCGGATGCGGAACGCGACGGGGTTCCCGTCCTCGTCCCGGTCGACCTCCATGACCGCGGCCGCCTCGCCGTCGAGCGTGAACTGCTTGTAGATGTCGTACCCGGAGGCGGTCACGGCGTGGCCCTCCAGGCCGCCGCTGATGCCCATCGACGCCCGCAGGTAGTCGGTCGACGTGCCGTCCTTGCGGCTCGTGCGGCCCAGGTAGGCCTCGAGGGTGGCCTCGGCGTCCGCCGTCGCGACGAGCGCCGTGGCCCCGGCGGACGCCTCGCCCTCGATGCCGGCCTCGAGGAACCACTCGTCCGGGTCGAGCTGCTCGTACTCGTTGCTGCCGCCGAGGTGCTCGTTGACCCAGTCGGCGCCGTCACGCAGCGGGTTGTCGTCGCCGAACCACAGGTCCTTGGTCTCGTCGTTGCGCTTGTGGTCGAGGATCCGCTGGGCCTCCTCCGGTGTCTTCGCGATGTACGACTCCCCGCCACCGACGACGATCGCAGCGCTCGCGTCCGCGGTCGCGCCCACGCCGTACGTCTCGTTGTCGTTCGTCACGCTGACGTCGAAGCCGACGCCGACGCCGATGCCGATGCCGCCCTCACGGGCCCGCGTCAGGCGGTAGGTGCCGTCACCGAGCTGCTCGATGACCCACCGCTCCCCGCCCTCGACGGTCACGACGACCGTCACCGAGGAGCTGTCGTCCTGGCCGTTGGACGAGACCACGCACTCCTCCGGCGGGATGTAGTCCTCCGGGTCGCGGTTCTCGTCGGGGCCGGTGCCGCAGCCGCCGCCCTGCCCGAACGCCTCGGCGATGGCGCACGCCGCCGCCGCGACGTGCTCGCGCGCCCGCAGCGACGTCACCGACAGCAGCAGCGCCGTGATGAGGACGGCCGCGAGCGTGATGATCCCGATGTACTCGAGGGTGCCGACGCCCGCGTCACCGCGCAGCGCGCCCCCACGTGCCCGGTTGAACCGTCGCATCATGCGTATGCCACCTCTCGGCCGTGCTGCCGGCGCGAGCGCGCCAAGGTTGCGGTGCCCACCACGACGAGGAGCCAGACGACGAGGTCCAGGGCGAGCGCCACCGGCCCCGCCGGGACCACGAGCTGCCCCAGGAACGTCCGTGCGGCCCACGTGAACGGGTCGGCGGCGAAGCCGACCGTCGCCGCGAGGGCGACGAGGACGACGTGGCGGGGGGCGTTGCCTTCGTCGCCCATCCCGCGCCAGGTCACCACCACGAGCACGAGCGCGACCAGGAGCGCCTTGAGCACCAGGGCCGCGACGAGCGGCAGCCCGGCGACCGCCATCATCCCCGCAGCCCAGGCCGCGAGGCACGCCCCGAAGGCGTACATCACCGCCATGACCGCCAGCCGCACGAACGACACGTGTTTCCTCCTCGTCCTGTCCGGCTGACGTCGCGCCCGCCGGGCACCGCCAGTCTGCGTGCGAGCAGGCGCTCCGCGATGGGCCGAGGGGTCCGGACACCCGTTCAGCGGTAGGCCCGGCCTGGGCTCCCGGGCCCATCGGCGACGCCTGCGGACGACCTAGCCTCCACAGGATCCGTGGGGCGCGGTCCTTCGCGCCTCCCTGTGATCCCGACCCGCGAAGGACTCCGCTCCATGCGACCTGCACTCATCGCCCAGGTGGCGCTCACCACGGCGCTCGCCGCCCTGCTCAGCTCCTTCGCGGCGCTGTACGTGGCGCAGCAGGCGAACGACATCCAGGCGGGCCTCGTCCTGCGCGCGCTCCTGGTCACGGTCGCGCTGCTCGTCGCGTCGTGGGTCGCCGTGCGGCCCCGGCTCCTGAAGGCGACCCGGGCGCAGCTGCGCGCGGGCGCGCTCCTCGGGCTCGCGCTCGGCTACGCCGTCAGCCCGACGTCGTGGAACGGGCGCACCTACGCCGCCCAGCTCGTCCTGGAGCCCGGGGTCGCCACCATGGTCGTCGACCTCGTGCTGTGGCTGCTGGTGGGCGGCGCCGCCGTCCTCGTCGCGAGCGCCCCGGCCAGCGCCCACGAACGGGCGACCTACGCGGCGCGGTGAACGCCCCCGGAGGGCGCCGCGCGGCCTGTAGGTTCCCCCCGTGACACGACCGCCCGTCCGCGACACCCTGCAGCGCGACGAGGGCGCCGGGACGGTCGAGTACATCGGCATCCTGACGATCGGCGCGCTGCTGGTCACGGCGGTGCTCGTCGCCCTCCCGGCCCTGGACCCCGCGGCTCGCGCGCGCACGCTCGCGTGCCAGATCGCCGACGCGTTCTCGGGCGGCGACGGCGGCGGGTGCGCGAGCTCGGGGGAACGCGGCCCTGAGGACTTCATCCCTCCGGAGCAGTGCGTGTACATCGCCGACGGCGCCGGCTGGCAGGGGTCGATCGCCGTCGGGGTCCAGGTCGACGGGGGCGGCACCTGGCTCATCGAGGAGCTGGGCGACGAGACGTTCCGGCTGACCCGTGGCTCGGAGGCGGGCGTCGGCGCCGAGGTGGGTGTCGGGTTCGACGTCTCCTGGCAGGACGGTGAGCGTCAGTACGGCCTCGGGGCGTCCGCGGGCGCGGCCGGCACGCTCGTCGGCTCCGACGCCGAGGTGTTCCTGGCCCAGGACCGCGACGAGGTCGATCGCATCCTCGCGGCCCAGAGCACCGACGACGTCAAGTCCGGTCTGCTCGGTGACGACTCCATCGCACGGAACCTGTGGGACGACCTGTTCGGCAGCGCACCCGAGGAGCACCTGGAGCCCGTCGAGACGATCCACGCCGCCGGGCTCGAGGTGAACGCCTCGGCCGGAGCGCTGCTGGGGGTCGCCCCCGCCGAGGCCGAGGTCACGGGCGGCATCTACGTCGGGTGGGTCGAGCGCGCCGACGGCACCCGGACGGACTCCTGGAGCGCGGCGTCGGACGGCACGGCCATGGCCGCCTTCCCGACCGGGACCGACCGCTACGACCCGGCGTCGATGGACGACTACCAGGTCGCGACGGCGTCGTACGCGGGCAGCGCGTCCTTCGAGGTGGACCGGGACGCCGACGGGAACCCCGTCGCGATCCGCACGGTCACCGTCGGCATGGGGCACGCCGACACCGCGGAGATCTCGGGCGACGACCTCACGCTGCCGACGTACACCGAGACGCGCGTGCAGATGCCGCTGGAGACCGCAGCCGACCGCGAGCTCGCGGCGCGGATCGCGGACGGGCTCGGCATCCACGTCGCCGGGATCAACGACGACACCCTGGGCTTCGGCTCGCCCGACACCCTGTTCGGCCTCGGCGACAGCTTCGCCTCCATGGCCGAGGAGGCGAAGCAGCGCGGCCACTACTGGGTGCAGGAGTACACGCAGGAGACCACCGTCGACCGCGGCGGCAACGTCGACGCCAAGTGGGTCCTGGAGGCCGGGTTGTCGGGGTCGTACTACGAGACCGCCCGGGTCGGCACCGGCTACGAGTACTGGAACGGGCAGGATTTCGTCAGCCGGTCCGGCTGCCAGTAGCGTGCGCGTCGTCCCGCACCTGCACGACCGGCGACCACGAGGAGCCCTCCTGATGAGGCACGTCCATCCCGGCCTCGCGGTGCTGACGGTCGCGTGCTGCGCCGTCCTCGTCGCCTGCTCGCCGCCGGCCGAGCAGCCGGTCGACGGCGGGACGTCGGCGGTCCGGACCCCGCAGGCCGAGGCGACGGCGAGCGACGACGGCGACGGCGACGGCGACGATCCGGCCGGCGCGCAGGCGCTCGAACCGCTCACCGCACCGCCCGCCACCTGGTCCGGTCTCACGCTGGGACCCGTGACGCTCGACGTCCCCGACGGCTTCACCCAGGTCGACGAGCCGCAGGACACGACCGCCCGCCTGACGACGTGGGTCGCACGGTACGGCGACCAGGACGGCGCGCGCGCCGCGATCTCGGTGGCGCGGGACCTCGACCCGCAACGCGACGCGTCCGGCACGGCGGACGCCGCGCTCCAGGCGGAACGCGCGCAGCGCGGCGTCGACGACGACGCGTCGAGCGCGCTGACCTGGCCGGGCGCCGACGCCGCGCACCACCTCACCTACCTCCAGGACGTCGCCGTCGGCGGCACGCGCGTCTCGCACCGGGCCGAGTGGGTCTACGCCGACCTCCCGGACGGGACGCAGGTCGCCGTCGGGGTGCTCGCGCCGGTGGACCTGTTCGACGAGCTCGCGCTGCACGACGTGCTCGCGACGTGGCGGACCGGTCCGTGAGCACCGGCGGGAACCTGCGGCGCGCGGTCCGGACGTCCGGGGTCGTCGCGTGCGGGGCCACCGTCCTGTTCCTCGTCGCCGGCACGTCGTACCTGATGCGCGTGGACACCCCGCCACAGATGTGGGAGCAGACGTGGGCCGCGGGTGAGCCGATCACCCTGGACGACCGCCCCGAGGTGATCCTGTGGGCGCCGGACCTGGCCGGCTCCGCGCAGGACGTCACCTGCACCCTGAGCGACGCACGCTCGTACGACGGCGTCCTGCCCGCCGGGCCCGACGAGTCGCGAGCGGCGCTCGCGACGGTGACCGTGGACGGCGAGGACCTCACGTACCTGGCCCGGATCGACCACATCCGCTCCGGGACCATCGTGTGCGACGGCGGCGGGCTCACCCAGGTCCGCGTCTCGGACGACCTGCGCCCCGGGCTCGAGCGTGGCTCCGCGACCGCCTTCTTCATCGGCGCCGCTGTCGCCGCCCTGTGGGCGTTCGTCACGCTGCGCAGCACGCGTCCGCGGCGCTGAACCTCAGCGCCGCTCGAACCTCAGCGCCGGTCGACCGCCGTCACCGCCACGTCACCGGGACGTCGGTCACGGGGTCGAGGCCCGGGAGCTCGACCGTGACGGTCTGCGTGCCCGCGGTCAGCGGGGGAAGCAGCGCGTGGACGTCGGCCCCTCCGCCCGAGAGGCGGCTCGGGAAGGGTGCGCAGGCGCACCCCAGGTCCTGCAGGCCGTCCGAGTCCTGGATCGTGTAGGGCCGCAGCCGCCAGCCCGAGCCCTCGTCGACGACGGACACGCCACGCAGGTCGTTGTGCACGCCGCGGCTGTCCGACCAGCCGGAGAACGACCCGCGGTGCTCGCCGTCGAGCCGCAGCACCAGGTCGGTCCCCGCAGGGTCCGCGACGACCGCCAGGACCTGCACGTCGATCGGCGTGTCCTCGACCGTCCCGGAGGTCTCGCCCAGCACGTCGGCGTCCGGCAGGTCGTCACCGGCCAGCACGGCGGCCGCGTACTCCTCGACCGTGAGCTGCGCCTCGTCCTCGGCCGTCGCCTCGCTCGTCCCGGTCGGCGTGGGTCCCGGCGCCTCGTCCGAGGTGCACCCCACCAGCAGGACCGTCAGCAGGCACGCCGCCGCAGCGCTCCCGACCCGCCTCATCGCGCACCCCCCTGCACCTGGTAGGTCACCGTCACGCGCCGGTTCGCCTGCATGTTCTCCGGTGAGTCGTTGGGTGCCACCGGCTCGTCCTCGCCGCGCCCCTCGGCGACGAACGTCACGGCCGCACCGGAGCCCGGCTGCAACGCCGCGACCACCGCCGCGGCACGCTGCTCGGACAGCACCGTGTTGGACTCGTCCGAGCCGTCGGAGTCCGTGTGCCCGACGACCACGACCTCGCCCGTGCCGCGCGCGGCGATGTCGGCCGCCAGGGCGTCGAGGGACTGCTGCGCGGCCGGCGTCAGCGACGCCGACGACTTGTCGAAGAGCACGTTCGCGTCGAGCGTCGCGGCGACCTGCTCGACGGTCTCGTCGAGCGTCGTCACCTCGTCGACCGACTCCCGGTGCGCCACGAGCGGGCGCACGGAGTACGCGGGTTCGGCGGCCGCCAGGTCGTCGCCCTGCAGCACTGCCGGCCATCCCTCACCGACCAGGGGCGCAGCGTCGTCCACGACGGGCTCGAGCGCACCCTCCCCGACGGGCACGTGCGCGGCCAGGGCGTTCGTCGAGCCGATCTGCACGTCCACGTGCTCGACCCCGGCGGGGAGCTCGGGGAACACGACCCACACGACGGCGAGCTCACCGGGCTCGATCGACACGTCGCGCTTGTCGGTCGAGTACGTCACCTCACCACCGAGCAGGGGCTCGTACGCGGTCATGCCTGCCCGGTCGACGAGGGCCACCTCCGCCACCGCGCGGGTCTCGTACGCCTGACGGATGCCGAACACCCCGGAGCCGGGGACGCCCCTGCTCTCGGAGTCGGACAGGCCGAGCGAGAAGTAGAGCACCGTGCCGCCCTCGACCCGCTGGACGCCGTGCACCGCCCCACGGACGGTCGGGTCGGAGTCGTCACCGCCCGGCCGGAACGAGAACGTCGCGTGGGTCGCGACGTCCGTCCCCGCGACGTCCACCACCCCGGACAGCTCATCGGGCGTCGTCGAGGCCACGGACGCGGACGGCGCGGCCACCAGGCCCGCGACGAGCAGGCCGACCAGGACGGCGCGGGTGCGTCGGCCGTGTCGCGGCAGCTCCGGCGTCACGTGCACTCCTCGGCTCAGGGGGACAGATCGGGCGGCGGTCATCATCGCACAAGCCGCACATCGAGCCGGGAGGTCACCCAGCCGCGGCCGGCGTCCACGGCGTCGTCCAGGACGCGGGTCCACGGGGACCGCAGGTCCGCGCCGTCGACGTCCGTGCAGACGAAGCGGTACTCGAACCCGTAGATCGGGACCGGCGGGGGCGGCGGGGTCGGGCTGGGCGTCGGTGTCGGGGTCTCACCGGGCGACGGCGTGGGGGTCGGTGTCGGGGACGGGGTCGGAACCGGTTCGTAGCCGACGATCACGCGCCGGTCCTCGATCCCGCAGCTGCCGAGCACGACACCCACCTCGGCAGCCGACGCCCGCTCCGTCCGCCGGCCGTCGCGCTCGTTGCGGCGCGCGACCTGGACGTCGACGCGTCCCGCGTACCGGTCGAGCGAGTAGGCGGAGCCGACGAGGTCGGCGCCGTTGCGGTTCGCGTACGCCGACGCCTCGGAGATCCCCGCCGAGAGCGGGAGCAGGCCGTCCAGCGTGTCCCCGGGGCCGAGCGTCGGCAGGCCGTCACGCACGAGCTCGCGCACGCGGTCGGCGGCGGCGAGCGCCGCCGCGTCGGCTGCGCTCTCCGTGAGGTCGGAGTGCTGGGTGCGCCCGGCGATCGGCAGGACGGTGACGAACAGCAGCACGACCACCGCGAAGCACACGACGATGACGACGCCCGTCACGGCCGCACCGCGCTCACGCATCGCGGGTCCGTCGATCGGTCCGATCCTCATCGCCATCCTCCTGTCGTCGGCAGCACGCGCAGCGGCTCGCACCGCTCTCCCCCACACGCCCACAGGACCCACGGCATCGCCGTGGGTCCTGTGGTGGTCGGACGGGTACGACCCGTCCGGGAGCATCAGTCGCGTGCGTTCTGCAGCGCCTCGTCGATGTCACCGATCTGCGTGTCGGCGATCGCCTCGGGGTCGAAGACGTCGAACGCGGCGAGCACGGCGACGATCAGCAGCGCGGCGACCACGAGGATGCCGATGTACTCGAGCATGCCCTGGCCGGCCTCGCGGTCGCCGATGCGCGCCTCGATCGCCTTCTGCATGCGGACCTTCGTGTTGACGAACATGCGGGTCATGGCTGTCTCCTCCGTGTGGTCCGGCGTCCTGCCGGCTGTCCGACTCTGGTCTGGTGTCCCCCGGAGCGGGTTCTCCCGATGACCAGAAAGTTACGTCTCGAGCGGTCTGCCCCGACGGGCCCGTAGGCCCAACTGCGGGCCCAATCAGGACCTGACCCGCTCCGGGCCCGTCGCCCCACCCAGCCACAGCGACACGGCCTCCGCCCGGCTCCGGACGCCCAGCTTCGCGAAGATGTGGTTGACGTGGTTCTTCACGGTCTTCTCCGACAGGAAGCACTCGCGGGCGATCTCCCCGTTGGTGCGTCCCTGCGCGATGAGTCCCATGACCTCCTGCTCGCGCGCCGACAGGCCCGCGTCGGGGCGCACGGGAGCCGCCACCGTCTGCGGGGCGGCCCACGCCGCGCGCATCGCCGTGGCCGCCACCGGGGACAGCACGAACGACCCCGAGGCGACGCCCAGCACCGTCCGGACGAGCTCGGCGCCGTCGAACTGCCCGTGCACGAGGTAGCCGCTCGCGCCCGCGTCGACGGCCGCGCGGACCACCTCCGGGACGTCGGAGTAGGTGAGCATGAGGACCTTGCTCCAGGCGCGGACCTCGGCGGCGACCTGCACCCCGTCACGGCGCGGCATCCGCACGTCGAGCAGCACCACGTCGGGCACCAGCTCCCGCACGACGCGCACCGCCTCCTCGCCGTCGGCAGCCTCGCCGATGACGCGGACGCCGTCCTGGACGTCGAGGAGGCTGCGCAGCCCCATCCGGATCACGGCGTTGTCGTCCACGACCACCACGGTCACCGGGCGACCGGGGACCTCCTGCGCCTCGCCGCTCATCGCGCTCCTCCCAGGGCCCGCGCCCTGTCGCTCAGGCCGTCGGGGCGACGTCCGTCGCCCGCGTCCGGCGGCTCCCAGGCGAGCTCGACCGTCGTCCCGTCGCCGGGCGCGGACCGCACGCGCAGCCGCGCGTCGACCTCGGAGGCGCGTTCCCGCATGCCCGTGATCCCGAAGTGGCCGGGCGGGCTGGCGGCGTCGGTGCCGGCGTCGAAGCCGTTGCCGTCGTCCCGCACCCGGATGCGAACGGTGCCGTCGTCGTCGTGCGCCAGGCTGACCCGGACGCACGACGCGTCGGCGTGCCGGTGGACGTTCTCGAGCGCCTCGGTGACGACCGCGAGCGCCTCGTACCGCACGTCGATGGGCAGGTCCACCGCGTCGTGCACGGTGAACTGGCACCGCACCCCGGTGCGCTCCTGCCAGGACGCGCAGATGTCCCCGAGCACCTCGACCAGGGCGCGGTCCGGCTCGTCCTGCCGCAGCCGCACCAGCAGCTCGCGCGCCTCGCGAGCGGCCCGCTCCGCGCCCTCGGCCAGCGCGGTCGCGATGCGCCGCGCCGTCTCCGGGTCCCGGTCCACCCACGCCGCCAGGCCTTGCGCGCCCAGCGAGATGCCGTGCAGGGTCTTGCCGAGCGAGTCGTGCATCTCGCGCGCCAGCCGCGCCCGCTCGTCCGCCGCGGCCGTGAGCTGCTCGGCCCGCGACACGGCCCGCGCGGCGACGACCTGCTGCTCGTGCGCGGAGCGCACCGCCACGCCGATCGCCACGAGCGCCGCGTACAGGGCCGGGACGCCGACCTCGGTCATGAACCCGCGTGGGGCGGGTGCCGGCGGCACCATCACGACCACGAGGTACCCGGCGCACAGCACCACCGCACCCGCGACGGCCACGGCGGGTCGTGTGAGCACGCCGACGACCAGCGCGACCGGGAACGTCGCGAGCACCAACGGGCTCTCGACACCGAGCACCCACACGACCGTCAGGCTCAGCAGGATGTCGGCGACCAGGGAGATCGGGTGCCGCGCGACGAAGTCGAGGATCTGGGCGTACATCAGCATCGCGAACGTCGCGGCGCTCAGCACCAGGATGCAGGCGAGCAACGGTCCGGTCATCGTCTGACCGACCAGCCCCACGAGCGCGATCATGATCGTCGCCAGGCGCACCACCAGCGCGACGCCGACCACACGTCCGGCGAAGTCCCTCGTCGGCAGCGTCATTTCTCGAGACTCCCCATCAGCTCGCCGAAGTCGATGTCGGCTCCCAGCACCAGGCCCGTGAGCATGAGGATCAACGCCCCCGGCACCAGGACGACCGTCGTGACGAGCGTGAGCTTCGGCGACGTCCGCGCCGCGCGCTGACGCTGGCGCTGCCCGCTGTCGCGGCGCATGTCGACGGCGATCTGCTTCAACGACTCGGCCAGGGGTGCGCCCAGCTCCTGCGACTGCAGCAACGCCGAGACGAACTGCGCCACGGGTTCGGACGCGGAGCGCTGGCGCAGGTCGACGAACCCCTGCCGCACCGAGGCGCCGTTGGCGATCTGGTGCAGCGTGAGCTGCACCTCGTCGGCCAGCGGGCCGTTGAAGCGCTCGGACACCTGCCACAGCGCCTGGCGGAAGTTGACGCCCGCCATCACCGTGACCGCGAGCACGTCGAGGAAGTCCGGCAGGTCGCGGTCGATGCGGTCACGCCGCGTCCGCCCGGCGCGCGACAGGCGCCCCACGGGGATGACCACGGGGACCACCAGCGCGAGGATCGCCATGACGGGCTGCCCCAGCAGCAGCAGGGCCGCGCTCGCGGGCAGCACGATGATGATCCACAGCGCGCAGCTCGTCAGGAACCCGTCGACGGTGAGCCCGTCGGGCCGGCCCGCCTCGTCGATGCGGCGCTGCAGCGCGTGCAGCCGACGGATGCCCAGCCCGCGACGCATCGACGGGACGAGCCGCGCCGCCAGCGACTGCAGCGGCGTCGACCCCTCGGCCGAGCGACGCTGCTGCCCCCGCAGCAGCTCGAGGTCCTCGATGGCCAGGCCGTCGAGCGCGTCGGTGCGCAGTGCGCGGTAGCCGACCAGCAGCAGCACCACGGCGACCGCGCCGGGCACCGCGATCAGCAGGGCCACCAGCTCCCCGCTCATGCGTCGACCCTCGTCATCCGGCGGATCGTGAGGAACCCGGCGGTGTACAGGGCACCGGCGAAGATCAGCGCGCCACGGCCGACCCAGTGGTCGGTCATCGCCTGGACCGTGCCGGGCTGGACGAAGTTGAGCAGGAACAGGATGCCGACCCCCATGCCGATGACGATGTAACCCGTGACGCTCGCCTGCGCGAGCGTCGTGCGGACCTCGCGCCGGATCTCCTTGCGCTCGTCGAGGGTGTCGGCGATGTCGCGCAGCGCCGAGACGAGCGACCCACCGCTGCGGGCGGACACCAGGAGGGTCGAGACCAGCACGGACACCTCCCGCGAGGGCAGCCGCTCCTCCATCTCCCGCATGGCGACGTCGAGGCTCGCGCCGAACCGCAGCCGCGCCGCGACGCGGCCGAGCTCGACACCCGCCGGGGCGCTCAGCTCGTCGGCCGCCAGGGTCACGGCCGAGGCGATCGACAGCCCGGCACCGGTCGCGTTGGACAGCACGCGCGCCAGCTCCGGCATCTGCGCCACGAACGCCTCGTTGCGTCGGTCCTGCGCGCGGCTGAGCCAGGCGCGGATGCCCACGATCCCGCCGGCGATCCCCGCCAGCCCGAACACGGGCGCGAGGCCGACCGCCAGCACCCAGCCGAGGACCGCCCCGCCCAGGGCCGCGAGGGTGACGACGAGGACGGGCGACCGCCCCTCCTCGCCCGCGAGCAGCAGCTGGCGCTGCACCCAGGCCCCCAGGCGGGTCTGCACGAACACGCGGTCCCACGCCGCGACCCGGTGCTGCCACGTCGCGGTGGGCTCGTCGACGGCGCCGGCGAGGATGGCCCGGCGCCGGGACGAGACGGACGCGATGTCCGACGTGCCGACGACGAGCAGGACGGCGGCGGCGAAGACGAGGACGAGGATGCCGACGACGATCACGGCGCAGCCTCCGCAAGGGCCGCGGTGCCGGCGGGGACCGCCGCGTCGGCCGGACGCCCGACGTTCTCGCCCGCGATGCGCAGGCGGTTCAGCAGCGGCGTGGGCAGCGGGAACCGCAGGAACGCGCCCGGGGTCCCCCCCGTGCCCGGAGCCTCGGGGTCCCACCGCATGAGCGGTGCGATCTCGAAGTCGTCGCGGTGGCGCGAGACCACGTAGCCGACCTCGACGACGCGGCGCGTGCCGTCGGCGCCGCGCAGCAGCTGCACGACGATGTCGATGGCGTTGTTCACCTGGTCGCGCAGGGCGTGGAACGGGACCTCGACGTCGCTCATCGAGGCCAGCGTCTCGAGCCGGATGAGGGCGTCGGCGGTCGTGTTGGCGTGCACCGTGGCCAACGACCCCTCGTGACCGGTGTTCATCGCCTGCAGCATGTCCAGCGCCTCGCCGCCGCGGACCTCGCCGACGATGATGCGGTCGGGCCGCATGCGCAGGGCGTTGCGCACGAGGTCGCGGATCGTGACCTGCCCGTGCCCCTCGACGTTCGCCGGACGGGTCTCGAGCCGGATGACGTGCTCCTGCTCGAGCGAGAGCTCGGCGGCGTCCTCGATCGTGATGATGCGCTGACGACCGGGGATGAACGCCGACAGCGCGTTGAGGAACGTCGTCTTCCCCGACGACGTGCCGCCCGAGACGATGATGTTCGCCCGGGCGCGCACGCACGCGGCGAGCAGGTCCGCGGTGTGCGGGTCCAGCGTCCCGCGGCGCATCAGCTCGTCGAGCCCGTACGACCGGGGGAACAGACGGATGGTGACCGTCGGCCCGTTGAGCGCGAGCGGCGGCAGGATGACGTGCACACGCGCGCCGCGCGGCATCCGCTCGTCGGCGGGCAGGCGCGCGTCGACCATGGGGCTGGACTCGTCGACGCGCCGGTTGACGGTCGAGACGATGCGGTCGATCGTCTGCCGCAGCTGCTCCTGGGACGCGAAGGACGTGGCGACCCGCTCGAGGCGGCCGAACCGCTCGACGTAGATCGTGTCGTGCCCGTTGATCATGATCTCGGACACCGTGTCGTCCGCCAGCAGCGGCTCGAGGACGCCGAGACCGATGGACTCGTCGACGACCCGGCGGATGAGCGCGTTGCGCTCGCGGGTCGTGAGGATGACGCCCTCGGTCGAGACGAGGTGGGCGACGACGCGCTCGAGCCGGACGCGGCGCTGGGCGGGCTCGAGCCGGCCCAGCTCCTGCAGGTCGACCTCGTCGAGCAGCTTCTGCTTGAACTGCGTGACGAGGTGCTCGTCGAGCTCGGTGCGCGCGTTCGACGACGCGAGCGAGGAGCTGGCCGCTGTCTCCTTGGGGCGCCCCCAGGCGTCGATGAGCTCGCTCATGAGTCCGTCCTCGGCATCGCGACCTGGCGCTGCAGGTCCATGGGGAACAGCGTTCCGCCCATGCGGACCGTGACGCGCACGGTGTCACCGGCCGGGTAGGAGATGCGGTACTCCGTGTCGTCCGGCACCGACCGCGCGACCGCCGCCGGGACGGACCGGCCCAGGCTCTGCGCCCGGGCCCCGTCGCGCGCGGCCTGCGTCGCGATGCCGGAGCCGATCATGAACCACACCACCTGCATGACGACCAGCAGGATCGTGCCGATCATGAGGATGGCGGCCAGCGCCTCGATCGCGGACGACCCGCGGTCGTCCCCGGTGCCCCGCACCCGCTCGACGAGCCCGCTCACGGTTCCATCACCACCTGCCGGACGACGGTGATGCGCCACGGGGTGGCCGCGACGCCGGGGACGAGCAGGGGCACCTGGGTGGACACGGTCGACCGGCCGACGCCCGGGTCCGTGAGCACCTGCACGGAGCCCTCCATGACGGCGGGGACCCGGTCGAGCGCCGCGGCCCGGACGTCGAGGTAGGACGAGTGCATCGCCATCTCGCGCGCGGCGGCGCTCGCCGCGTACCCCGTCCACATGTAGGTGATGCCGACGACGACGAGCTGCACCAGGAGCAGGCACATGATCGCCACCCACGGGAACACGCTGACGAACTCGATCGACGCCGAGCCCTCGTCACCGTCCGCCCGCCGACGCCCGCGCGCCCGCGACCGCTCCGCCGTGGCGTCGGGCTCGCCGTCCGCACGTCGCGCCGCGATGCCGACGTGCCGGCCGATCGCCCGCAGGGACTGCCACCACGACGTGTCGGTCGCGTACTCGGGGGACCGCGAGTTCGTCGCGCGCTCGAGCTTGCGACCCTGGTCCGGCAACGCGACCGGGATCAGGGGTGAGGGCGAGAGCCGGGCGGCCGTGTCCGGCTGCACCTCGTCCGCCTTGCTGTGGCGGTTGAGCAGCACGTGCACCATGTCGGCCTTGCGCACCGCGAGCTGCTCCCACGTCGCGACCTGGCGGCGCAGGCCGCGCAGGCTCACGAGGTCGGGCGTGGTGATGCTGACGACCTCGTCCGCGATCTCGACGACCGCCGCCTGCACGGGCGTGACACGCGCACCCGCGTCGACCAGCACGAGGTCGTACTGCTGGCGCACGAGACCGACGATCTGGCGGATGGCCTGCGCCGTGACGTACTCGCTGTCCCGCACGTCCTCGGGTGGCAGCAGCAGGTGGATGCCCGACTCGTGGACGAACACCGCGTCGGCGACCGTGCGCAGGGACAGGTCGTCGGCGACCTTGGCGAGGTCGGCCACCGAGGTGCGGTACCGCGCCTCGATGAACGACGTGATGTCGCCCTTCTCGAGGTCGAGGTCGATGAGCAGGACCTTGTGGTCGGGGAGCTCGCGCCGGACGTCCCACGCGAGGTGGGTCGCCACGGTCGACACCCCCACCCCGCCCTTCGCGCCCGTGACCGCCAGGACGAGCGCGCGGTGCCCGCTCCTCGTGGAGTCCCGCTCGACGAGCAGCTCGTGCAGCCGGTTCGACCAGTCGAGCGCGTTGGTGACGCGCTGCTGGACCTCGCTGAAGGACAGCGGGTAGGTCAGGACCCCGCGGGCACCGGCGTCGAGCGCGAGACCGAGGTTCTCGGGGTCGCTGTCGCCGGCCACGATGAGCGTCACGCTCGACGGGCGCCGCAGCCCCAGGTCGCGGATGACCTGGTGCACCGGCTCCGGTCCGAGCTGGTCGTGCACGATGACGAGGTTCGGCTCGCGCTCGACCACGGCACGCACGAGCTCGCCGGTGGTCTCGGCGAGGGCGAGCACCTCGAGCTCGGCGACCTCCGCGAGCTGCGCCCGCAGCTCGTACGCCAACGTCTGGTCGGCGCACCCGATGATGACGGTCCCGGCCATCAGCCCACGTTCCCTTCCGGCACGGAGACCCCGCCGAGGTCCTCGGCGTCGAAGTCGTCCTGCTCGCCGGAGCGGTTCTCACCGGTGCCGGTCGGCAGGCCGACGAGGCGCACCTCCTGCGCGAAGGCTGCGGCGTACGTCACGGCCAGCGCGTCGTTGGGCTCGAGCGCGAGCGTCACCGGGACCACTGCCTGCTCCCCGGACGGGCTGTCCTCGTCGTAGCGCACCTGGCTGCCCCGCACGGACACGACGCGGACGTTCTGCACCAGCACCCGCACCTGCTTGGGCAGGCCCGGGACGTCGGCGAAGACCGCGTAGATGTCGACGTAGTCGCCCGGCCGCACGCGGTCGGCGATGCCGGTGATCTGGTTGACCTGGACGGCGATCTCCCGCTCGGTCGGCGACAGGTCGGACGGCGGGACGAGCATGTCCTCGGAGACGAGCGTGCCGGCGGCGATGTTGAAGCCGATCCGTCGGCCGAGCAGGTCCTCCGCGGTGACGCGGGCGTTGTCCGACAGCCACCGGGCCGGCACCTCGTCCACGACGAGCGAAGACTCGTCGATGACCGCGTACGCGGGCAGGTCGTCGGCGGCGCGGTACACGGTGACGACCGAGCCCACCTGGCTCTGGACGTTGCCCACGTACGTCGCGATGACGAAGAAGACGACGACGGCGAGCACGGCGGACAGCAGGATGAACAGGACACCGCGACGCTGGCGGGGGTTCACGCAAGGACTCCTTGGGGATCGACGACCACGGGTCGTACGTGACAGAAGGGACAGGTCTCGGCGAACACCAGGGCGTCGCACACGCCGCACCGGCCGCGTGCGGGCGGCAGCGCCAGGCGCTGCTCGGCGGGCAGGGCCACGAGCTCCACGGCCTCGTCGGCACCGATGCGCCCACGGGCGTCGAGCGCGAGCGCCGGGTGGTCGACCGTGCCGGTCGCGCCCGACGTCGTCAGGACGTCCTGGAGGGCCGGCGCCGGGATCCGCGCGAGGCCGGCTCCGTACAGGTCGCCGCGGGCGAGCACCGGCTCCGCCGGGGACGCCTTGCCGACCGCACGCGCCTCCGGCTGCGGGCCGGAGAACGTGACGACGAAGCCGGAACCGCCCGGCAGCCACGAGCGCAGGTGCTGACCCACCGCGACCTCGGGGTGCTCCAGGCGCGCCACGCTGGGCGCCCACGCGCCGCTCCACGTCTGCTCCAGCAGGCGGTCGGCCAGGACGACCGCGATGCCGGCGTCCACGTCCGAGGTGGCGATCTGGTTCGCGATCAGCAGGAGCGCGGCCGGGCCGTGGTGCCCCGTGCGCCACGCCACCGGGTGGCCGGCGTCGGCCAGCAGCGCCGCATGCCGCCGCACGAGTGGTTCGTGCCGTCTTTCACCCAGGAGGAGGACGTGCGTTGCACACCCTGCGAGCCTCTCGGCCAGGTCCGGCAGATCCTCGGGTGCGACCAGCAGCAGCCGGTCGCTCTCGACGAGCTCACGAGCGTCCGGGAGGGGCGGCACGAGCGCCGACACGACGATGCGCTGCATGGATACGGTGCTCTCCTCGGTGCTGCGGCCTGCGCGTACGCTCCAGAACGCCTCCCGAATGGGTCCCTGGAAAGGGACACAGCGGGAGGAATCGGGCACGGGTTGCGACACAAGAGCCGGGGGACGATGACCCGCGAATGGTAACGGGAGGCCTGAGATGCACCAGCCAGACGTTCGGCTGTTCGTGGACGGGAGGGACGTCGCCGGCCTCGTGGTGGCCGACACGTGGGCCCGACGTGCCCGCGGGATGCTGGCGCGCCGGCCGCTGCCCCCGGCCATGTGGTTCGTCGGCGAGAGCGGCGTGCACGGCGTCGGCATGACCCGGACGCTCGACGTCGCGCTCCTCGACGGCAGCGGGCGGGTGCTGGCGACGACCGTGCTGCGGCCTTTCGGCATGACACGACCGCGCCGGGGCGTCGTGGACGTCCTCGAGGCGCCGCGGGGCAGCTTCGCGGCCTGGGGGCTCACGACCGGGAGCACGCTGGCGCGGCGGGGCAGCGGCGCGGCGCAGGTCGACGGGTCGTGAGGCACGATCACATCCTCGGCACCCGGAACCCCCGGACGTAGGGCCCAGGGACCGGGTTCGCCCGGGTGCGGCCTGGGCCCACCCTGGGCCCCTCGACCCACGGCGGGGTTGCACGAGGGCGACCGGCGTGCGGTGCGACCCGCGTGCGGTGCGACCGTCCGCGGTGCGCGCTGCAGTAATTCCTTCAACGATGTCAGGACCGCCCCGTAACGTTGTTCGACGTGCGTTCCCTGCCTCTCGCCGATCCCGGCACCCCGCCGCTGAGCGGACCCACCGCCTACCTGTGGTGGCTCGCCCGGCGCCAGTGGGGCATCCTGCTGACCGCCGTCGCGTGCGGCGTCGTGATGTTCGCCTGCCAGGCGTTCCTGCCCTTCCTCACGGGTCGCGCGATCGACGACGGGCTGGAGCAGGGCTTCGGCCCCGACCTGCTGCGCGCCGCCGGTGCCCTGCTGACCCTCGGGCTCGTCAGCGCCGGCGCCTCGGCGATCGGTCACCGGTTCGACGTCGCCAACTGGCTGCGGGCGGCCTTCACGACGTCGCAGCTGGTCGGACGCACCGCGGCTCGCTCGGGGCACGCGATCACCGCCGAGCTGCCGACGGGTGAGGTCGTGTCGGCCGTCGCCAACGACGCGCTGCGCGTGGGCGAGGTGTTCGCGGTCCTGGCCCGGTTCGTCGGCTCGATCACCGCCTACGGTGCCGTGGCCGTGCTCATGCTCCGGGTCTCCGTCCCGCTCGGCCTCGTCGTGCTGCTCGGGCTGCCGACCGTCGCCGCGGCCCTCGGCCTGCTGGTCAAGCCGCTGCAGCGGCGCCAGACGGCGCAGCGCGAGGCGTCGGGCCGCCTGACGACGCTGGGCGCCGACACCGTCTCCGGCCTGCGCGTGCTGCGCGGCATCGGCGGCGAGTCCGTCTTCACGGGCCGCTACCGGCAGCAGTCGCAGCTCGTCCGGGAGCGCGGCGAGAACGTCGCGGTCACGCAGTCCTGGCTCGACGCGCTGCAGGTGCTGCTGCCGGGCGCGTTCGTCGTCGCGCTCGTGTGGATGGGCGCGCACATGGCGCTCGCCGGCACGATCACGCCCGGCCAGCTCGTCACGACCTACGGTTACGCGGCGTTCCTGGCGTGGCCGGTGCAGAACGCGACCGAGTTCCTCCAGGCCACGACGCGCGCGTTCGTGGGGACGCGCAAGGTGCTCGCCGTGCTGCGCGTCGTCCCGGCCGCCGGTGTCGACCCGGGTACCGCCGCGGTGATGCCGCCGGTGGGTGCCCCGCTGGTCGACGAGGCCAGCGGCGTCACGCTGGAGGCGGGCCGCGTCGTGGCGCTGGTGTCCGCCGACCCCGACGAGTCCGCGCGCATCGCGACGCGGCTGGGTCGGTTCGACGACGCCGCCGAGGCCGGGACCCCCGTCCTGCTGGGCGGGGTCCCGCTGACCGACCTGCCGCTGGCCGAGGTGCGGCGCCGCATCGTCGTCGCCGAGGCGATGCCGCAGCTCTTCTCGGGTGCCCTGGCGACGGGCCTCGACGTGCGCGGCGGCGCGAGCCGCGACGACCTGCTCGCCGTCATCGGCCTCGCCGACGCGCAGGACGTGCTCGACTCCGTGCCCGACGGGCTGGACGGCGAGCTGCCGGAGAAGGGCCGCTCGCTGTCCGGTGGCCAGCGGCAGCGGGTCGCGCTCGCGCGGGCCCTGCTCACGGACGCCGAGATCCTCGTGCTCGTCGAGCCGACGAGCGCCGTCGACGCCCACACGGAGGCACGCATCGCTGCACGCCTGGCCGACGCGCGCCGCGGCCGCACCACCGTCGTGGTCACCGCGAGCCCGCTCGTGCTCGACCACGTCGACGAGGTGCAGCTGGTGCAGGGCGGCGCTCTGGTCGCGCGCGGCACCCACGCCGGGCTGCTCGACGGCGCCGCCGGGCCACGCGTCGCCGCGACGTACCGCGCGGTCGTGGGTCGCCGGCTCGACGACGACCTGCCTGTCGAGGAGTCCTTCGACGACGCACCGGTCGACCTCTCCCCCGCGGCGCTGTCGCCCGCCGACCTGTCCACCGGAGGTGCCGCATGAAGCTCCCCATCGCCGACGCGGCGACCGTGCGCGCCTACGCGGCCGAGCTGCTGCGCCGCCACCGCCGGCCGCTGAGCCGGCTCGCGGTGCTGCACACGCTCGCCGCCGTCGCCGGACTCGCAGGGCCCCTCCTGCTGGGCCGGCTCGTGGATGCCGTCACGCGCGGCACCGACGCGGCGTTCGTCAACACCCTCGTCGCCGTCGGTGCGGTCGCCGTGCTCACGCAGACCGGGCTCATCCGGTACGCGCAGCGCGCGTCCATGCTCTTCGGCGAGAAGGTCTTCGCCGAGCTGCGCGAGGAGTTCCTCGAGACGGTCACCTCGCTGCCGCTGTCCGTCGTCGAGCGCGCCGGCACGGGCGACCTCGTCGCGCGCACCACCAACGACGTCAACAAGCTGCAGCACGCCGTCCGGTTCGGCGTGCCGCGCGTGATCGTCGCGGTCGTGACGATCACGCTGACCATCGTCGCGTGCCTCGTCATCGACCCGCTCGTGTCGGTGGGGCTGTTCGTCGGCGTCCCGTCGATGGTGCTCGTCGTGCGCTGGTACCTGCGGCGCGCGACGCCCGCGTACGTCCGCGAGTCGGCGTCGTACGCGGTGCTCAACGGGACCATCACCGAGACCGTCGAGGGTGCGCGCACGGTCGACGCGCTCGGCCTGGCCGACGCGCGCGAGCGTCAGGTGCACGAGGACCTGCGCGAGGCGTTCGCCGCCGAGCGCGCGACGCTGCGGCTGCGCACGATCCTGTTCCCCGGGGTGGACCTCGCGTTCGTCCTCGCGCCCGTGGCGGTGCTCGTCTGGGGCGGCTACCTCGCCTCCACCGGTCACGTCACGCTCGGCGCGGTGACGACGATCGTGCTCTACGCGTACCAGGTGACGGGACCCGTGTGGGAGCTCATCTACTGGGTCGACGAGATCCAGGTCGCCACCACCGCGCTCGCACGGATCGTCGGTGTGCGGCTCGTCGACCCGGACCGCGAGGAGTCCGACGCGCGCCCGTCCGACGAGCGCATCGCCACCCACGGGCTGCGCTACGCGTACCGCGAGGGGCACGACGTGCTGCACGGCATCGACCTCGACCTCGCACCCGGCGAGCGGCTCGCCGTCGTCGGGCCGTCCGGCGCGGGCAAGTCGACGCTGGGACGCATGCTCGCGGGCATCCACCCGCCCACGGGCGGCACCGCGACCGTCGGCGGCGTCCCCCTGGTCGACCTCCCGCTCGGCGAGCTGCGCGGCCACGTCGCGCTCGTCACGCAGGAGCACCACGTGTTCGTCGGCACCGTCGCGGACAACCTGCGCCTGGCCAAGGTCGAGGCGGACGACGCCGAGATCGAGCGCGCTCTGCGCGCGGTCGACGCCTGGGAGTGGGTGCAGCACCTGCCGGACGGTCTGGCCACCGAGGTCGGGTCGGGCGGCACCGCGCTCACCCCGGCGCAGGCCCAGCAGGTCGCGCTCGCGCGCCTCGTCCTGCTCGACCCCCACACCCTCGTGCTGGACGAGGCGACGTCGCTGCTCGACCCGCGCGCCGCCCGCCACCTCGAACGCACGCTGTCCGCGGTGCTCGCCGGTCGCACGGTCGTCGCGATCGCCCACCGCCTGCACACCGCGCACGACGCCGACCGCGTCGCCGTGGTCGAGGACGGACGGATCAGCGAGATCGGCCCGCACGACGAGCTCGTCGCCGCCGGCGGCGGGTACGCGGCCCTGTGGCGGTCCTGGCAGCACGAGTCCGCCTGAGCACGCGGACACCCGGGCCGCACGACGCACCGGAGCGGTGTGCGAGCATGACCGGCACCCGTCCGACCCGTCCTGCACCGGCACGCCCGCGCACGTACGGCCGACCCTCAGGAGCCTCCGTGCCCGTCCGCCCCCTCCGCCCCGGTCCGCTCGCGGCAGCGCTGGTCGTCCTCGTGGCCGGGGGCTGCGCCGGCACGCCCGCCGATCCCCCGCCCACGTCGGCCGCGCCGATCGAGTCGCCGACGGAGTCGGCCACTCCGGCGCCCGTCGTCCCCGCCTCCGTGCAGTGCCTCGAGTCGGGGGTCTGGGTCGTCGACGCCGCGCGCGAGGCCACGCTCTTCGCCGAGGGCCTGTCGATGCACGCGGCCGACGTGAGCGCCGAGTACACCGGCGAGGCCGTGTACACGTTCGCGGACGGCGTGCTGACGCGCACCTACACGGGGTGGCAGGAGTACTTCTCGGCGATCCTCGACGCCCCCGGGTCTCCGCTGGTCACCGAGACCGCCACCCAGGAGGGCTCGACGACCGCGGCGTACGAGGCCACCGAGACGGACGTCGTGACGCAGGCGGCCGACGTCACGGGCCTGACGGTCACCGTGGCGGGCACGCGGGACGGCGCGCCCGTGACGTTCGACGACCCGGGCGCCAACCGGGTGACCGCCGAGACCGAGGCCCAGACCTGGGCCTTCACGTGCGAGGGCGACACGTTGCGCCTGAGCGAGCGGGACGAGGCCGGTCAGCCGGGCGGGGAGTACGCGACGACCGTGCTGCAGCGGCGCTGACGCCCTGACGGCCGGTGCGGCCGGGCGTCACCCGGTGGTCGGTACCGGGGTCGGGTCCTTCTCGCGCGGCGGGACGGGCACGTCGTCGCCCGGCAGCGGCGGCCGGCCCGCCGCCTCGTCGCGGACGAGCCGCCACCACAGCCCGGCGGCGAACAGCCCGAAGATCCACCACTGGGCCGCGTAGGCGAGGTTCTGGATGTTGAGGCCCGCGCCCGCGCGCGTGGGCGGGTCGAGCCCCTCGAGACCGCCTGCCGCGGCCGGGTCGACGGGGTCGCTGGTCTGCACGACGAGGTACCCGGTGTAGACCGGGCCGCCCCAGACCGACACCAGCTGGGCGGAGCTGATCGCGTCGGTGCGCCCGTCGACGACCGGCGCACCGGCCTCCTCCGCCACCTGCAACCACCCCACGACGTCGACGTCCCCTGCGGGGGCGGCCGCGATGTCGGGGGTCGCCGACCAGCCGCGGACCACGGGCAGCACGGCCGTGCCGTCGGCGGTGGGCACGCGCAACGGCGTCAGCACCAGGTAGCCGTCGGTGCTCCCGTCGTGCTCGCGACCCGTGACGAGCAGCGTCGCGTCGTCGTCGTACGTGCCCGTCACGACCGCCTTGCGGGCGACGAGGTCGCCGGCGAACGTCTGCCCCGGCGCGAGCAGGTCGGCCAGCGGGTCGGGGTCCGCGGTGACGACGCGTGCGGCCTCCCGCTCGGCCGACGCGGCCCCCCGGACCTCCGCGCGCTCGAGCTGCCAGACACCGAGCCGCGCGCAGACGGCGGCCGCGGCCAGCAGCACCACGAGCAGGCCCAGCATCCGCGGGCGGACCGCGGCGCGCAGGAGGCTGGTGGGGGTGTCGGCCACGACCTCACGGTACCCGCCGTGCCGTGCGCGACCGCGCCGCCCGTCGGTCGTCCCGCGTTCACCCCGGGGACCACCGCGATGGTCCTGCGGCGACGTCGTATGTGCGCTTGTATGGCTGTGTCCAGGAGCACAGCCGACGTGGGTAGGACGTCCCACCTCTGGCCACGACCTCACGGAAGGCTGGGGACGACCCAGCCGGAACGGCACTTCCCTCGGGAGGGGACACATGACTTCCACCACCTCGGACCCGCAGCCCGCCACGGGCGCGGCGCCCGTCGCCCCCGGACCTTTCGCCGCCGCTGAGGCGCGGACCGCCTGGCGCACAGGATCGGGTCGGCTCGACGACGCGACCCTGCGGCGCATCGAGAAGTTCTGGCGCGCCGCCAACTACCTGTCGGTCGGCCAGATCTACCTGCTCGACAACCCCCTGATGCGGCGCCCGCTGCACCGCGACGACGTCAAGCCGCGCCTGCTCGGCCACTGGGGCACCACCCCGGGCCTGAACTTCCTCTACGCGCACCTCAACCGCGCGATCGCGGAGCGCGAGCAGTCGACGATCTACATCACCGGCCCCGGGCACGGCGGCCCCGGTCTCGTCGCGAGCGCCTACCTCGACGGCACCTACTCCGAGGTGTACTCCGACATCACGGAGGACGAGGAGGGGATGCGCCGGCTGTTCCGGCAGTTCTCGTTCCCCGGCGGCATCCCGTCGCACGTCGCGCCGGAGACCCCCGGGTCGATCCACGAGGGCGGTGAGCTCGGGTACGCCCTGAGCCACGCGTACGGCGCCGCGTTCGACAACCCGCACCTGCTGGTAGCCGCGGTCGTCGGCGACGGCGAGGCGGAGACCGGACCGCTGGCCACCAGCTGGCACTCCAACAAGTTCGTCAACCCGCAGCAGGACGGCATCGTCCTGCCGATCCTGCACCTCAACGGCTACAAGATCGCCAACCCGACGATCCTGGCGCGCATCGGCGACGACGAGCTGACCGACCTGATGCGGGGCTACGGCCACACGCCGTACGTCTTCGTCGCCGGCTTCGACGACGAGGACGAGCTCGAGATCCACCGCCGGTTCGCCGTGCTGCTGGACGAGGTCCTCGACGACATCGCCGCGATCAAGGCGCGCGCCGCGCAGGGCGACCTGACGCGTCCGATGTACCCGATGATCGTGTTCCGCACCCCCAAGGGGTGGACGGGACCGGCCGAGATCGACGGCAAGAAGACGACCGGCTCGTGGCGTGCGCACCAGGTGCCGCTCGCGAGCGCCCGCGACACCCCGGAGCACCTCGCGGTGCTCGAGGAGTGGCTGCAGTCGTACCGTCCGTCCGAGCTGTTCGACGCGACGGGCCGGCCGGACGCCGAGATCACAGCGCTCGCCCCCGCGGGCGACCTGCGGATGAGCGCCAACCCGCACGCCAACGGCGGTCAGCTGCTGCGTGACCTGCGCCTGCCCGACTTCCGGGACTTCGCGCAGGACGTGCCGTCACCGGGCGCGACGTTCGCGGAGGCGCCGCGCGTCCTCGGCGAGTTCCTCACCGAGGTCATCCGCCGCAACCCGGACAACTTCCGGATCTTCGGCCCGGACGAGACGGCGTCCAACAGGCTGCAGGGCGTGTACGACGTCACGGCCAAGCAGTGGAACGCGGAGTTCTACGGCGGGGACGTCGACGAGCACATGGAGCGCGCCGGTCGCGTCATGGAGATGCTGTCGGAGCACCAGTGCCAGGGGTGGCTCGAGGGTTACCTCCTGACCGGGCGGCACGGCCTGTTCACGTCGTACGAGGCGTTCATCCACATCGTCGACTCGATGTTCAACCAGCACGCCAAGTGGCTGAAGGTCACCAACCACATCCCGTGGCGGCGGCCCATCGCCAGCCTGAACTACCTGCTGTCGAGCCACGTGTGGCGTCAGGACCACAACGGCTTCAGCCACCAGGACCCGGGCTTCATCGACCACGTGGTCAACAAGAAGGCCGAGGTCGTGCGGGTGTACCTGCCGCCGGACGCCAACACGCTGCTGAGCACGTACGACCACTGCCTGCGCAGCCGGCAGTACGTGAACGTCGTCGTGGCCGGCAAGCAGCCCGCACCCAACTTCCTCACGATGGAGCAGGCCGTCGCGCACTGCACGCGCGGCCTGGGCATCTGGGAGTGGGCGGGTTCCGAGGTCAAGGACGAGGAGCCGGACGTCGTCCTGGCGTGCGCCGGCGACGTGCCGACGGTCGAGGTCCTCGCGGCGGCGGACATCCTGCGGCGCGAGCTGCCGCAGCTCAAGGTGCGCGTCGTCAACGTCGTGGACCTCATGCGCCTGCAGGACGCGCGCGAGCACCCGCACGGGCTCTCGGACCGCGAGTTCGACACGATCTTCACCGCCGACCGGCCGATCGTGTTCGCCTACCACGGGTACCCGTGGCTCATCCACCGCCTCACGTATCGTCGCAACGGGCACGCGAACCTGCACGTGCGCGGGTACAAGGAGGAGGGCACCACCACCACGCCGTTCGACATGGTGATGCTCAACGACCTCGACCGGTTCCACCTGGTGATCGACGTCATCGACCACGTGCACTGGCTGCGTGCGTCGCAGGCGGGCCTGCGCCAGCGCATGGTCGACGAGCGCATCCGCGCCCGGGAGTACACGCGCACGCACGGCGAGGACATCCCCGAGGTGCGGGACTGGGTGTGGCCCGACGCGGGCGACGCCGCGTCGAAGGAGGAGATCGCGGCCTCGCTCAGCACGGGCGGGGACAACGAGTAGGTGGACCGACGGGCGAGAGCCTGATGCGGCGGCGTCCGGACCGACGGGTCCGGACGCCGCCGGACGACGACCAGCCCCTCTGCGGGGGCGAACGGAGTGAGCTGCACAGTGGCCAGGACGATCTACGTCATGTCGGCCGAGGGTGACACGGGCAAGTCCGTCGTCGCCCTGGGTCTCGTCGACCTGCTGACCCGCACGGTGCAGCGGGTCGGCGTCTTCCGCCCCGTGGCCCGCTCGACGGACGAGCGCGACTACGTGCTCGAGCTGCTGCTCGAGCACGACGGCGTCGACATCGCGTACGAGGACGCCGTCGGCGCGACGTACGACGAGGTGATCGACGACCCCGAGGGCGCGCTGTCCCGGATCGTGTCCCGGTTCCACGACGTCGAGCGTCGGTGCGACGCGGTCGTGGTCGTGGGGACCGACTACACGGACGTCGCCGGACCGACCGAGCTCGCGTACAACGCCCGCATCGCCGCCAACCTGGCGGCGCCCGTCGTGCTGGTCGTCAACGGGGCGAACCGCTCCCCGGAGGACGTGCACCACGCGGTCGACGTCGCGACGACGGAGATCGTGGCGAACCACGCCCAGGTCGTCGCCGTCATCGCCAACCGCTGCGCGCCCGCGTCGCTCGACGTCGTGCGCGCGGCCCTGGCCGGGAGCGTCTCGGTGTGGGCGCTGCCGGACTCGCCCCTGCTGTACGCGCCGACGCTGCGCCAGCTCATGCACGCGGTCGGCGGGACGCTGACCGGTGGCGACGAGGAGCTGCTGGGCCGCGAGGTGCTCGACGTGCTCGTCGGGGCGATGTCGATCGAGCACCTGCTGGACCGGCTGCAGGACGGTGCGGTGGTCATCACGCCCGGCGACCGCAGCGACGTGGTGCTGGGCCTGCTCATGGCCCACCAGGCCGAGGGCTTCCCGTCCCTCGCGGGCCTCATCCTCAACGGCGGGCTCGCGCCCGCCCCGACGGTCGAACGCCTCATCGCGGGCCTCGGGTCCCGGCTGCCGCTCATCACGACGTCCCTGGGCACGTTCCGCTCGGCGAGCGCGGCCGCGACGACGCGCGGACGCCTGACGCACGACGCGCAGCGCAAGATCGACACGGCGCTCGCGCTGTTCGAGCAGCACGTCGACGGCGCCGAGCTGCTCGCGACGCTGGACGTGCCGCGACCCGAGGTCATCACGCCGCTGATGTTCGAGTACGCGCTGCTCGACCGCGCGCGGTCCGACCGCAAGCACGTCGTGCTGCCGGAGGGCAACGACGACCGCATCCTGCGGGCCGCGTCGACGCTGCTGCAGCGCCAGGTCGCCGACCTGACGATCCTCGGCGAGGAGTCGTCGATCCGGGCGCGGGCGACCGAGCTCGGCCTCGACCTCGACGCCGCCCAGGTGATCGACCCGAAGAACGGCGAGACGCTCGAGCGGTTCGCCGAGGTCTACACCGAGCTGCGCAAGCACAAGGGCATGACCGTCGAGCGGGCGCGCGAGATCGTGTCGTCGGTGTCGTACTTCGGCACGCTCATGGTGCAGCTGGGGCTCGCCGACGGCATGGTGTCCGGCGCCCTGCACACCACCGCGCACACCATCAAGCCGTCGTTCGAGATCATCAAGACGACGCCGGGCGTCGGCAGCGTGTCGAGCTGCTTCCTCATGTGCCTCGAGGACCGCGTGCTGGTCTACGCGGACTGCGCCGTGATCCCCGACCCGACGGCCGAGCAGCTCGCCGACATCGCCATCTCGTCGGCGGAGACGGCCGTGCAGTTCGGCATCGAGCCGCGCATCGCGATGCTGTCGTACTCGACCGGCGAGTCGGGGTCGGGCGTCGACGTGGAGAAGGTCCGGGAGGCGACGCGGCTGGTCCGCGAGCGCCGCCCCGACCTGTCGGTCGAAGGGCCGATCCAGTACGACGCCGCGGTCGACGCGTCCGTCGCGAAGACGAAGATGCCCGACTCGGCGGTCGCCGGACGCGCGACGGTCTTCGTGTTCCCCGACCTCAACACGGGCAACAACACGTACAAGGCCGTGCAGCGGTCGGCCGGTGCCGTCGCGATCGGCCCCGTGCTGCAGGGCCTGCGCAAGCCCGTCAACGACCTGTCGCGCGGCGCGCTCGTGCAGGACATCGTCAACACCGTGGCGATCACCGCCATCCAGGCGCAGGCGCTCGCGCAGGCCGCCGCTGCCGCCGACGTCGCCCCGACCGCTGCCACGATCCCCGGAGGGTCCACCCGATGAGCACGTCCACACCGTCCGAGCAGCACCACGCGAGCGTCCTCGTCATCAACTCCGGCTCGTCGTCCATCAAGTACCAGCTGGTCACCCCTCATGACGGTGCGGCCGTCGCGTCGGGCCTCGTCGAGCGCATCGGGGAGACCGCCGGCGCCGTGAAGCACGTCGCGCACGGCACCACGACGCGCCGCGAGGTCCCGGTGCCGGACCACGGCGCCGGCCTGCGGATCGTGCTGGGGCTCTTCGAGGAGGTCGGACCCGACCTGCAGGACGCGCACGTCGTGGCCGTCGGCCACCGCGTCGTGCAGGGCGGCGACCGGTTCGACGGGCCGGTGCTCGTCGACGCCGCCGTCGAGCACGCGATCGAGGAGCTGTCCCCGCTCGCGCCCCTGCACAACCCGCCGAACCTCACGGGGATCCGCGTCGGGCAGGCGCTGCTGCCGGACGTGCCGCACGTCGCGGTGTTCGACACCGCCTTCTTCCGGCACCTGCCGGACGCCGCCGCGACGTACGCGATCGACGCGGACGTCGCCGCCCGGTACGGCGTGCGCCGGTACGGCGCGCACGGCACGTCCCACCAGTACGTGTCCCGGCAGGTCGCGCAGATCCTCGGCCGCCCCGTCGAGGACCTCCACCAGATCGTCCTGCACCTGGGCAACGGCGCGTCCGCGTCGGCCGTGCGCGGCGGGGTCGCCGTCGAGACGTCGATGGGCATGACGCCGCTCGAGGGCCTGGTCATGGGCACGCGGTCGGGCGACATCGACCCGGCGGTCGTGTTCCACCTGTACCGCAACGCCGGGATGAGCGTCGACGAGATCGACGACCTGCTCAACCGCCGGTCGGGGATCAAGGGCCTGTCGGGTGAGAACGACTTCCGTGCGCTGCACGACCTGGTCGCCGCGGGCGACGCGGGGGCGCGGCTCGCGCTGGACGTGTACCTGCACCGGCTGCGCAAGTACATCGGCGCGTACCACGCGGTCCTCGGCCGGCTCGACGTCATCACGTTCACGGCCGGCGTCGGCGAGAACGACGACATCGTGCGGGCGAGTGTCCTCGCCGGTCTGGAGCCGCTGGGCATCGAGGTCGACGCGGCGCGCAACGACGGCCGCAAGTCCGAGCCGACCGTCATCTCCCCCGACGGCGCCCGCGTCACGGTCCTGGTCGTCCCGACCAACGAGGAGCTCGCGATCGCCCGCCAGGCCATCGAGGTCGTCGGCGCCTGACCCCGCCCCACCGGACTGGATTGCTCTCTCACGCCCGGGGGTGGGAGCCCGCGCGGTGCTGGATTGCTCTCTCACGCACCGGCGTGGGTGTCCCGCCACAACCCGCGCGCGAGAGAGCAGTCCAGCACCCCCCAGGGTGGTGAGAGAGCAATCCAGCACCACCCAGGGGTGGTGAGAGAGCAATCCAGCACCCACCCAGGGTGGTGAGAGGGCGATCCAGCCCCGCTCGGGCCGGGTCAGGGCAGGCGCAGCACCCGCTGGGCGCGGAGCAGGCGGGTGACGACGCGCGGCCAGACGTCCGGGCCGAGCTCGTGGATCTGCCGCATCCCGATCCCCCGGCCCGTGTGGACCCCGCGCTGCGCCACGACGGTCTGCGTCCACGTCGTCTCCCACAGGCCCTCGCGGCCGTGCCGGCGCCCGTGGCCCGACGCCCCCACGCCGCCGATGGGTGCCCCGACGCTGCCCCACAGGACGTGGTGGGTGTCGTTCACGGCCACCGCGCCGGCCCGGACGCGCGCCGCGAGCGCCCTACCGCGGGCGGTCGAGAGGGTCCACACCGCGGCGACGAGGCCGAGCTCGGAGTCGTTCATGGCGGCGATCGCCTCGTCGTCGGACGCGACGGGGTAGACCGCCACGACGGGCCCGAACGTCTCCTCGCGGTACGCGCGCGCCGTCGGTGCCACGTCGACCAGGACGGTCGGCTCGTAGAAGAACGCCCCCAGGTCGGGGCGCTGCGCGCCCCCGACGAGCACGGTCGCGCCGTTGCCCACGGCGTCCTCGACGTGCTCGACGACGCGGGCGAGCTGGTCGGGCCCGACCAGGGAGCCCATGTCGGCGCGGTAGTCCAGCCCGGCTCCGAGGCGCAGGTCGCCCGTGCGGCGCACGAGCGCAGCGACGAAGGCGTCGTGCACGTCCTCGTGCACGTAGATCCGTTCGATGCTGGCGCACAGCTGGCCCGACGACCCGAAGCAGGCGCGCACGGCACCCTCGGCGACGGCGTCGACGTCGACGTCCTCGGCGACGTACATCGGGTTCTTGCCGCCGAGCTCGAGGGTCACGGGGACGCCCAGCTCGCCGGCACGGCCGGCGAAGACGCGCCCAGCCAGGGTCGAGCCCGTGAAGCCCGCGTGGTCGACGTGCTCGAGGAGGGCCATGCCGACGTCGGGGCCGCCGACGACGACCTGCAGCAGGTCCGGGGGCAGGCCCGCGTCGTCGAGCAGCTCGGCGGACCACAGGAGGGTCAGCGCGGTCTGCGGGTCGGCGCGCAGCAGCACGGCGTTGCCCGCCACGAGCGCGGGCAGCGCGTCGCCGAGCCCGAGGGACAGCGGGTAGTTCCACGGCGTGACGATCCCGACGACGCCCAGGGGGTGGCGCAGGACGCGCGCCGAGGTCAGCGGGCCGACGAGCCCCCGGACGGTGCGCGCGGCCAGCAGCCGGCGGGCCCGCAGCGCGTAGTACCGCGCGGCGTTGGCGACGTCCCCGAGCTCCTCCCACGCGTGGGTGCGGGCCTTGCCGGTCTCGACCTGGAGCAGGTCGAGGACGTCGGACTGCCGCTCGAGGAGCAGGTCGTGCGCGCGCAGCAGCACGGCGGCGCGCTCGGCGACGGGCCGGGCCGCCCACAGGCGCTGCGCGGCGCGGGCCCGGCGGGCGGCGTCGGGCAGGTCGTCGGGCGCGGTCAGCGGCACGGCGGCGATGGGCGCGCCCGTGAAGGGGGCGATCGACGTGGACGTCGCGTGCCCGGGACTTGCGACCGCGCGCGCCAGCAGCGGGCGCACGTCATCGGGCTCGAGCACGTAGGTGGCGAGCGGGTCGGTCTCCGGGTCCTGCAGGTCGGCATGCTCGTGCGCCATCGCGTCAGGTTACGCCGGACGCCGGAGGGGCGGGGATGACGCGCCGCGCGCGGACCGCTGGAGGGGTGACACCATGATGGTGTTGCCATGACACCATAAATGGTGTCATGATGACGTCATGGACCTCACGCGCTACGTCGACGACCTGCGGGACCGGCTGACGGCGGCTGCCGACATCGGTGGCGACGACGCACGGCAGCTCGCCCAACGGCTCACCACGCCGCTCGACGCCGCCGTCCGTCTCGTCCTGCTCGACGCCCTGACGGAGGCCGCCGGCGAGATCTCCGCCGAGCTCGCGCCCGG
Organism: Cellulomonas sp. S1-8; assembly: GCF_026184235.1. Lineage (NCBI taxonomy): Bacteria > Bacillati > Actinomycetota > Actinomycetes > Micrococcales > Cellulomonadaceae > Cellulomonas > Cellulomonas sp. S1-8. The sequence goes on from NZ_CP110806.1 coordinate 3,113,266, forward strand.
CTCGGTCGACGTCCGGCTCCGCGGAGGGCTCCCGGAGTTCGTCGTCGACGCGGGCACGCACGCGGACCCGGCCGGGGCGTACGCGCCGCCGCCTCCCCCGCAGCCCCCGACCACGACCCCCGCCCCGCCGACGCCCCCGGCGACCGACGACGAGGGCACCACCACCCGCACCACCCTGCGCCTGCCCGACCACCTCAAGGCGCAGGTCGAGGTGGCGGCCGCCCGCGACGGGCTGTCCGTCAACTCCTGGCTCGTGCGCGCCGTCGCCGGCGCGCTCGAGCACCCGACCGGCCGCACGGCACCCCAGCCGCGCACCGACCCGCGCGCCTCGAACCGCCTCACCGGCTGGGTGCGCTGAGCACCCCGCTCCACCGCCACGACCGCCACCCCGACGCACCCCTGGAGACCCGCATGCCCACCTTCCCTGCGCCCGCGCCCGTCCCGGTCGTCGTGGACGTCCCGTTCGGCAACCTGCACGTCGTCGCCAGTGAGCGCGACGACGTCGTCGTCACCGTGCTGCCCGCCGACCCCTCCAAGGCCGGCGCCGTGCGCGCCGCCGAGGAGACCCGGGTCCAGCTCGAGGGCGACACCGTCACGATCGTGTACCCGGCCGCGTGGCGGCAGTACGTCATGCCGTTCTCGGCCGGCGGCGCGCAGGTGACGATCGAGGTGCCCACCGGCTCGGACCTGCGCGGCAAGGCCGGCACGCTGTACGCGGAGGGCCGGCTCGGCAGTGTCGACCTCACCCTCAACGGCGGCGACGCCCGGCTGGACGACGTCGCACGCCTCGACCTCAACGTGACGGCGGGCTCCGTCGTCGTCGGGCAGATCACCGAGTGCACGCACGTCCGGGCGGGTGCCGGCAGCGTGCGCATCGCCGGGCTCACGGGCGACGGCGAGGTCCACGCCCGCAACGGCAGCACGTCCGTCGGTGCGCTGACCGGGACCCTGCAGGTCTCCGGCGTGCACGGCGACGTCGTCGTCGGCACGGTGCGCGGCACGCTCACCGCCAAGGCGGCCGCGGGCGGCATCCGCGTCGAGCGCGTCGAGTCCGGTGCGCTGACCCTGACGACGTCGTACGGCTCGATCGAGGTGGGCGTGCCGCAGGGCACGGCCGCGTGGCTCGACGTCGCGTCGAAGCACGGCACCGTGCGCACCGACCTGACCCCGGGCGACGGCCCGGCGGACGACGACGCCACCGTCGAGATCCACGCCGGCACCGGCTACGGCAACGTGCTGGTCCGCCGCCCCTGAACGACCCGCCCCACCACCGGCAACCCGAGCCCCCCAGGAGGAGAACCATGACCAGCGAGCCCGCCGTGGACGTCCGCGGCCTGCGCAAGTCCTACGGCGACCTGACCGTCCTCGACGGCGTCGACCTGACCGTCGCACCCGGCACCGTCACCGCCCTGCTCGGCCCCAACGGCGCCGGCAAGACCACCATCGTGGGCATCCTGTCGACCCTGCTGTCGCTCGACGGCGGCAGCGCCCGGGTCGCCGGGCACGACGTCGTCACCCAGGGTGACGCGGTGCGACGTGCCATCGGCGTCACCGGGCAGACGTCCGCCGTCGACGACCTGCTGACGGGCGCCGAGAACCTGCGCCTCATGACCGCGCTGCACCACCTCGGCCGGCGCGCCGGCCGCGAGCGCGTCGACGCGCTGCTCGCGCAGTTCGGCCTCACGGACGCCGCCCGCAAGCCCGTCTCGACGTGGTCGGGCGGCATGCGCCGCAAGCTCGACCTCGCGATGACGCTCGTCGGGTCGCCTGCCGTCGTCTTCCTCGACGAGCCGACGACGGGCCTCGACCCGCGCAGCCGCCGCACCCTGTGGGACGAGGTGCGCGCGCTCGTGGCGGCCGGGACCACGGTCCTGCTGACCACGCAGTACCTCGAGGAGGCCGACCACCTGGCGGACCGCGTCGCGGTGCTCGACGGCGGCCGCATCGTCGCCGAGGGCACCCCCGCCGAGCTGAAGTCCGCGCACGACGCGGGCTCGCTCGACGACGTCTTCCTGCGCCTCACCGAGCCCACGTCCGCCTCGACCAGCAAGGAGGTGGCCTGATGACCACCGCGACGATCGCCCCCACCGCCGGCGCCCGGCCGCTGACCGACATGCTCACCATGCTGCGGCGCAACCTCCTGCGCGCCGTGCGCTACCCCGCCCTGACCAGCTTCACGATCGTGATCCCCGTGCTGCTGCTCCTGCTCTTCGTCTTCGTGTTCGGCGGGGCGATCGGCGCGGGGGTGACGCCCGGCGTCGCGCCCGGGGCCGAGGGTCGCGCGGCGTACCTCGACTACATCACCCCGGCGATCCTGCTGTTCGCGGTCGTCGGCGCGGCGCAGAGCGTGGCGATCACCGCCGCGATGGACGCGCACAGCGGCATCATGGCGCGCTTCAAGACCATGGCGATCTCGCCCGGCTCGGTGCTGGGCGGTCCGGTGCTCGGCACCGTGGTCCAGGGGCTCGTCGCGGTCGCGGTGGTGCTCGTGCTGGCCGTGGCGCTCGGCTTCCGGACGGGCGCCGGGGTGCTGGACTGGGTCGCGCTCGTCGGCCTGGTCGCGCTGGTCACGTTCGCGACGACCTGGCTGTGCGTGGCGATGGGGCTCGCGGCGCCGTCGGTGGAGACCGCCTCGAACACCCCGATGCTGCTGACGGCGCTGCCGTTCCTGAGCAGCGGGCTCGTCCCGGTGGAGACGATGCCGGCCGCCGTGGGCTGGTTCGCCGAGCACCAGCCCTTCACGCCGATCATCGAGACGATCCGCTCCCTGCTCGCGGGCACCACCCCGGACGGCTCGACGACGCTCCTGGCGATCGGGTGGTGCGTGGTCATCGCCGCGGTCGGCTACGCCTGGTCCCGCGCCCTCTACCGCCGCGAGCGCCACTGACACGGCGCTCGCACCAGGAAGTGTGAAGGGTTGTTGCCGTCCTCCGGCAACAACCCTTCACACTTCTGGTGTCACAGCGCCAACGTCGCCCGGACCTCCGCGTCGACGAGCGCCAGCGCGGCGGCGCGGGCCTGCGTGGCCGTGCGGGCACCCAGGGCCGCGTCGGCGATCTCCTCGCAGCGCTGCTGCGTGTGCCGCCGCAGGGCGTGCCGCACGGCGGGCAGCGCGCCGGGCGCGGCGGACAGGCTCGTGACGCCCAGCCCGACGAGCACGAGCGCCATCAGCGGGTCGCCGGCGGACTCCCCGCACACGCCGACGGGCTTGTTCGTGGCCCGTCCGGCGCGGGCGGTCGCGGCGACGAGGTCGAGCACCGCGGGCTGCCACATGTCGAGCAGGTCGGCCAGCTCGCCGCGCAGGCGGTCCGTCGCCATCGTGTACTGCGCCAGGTCGTTGGTGCCGAGCGACACGAAGTCGACCTCCGCGAGGATGTCGGCGGCCCGCAGCGCGGCCGCGGGCACCTCGACCATGACGCCGACGGTCGCGACGCCGGCCGCGCGGGCCCGCTCCGCGAAGGCGCGGGCCTCGTCGGGCGTGGCGATCATCGGGGCCATCGCCCAGGGCGTCGACCCCGTCGCCTCCTGCGCCCGGACCAGCGCTGCGAGCTGGGTGTCGAGCAGCTCGGGGTGCGCGCGGACGAGCCGGTAGCCGCGCACGCCGAGCGCCGGGTTCTCCTCGTCCGGCAGCGTGGCGAACGCGAGCGGCTTGTCGGCGCCCGCGTCGAGCGTCCGCACGACGACCTTGCGTCCGTCGGCCGCGCGCAGCACCGCGGCGTAGGCCTCGGCCTGCTCCTCGACCGTCGGGGCCACCTGCCGCTCGAGGAACAGCACCTCGGTGCGGAACAGGCCGACGCCCTCGGCGGCCGTCCCGACGCGGGTCGCGTCCGCGGCCGTGCCGATGTTGGCGAGCAGCGCGACGGCGTGCCCGTCGGACGTCGCGCCGGGTGCCGTGTCGGCCGCGAGGACGGACTCGGCGGCGCTGCGACGCGCGTACGCGTCCCGCACGGCGTCGTCCGGGTGCGGCTGCACGGTGCCGGCAGCGGCGTCGACGGCCACCTCGGTGCCGTCCTCGAGGTCGGTGGCACCGGCGACGCGCACGACGCACGGCAGGCCGAGCTGACCGGCGATGATCGCGGTGTGCCCCGTCGGGCCGCCGAGCTCGGTGACGATGGCCAGCACGTTGGCCAGGTCCAGCGCGGCGGTGTCGGCGGGGGCGAGGTCACGCGCCACGACGACGGACGGGCGGTCGAGGTGCGGCACGCCCGGGTCGGGCAGGCCCAGCGCGCTCGCCACGACGCGGTCACGCACCGAGCGCAGGTCGGTGACCCGCTCGGCGAGGTACCCGCCCGCCTGCTCGAACATGCCGGCGAACATCTGCACGACGCCGTCGATCGCCCCGACGGGCGGCTCCCCCGCGTCGACGCGGGCGAGCACCTGGCTGCGCAGGGCCGTGTCGTCGGCCATCTGCGCGGTGGCGGCCAGGACGTCCCTGACCGTGCCGGACGCCCCGGCGGACTGCTCGCGGAGCCGCGCCGCGACGTCGCTGAACGCGCGCTCCACCGCGGCGTGCACCTGCGCGACGCCCGCGGTCTCACCGTCGACGACGAGCGGTGCGTCGGGCGGCACGACCGGCGCGGGCCGCACGCGGGCGACGGGCCCGACGACGGCGCGTCGTCCGACCCCCACGCCGTGCAGCACACCGCCGGCCGGTGCGCCGAGCGTCTGCGCGGTCATGACGCCGCCTGCGTCGACGACCCGGGCGCCTCGGGGGCGTCGAGGTCGGTGGCCAGGAGCTCGACCAGCCCGTCGAGGACGCGGTCGGCGTCGGGGCCGTCGGCCGCGAGCGTGACCTCCTCGCCGTGCGGGATGCCGAGGGACATGACGAACAGGATGCTCGACGCGTCGACCGGCGTGCCGCCGGCCTTCGCGATGGTGACGGGGACGCCGCCGGCGGCCACGGCCTGGGTGAACAGCATCGCGGGGCGGGCGTGGAGCCCGACGCGGGACGCGACGGCGACGGTGCGCTCGGTCATGGTGCTCTCCTTCGAGACGACAAGGCTTCGGGACGACTGGTGGGTGGGGTCCGTCAGGCGGACCGGGCGACGAGGGCGTCGTCGCGCTGCTCCTCGGCGGCACGCTCCGCACGGACGACCGGGTCGTGCGCGAGCGTCTTGAGCACGACGACGATCGCCGCGGTGACGAGCGTGCCGACGACGACAGCACCGAGGAACGCCAGCGGGTTGCCGATCAGCGGCAGCACCCAGACGCCGCCGTGCGGGGCGACGAGGGTGGACCCGGACGCCATGACGATCGCGCCGGTGATGCTGGACCCGACGACCGAGGACACGATGACGCGCCACGGGTCGGCGGCCGCGAACGGGATCGCGCCCTCGGAGATGAACGACGCGCCGAGCAGCCACGCGGCCTTGCCGTTCTCCTGCTCGACGTGGGTGAACAGCCGCTTGCGGACGGTCGTGGCGAGCGCCATGGCCAGCGGTGCGACCATCCCCGCCGCCATGACCGCGGCCATGATGCGGTACTGCGTCGCGTCGGACGCCAGCCCCTGCGTGGCCAGGCCCGTGACGGCGAACGTGTAGGCGACCTTGTTGATCGGGCCGCCGAGGTCGAAGCCCATCATGGCGCCGAGCAGGATGCCGAGCAGCACCACGCTGGACCCGGACAAGCCGTTGAGCCAGCTCGTCAGCCCGTCCATGGCCGCGGCGATGGGCCGGCCGACGAGCACGAGCATGACGATGCCGACGATCGCGGAGGACAGCAGCGGGATCACCACCACGGGCATGATGCCGCGCACGCCCTTGGGCACCTTCCAGCGGCTGATCCACAGGGCGAGACCACCGGCGAGGAACCCGGTGACGAGGCCACCGAGGAACCCGGCGCCGACGAACACCGCGGCGGCCCCGCCGACGAACCCGGGCACGAGCCCGGGCCGGTCGGCGATCGCGTAGGCGATGAACCCGGACAGCACCGGCACGAGGAAGCCGAACGCGAGCTGGCCCGTCGCCAGGAGGATCACGGCCCAGTGCTGCAACGACAGCGGGTCGAACGCGGCGACGACCTCCGCCGCGTCGACGCCGGTCACCTCGATCGCGCCCTCGGCGCCGCCCCACGCGACCTGCGCGAGCATGAACGACACCGCGATGAGGATCCCGCCGGCGGCGACGAACGGGATCATGTACGACACGCCCGTCATGAGCCACTGCCGGATCTTGGTGCCGGCCCCGGCGTCGCGCGCTGCCGACGAGGTCGGGGCAGGGGTACCGGCCGGCGTCTCCCCCGCGCCGGCCGGCACCCACGCCTCGACCGCGGCGACGGCAGCGGCGATCACGCCCGGCGCGTCGTGCACGGCCTTCTTCACCCCGACGTCGACGAACGGCTTGCCGGCGAACCGCTGCTTGTCCTTGACCTCCAGGTCGGCGGCGTAGACGACGCCGTCGGCCGCGGCGATGATCGCGGGGTCGAGCGGCGTGGAGCCGGCCGCGCCCTGCGTCTCGACGTGCACCTCGTGCCCGGCGGCCTTGCCGGCCTGCTCGAGCGCCTCGGCGGCCATGTAGGTGTGGGCGATCCCTGTGGGGCACGAGGTCACCGCGACGAGCCTCATGCCGGCACCACCTCTCGGGTGACGATCTCCGCGACGGTGTGCGCGTCGGGCGCCTCGAGCAGCGAGGTGCGGAAGGACTCGTGCACGAGGCGCCGTGCCAGTGCGGCGAGGATCTGCAGGTGGTCGGCGTCACCCGACGCGGGCGCCGCGATGAGGAAGACGAGCCGCGCGGGCCCGTCCGGGGCTCCCCAGTCGACGCCCTGGGCGAGCTTGCCGACGGCGAGGCTCGGCGCGACGACGTGCTCCGAGCGGGCGTGCGGCAGGCCGATGCCGCCGGGCATGCCCGTGGCCATCTGGGCCTCGCGCGCGGCGACGTCCGCGGCGAACCCGTCGGCGTCGGTCACGCGTCCCGCGGCGACCAGCAGGTCGACCAGGTGGCGCGTGACCTGCGTGCGGTCGGTGGCGGCCAGGTCGACGGCGACCAGGTCGGCGGTGATGAGCGGGGTGGTGGTGCTCATGTCACAGCTCCTTGAGTGCGAGGTGCGGATCGGGTCCCTCGACGACACGGACGGCGTCGAGGTCGAGCTGCGCGGGGGCAGGGACCTGCGTTCCCGGTAGCAGCACCGCGGCGCGCCCCCACGCCACCGCGGTCCGGAGCTTGTCGGCACACGTGCCGGTGCCGGCGAGGAAGCCGGCGAGCGTCGAGTCGCCGGCACCGACGGTCGACAGCGGGACGAGCGGCGGGCCGCCGGCCCACCAGGTGCCGTCCGCCCGCACCAGGAGCGCACCGTGGGCGCCCAGGCTGACGAGGACCGCGGACGTGCCCTGCGCGATGACCTCGCGCGCCGCGTCGGTGACGTCGCCGACGGTGCGGAGGTCGCGACCCACGAGCTCGGCGAGCTCGTCCTCGTTGGGCTTGACGATGCTCAGCCCGCCGGCGCGCACGGCACGGGCCAGCGGTGCGCCCGACGTGTCGAGCGCGACGGGCACCCCGTACCGCCCGGCCAGCCCGGCGAGCCGCACGAAGAACGCCTCCCCGGCGCCCGCGGGCAGCGAGCCGGCGGCGACGACGACCCGCGGTGCGGCTCTGAGCTGGTCCTCGACGGCCGCGAGCAGCGCGTCGACCTCGGCGTCGGACAGCCGCGGGCCGGGGGCGTTGACCTTGGTGGTCGCGCCGTCGGCCTCGACGAGCGTGATGTTGGTGCGGGTGTCACCCGCGACGGGGACCGCGACGGCCGGCACGCCGTGCTCGCCGAGCAGCGCGACGAGCCGCGCACCGTCGGCGCCCCCCGCCGGCACGACCGCGAGCGCCGCGACGCCGTGCCGGGCGAGTGCCCGGGCGACGTTGATGCCCTTGCCCCCGGGGTGCACGTGGGTCTCGCGCGCCCGGTTGACCTCGCCGACCTCGAGCCGGTCGACGTCCAGCGCGCGGTCGAGGCTGGGGTTGGGGGTGACGGTGACGATCATGCGCGCACCACCCGGGTGCCGGCGGCCTCGATCTCGTCGGCGAGCTCGGGCTGCACGTCGGAGTCGGTGACGAGCACGTCGATGTCGGCGAGCGCCGCGACGCGCGCCAGGTCGACGCGCCCGACCTTGGTGTGGTCGGCCAGCACGACGGTGCGTCGGGCGGCCGCGACGAGTGCGCGCTTGACGGCGGCCTCGCCGAGGTCGGGCGTCGTGACGCCGTGCTCGGCGGTGATGCCGTTGGCGCCGAGGAACGCGACGTCGACGTGGATCTCGGCGAGGTCGCGCAGCGCCCACGACCCGACGGCGGCGAGCGTGCGGCCGCGCACGGTGCCGCCGACGAGGTGCAGCGTGGTGCCCGGCCGCGTCGCGAGGACGGTCGCGACGGGCAGCGCGTGCGTCACGACCACGAGCTCACGGTCGGTCGGCAGCAGCTCGGCGAGGCGCACGGTGGTGGTGCCGGCGTCGAGGATGACGGCGCCGCCGTCGGGCAGCTCGTCGAGCGCGGCCTTGGCGATGCGCTCCTTCTCGCCGGACAGCTGGCCCTCCCGGTCGGCGATCCCGGGCTCGAACCCCAGCCGCTCGACCGGGATGGCACCGCCGTGGACGCGGCGGACGAGTCCGTGGCGCTCGAGAGCGGTGAGGTCGCGGCGGATCGTCTCGGGGGTGACGTCGAGCTCGACCGCGAGCCCGGTGACGTCCACGCGACCGTCGGCCCGTGCCCTCGTGAGGATCTGCTGGTGCCTCTCGGGTGCGTACACATCAACTCCGTCGTCCCGTGCCGCCGGGTGGGCATCGGATTCCAGGATCACCCCGATGGCCACCTCTGTCAACCTATTCGGACATACTCGGAAGTCGAAGAATGTCTGTTCATGTGGGAGACCACATGGCCCGTGTTCTGATGTGGTGAGCCGCATCGGGTGTCATGCACGTCACGATCCGGCCCCGGGGGCCATGGCGTAAGGTTAGCCTCACCTACTGAGCCCGCCTCCCGCGGGCCCGTCGGGCAGCCGCGCACGCGCCGCCGCCACGACGACCGCGACCCCACCTGCGAAGGACACCATGCGCACTGCGCCCTCCCGCCGCGTGTTGCGACCCCTCGTCGCCGCCACCGCCGCCTCCCTCCTGCTCGCCGCCTGCGCCACCGGAGGCGCGGACGACACGGGGGACCCCACGGCCACGGCCGAGGCCGGTTCCGACGTCTTCCCCGTCACGCTGACGAGCACCTTCGGCGAGACCACGATCGAGGCCGAGCCCACCGCCGTCGCCTCGGTCAACTGGGGCAACCACGACGTCGCGATCGCGCTGGGCATCGTGCCCGTCGGCTTCGCCAAGGCGAGCTACGGCGACGACGACACGGACGGCATCCACCCGTGGACGTACGAGGGCCTCGAGGGCCTCGACGCGACCGGCGACGCGCTGCCCGTCCTGTTCGACGAGACCGACGGCATCCCGTTCGAGGCCGTCAACAACACGGCGCCCGACGTCGTGCTCGCCGCGTACTCCGGCCTCACCGAGGAGGACTGGACCACGCTGTCCCAGATCGCGCCCACCGTGTCGTTCCCCGAGTTCGCCTGGGGCACCAACTGGCAGGACATGGCGCTGATCAACGGCGAGGCGCTCGGCCGCAAGGCCGAGGCCCAGGCGCTGGTCGACGACGTCCTCGCGCAGATCGACGACGCCCTGGCCGAGCGCCCCGACGTCGAGGGCACCACCGTGGCGTACACCTGGATCGACCCGGCCGACCCCAGCACCATCGGCGTCTACACCCCGCTCGACGCACGCGTGCAGCTGCTGGACGACCTCGGCATGAGCACCGCGCCGTCGGTCGTCGAGCTCGCCGGCGACACCGACCTGTTCTTCGTCGACCTCGCGGCCGAGCAGGCCGACGTCCTGGCCGACGTCGACATCCTGGTCACCTACGGCGACGAGACGACGCTCGCGACGCTGCAGGCCGACCCGCTGATCGGCAAGATCCCCGCGGTCGCCCGCGGTTCCGTCGCCGTCGTCCCGGACGGCGTGCCGCTCGCGTCGGCCACCTCCGGCCCGACCGTGCTGTCCGTCCCGTGGTCCCTCGACGCGTACCTCGACCTGTTCCAGGCCGCGGCCGAGAAGGTCGGATGACCCTCGTCGCCCCACCCGGGACGCCGGCCGCACCCTCCCGGGTGCGGCCGGCGTCCCTGCGGCGCCGGCGGGTCGTCGGGCTCGCCGTGTGCGCCCTGGCGGTGCTGCTCGCCGTCGTCGCCTCCCTCGCGTTCGGTGCCCGCGTCGTCGGCTGGTCCGACGTCGTCGCCGGCGTGCTGCACCCCGACACCTCCGACATCGCGCAGGCCGCCGTGCAGTCCCGCGTCGCACGCACCGTCCTCGGCCTGCTGGTCGGCGCCGCCCTCGGCATGGGCGGCGCGGTGCTCCAGGGCCTGACGCGCAACCCCCTGGCCGACCCCGCCCTGCTCGGCATCAGCTCGGGCGCGTCGCTCGCGGTCGTCCTCGGCATCATGCTCCTGGGCCTGTCGACGCTCCAGCAGTACGTGTGGCTCGCCTTCGCGGGCGCCGCGCTCGCGTCGGTCCTCGTCTACGCGATCGGGTCGCTGGGCCGCGAGGGCGCGACCCCGCTCAAGCTCGCGCTCGCGGGCGCCGCCACGACCGCCGCCCTCGGGTCCGGCGTCTCGATGGTGCTGCTGTCCCGCACCGACGTCCTCGACACCTTCCGGTTCTGGCAGGTCGGGTCGATCGGCCGTGCGTCGTTCGCCGAGATCGGGCAGGTGCTGCCCTTCCTCGTCGTCGGCACCGTGCTGGCCGTCGGCTGCGCACGCGGCATGGACGCCATCGCGCTCGGGGACGACGTCGCCGCCGGTCTCGGGCAGCGTGTCGGCCTCGTCCGCGCCGTCGGAGGGCTGGCCGCCGTGCTGCTGTGCGGCACCGCGGTCGCCGCCGCCGGACCCATCGGCTTCGTCGGCCTGGTCATGCCGCACCTCGCCCGCACGTTCACCGGCCCCAGCCACCGCTGGCTGCTGCCGGCCTCCGCCGCGCTGGGCGCGGCCCTGCTGCTGGCCGCCGACGTCGTCGGCCGCGTCGTGGCCCGCCCGCAGGAGATCGAGGTCGGCATCGTCACCGCCGTCCTCGGCGCCCCGGTGTTCATCGCGATCATCCGACGGCACAAGGTGAGCGCGCTGTGACCGCCGTGCTGCACGACCGGCCCGGCGCGGTCGTCGCGCGCGCCCGGCGCGCCCGCACGCGGCGGTACCGCACCGTCGTCGCCGTCCTCGCCCTCGCGGTGCTCACCGTCGCCGTCGTCGCGCTGTGCGTCGGCGAGCGCCCGTCCACGCCTGCCGAGGTGCTGCGCGTCCTGCTGGGCGAGCAGGTGCCCGGGGCGTCGTTCAACGTCGGCGTCCTGCGCACGCCGCGCGCCCTGACGGCGGTCCTCGTCGGTCTCGCGTTCGGCATGGGCGGCGTCGTCTTCCAGACGATGCTGCGCAACCCGCTGGCCAGCCCCGACATCATCGGCGTCAGCGCCGGGTCCAGTGCGGCGGCCGTCCTCGCGATCACGGTGTTCGGCCTGTCCGGTGCGGCGCTGTCCGTCGTGGCGGTCGTCGCCGGCCTCGCCGTCGCCGGGGCCATCTACGCGCTGTCGTGGCGCAACGGCGTGCAGGGGGCCCGGCTCGTGCTCATCGGCATCGCGGTGGGCGCCATGCTGGACTCCGTCATCGGCTACGCCATGACGCGCGCCGGCATCTACGACGCCAACGAGGCGCTGCGCTGGCTCACCGGCTCGCTCAACTCGGCCTTCTGGCCGAGCGTCGGACCCCTCGCGCTGGCGCTCGCCGTCCTGCTGCCCACGCTGCTGGTGCTCGCGCGTCGGCTGCCGGCGCTGCAGCTCGGTGACGACGCCGCCGCCGGCCTCGGTGTCCGGCCCGACCGCTCGCGCCTCGCGCTGCTGATCGTCGCCGTCGCCGCGATCGCGGTCGCCACCGCCACGACCGGTCCCATCGCGTTCGTCGCCTTCCTGGCCGGTCCCATCGCGCACCGGCTGCTGCGCGGCACGGGCGCGCTGCTCGTCCCCGCCGGACTCGTCGGTGCGCTCCTCGTGCTCGTCGGGGACCTCGTCGGGCAGCACGTGCTCGGCCACCGGTTCCCCGTCGGCGTCGTCACCGGCGTGCTCGGCGCGCCCTACCTGCTCTGGCTGCTCGCCAGGACCAACCGCTCCGGAGGCTCCCTGTGACGGACTCCCCCGCCGCCCACACCCTCGCCGTGGAGGCCGTGACCGTCGGGTACGACGACCGGGTCGTCGTGCACGACATGACGCTCGCGATCGCACCGGGTGCGATCACGGCGATCGTCGGCGCCAACGGCTGCGGCAAGTCCACGCTGCTGCGGGCGATGGCGCGGCTGCTGCCGGTGCGCAGCGGGCGGGTCCTGCTCGACGGCGTCCCGATCGACTCGATCCCCACGCGGCAGGTCGCAGGCGTGCTGGGCCTGCTGCCGCAGTCGCCGGTCTGCCCCGAGGGCATCGCGGTCGCCGACCTCGTGGGGCGCGGGCGGTACCCGCACCAGGGGTGGTTCCGCCGCTGGACCGCGCAGGACGACGCGGTCGTCGAGCAGGCGCTGGTCGCGACCGACATCCTCGATCTCGCGGACCGGCCCGTCGACGAGCTCTCCGGCGGGCAGCGCCAGCGCGTGTGGATCGCGATGGCGCTCGCGCAGCAGACGGACGTGCTGCTGCTCGACGAGCCCACGACGTTCCTCGACGTCGCGCACCAGGTCGACGTCCTGGACCTGCTCGCCGACCTCAACCGCCGCCACGGCACGACGATCGTCATGGTCCTGCACGACCTCAACCTCGCCGCCCGCTACGCCGACAGCCTCGTCGCGCTCACCGACGGCCGCCTGTACGCGCAGGGCGACCCGACCGACGTCGTCACCGAGCAGATGGTCCGCGACGTGTTCGGCATGACGGCGCGCGTCATCCCCGACCCGGTCAGCGGCACCCCGCTGGTGCTGCCCGTCGGCCGCCACCGCACGGGACGGATCGCCCAGCCGACGGACGAGGGCACCGTCGTCGCACCGCCCGTCGAGCGACCTGTGGCGCAACCCGTTCTCTGAGGACGGCCACCGGGCCTCGGGACAGCCATCGAGCACACGGAAAACCACACGTCCGTACGGAAAACCACACGATCGTACGGAATACCGTAGCCTTGGCGGCACGTCACGACCCCACGTAAGGACGTGTCACGACCACCAGAAAGGCTGCAGATGGATTGGTCGACGCCCGCCGGCCCGATCATCCACGGGATGGAGGGCCCGGTTCTGTACCGCCTGTACCGCGTGATGGGACCTCAGACCGTCGGAGAGATCCACAAGCGCGCCGGTGTCGGCTCCCTCAGCGGTGTCCGCGGCGCGATCGACCGCCTGGTCGCGCAGGGCCTCGCGGTCTCACACCCGGTCGGCAAGGTCGTCGGATTCACGCTCAACCGGGACCACGTGGCCTACCCAGCGGTGAAGGCCCTCTTCGAGGCGTACGACCCTTACCGTGAGTTCTCGCGACGGCTCCACGACCTCGTCGCTGGCCACGTGGGCGACGTCCCAGACCTCGTCGTCGCCGTCTTCGGCTCGGTCGCGCGACGCTCGGCGACCGTGACCTCGGATGTCGACATCATCGTCATGACACCAGACGATCCGCCGTGGGACGACGACCGCGCCCTGGCGCTCAGCACCGGCCTGGCGTGGGAGGTACGACGCTGGACCGGCAACGAGCCGCAGATCGTGGAGATGTCCCGCCGTCAGCTGCTGAGCGCTGCCCGTGAGCGCGACCCGCTCGTCGAGTCCCTCCGGGCCGACGCCGACACCGTCGTCGGCGAGGACCTGCGCCAGCTCCTCGACCGCGAGGTCCCCCGGTGAACGCTCGCGACGAGGGTCGCCGACGCCGAGCCGTCACCACGCACGACGTCAGGGCGCGGGCCGAGGCCGCTCGAGCGTTCCGCGATGCGGCGCGCCTCTTGGTCGACGAGCCCGAGTACGCACAGGTGGCGGCCGCGCTCGCCGTGCTCGCCGGCATCGCTGCCGCGGATGCCGTCTGCGGCCACGCACTCGGCCAGTACTCCCGCGCCCAGGGCCACCGGGAGGCGATCGACCTGCTCACCTCCGTCGACGAGACGCTCGCGAAGCAGCTCGGACTCCTTCTTGCCCAGAAGGACAACGCCCACTACTCGCCACGCGCGATGTCGGCGGTCACCGTGACACAGCTCGTGCGTGCAGCCGGGCACCTCGTCGAGCAGATGGATGCCCGGCTGACCGGAGGGTGAGCCAGGTCTCAGAACGGCTGGTACGGGGAGACGACGACCTCGATGCGCTGGAACTCCTTGAGGTCGGAGTACCCGGTGGTCGCCATCGCGCGACGCAGGGCGCCGACGAGGTTGAGGGTGCCGTCGGCGGTGTGGCCGGGGCCGAACAGGATCTGCTCGAGCGTGCCGACCGTGCCGACCGAGACGCGCTCGCCGCGCGGCAGCTGCGGGTGGTGCGCCTCGGGTCCCCAGTGGAAGCCCCGGCCGGGGGCGTCCGACGCGCGGGCCAGTGCGGCACCCAGCATCACCGCGTCCGCACCGCAGGCGACGGCCTTGACCAGGTCGCCCGAGCGCCCGACGCCGCCGTCGGCGATGACGTGCACGTACCGCCCGCCGGACTCGTCGAGGTAGTCGCGCCGGGCCGCCGCGACGTCGGCGACGGCCGTGGCCATCGGGGCGTGGATGCCGAGCGACACGCGCGTGGTGTGCGCCGCGCCGCCGCCGAACCCGACGAGGACGCCCGCGGCACCCGTGCGCATGAGGTGCAGCGCCGCGGTGTACGTCGACGCGCCCCCGACGATGACGGGCACGTCGAGCTCGTAGATGAAGCGCTTGAGGTTCAGCGGCTCGGCACGACCGGAGACGTGCTCGGCCGACACCGTGGTCCCGCGGATGAGGAACAGGTCGACGCCCGCGTCCACGACGGCCCGCCAGTGCTCCTGCGTGCGCTGCGGGCTGAGGGCACCGGCGACCACGACACCGGCGTCACGGATCTCCTGCAGGCGCGCCCGGATCAGCTCGGGCTGGATCGGTGCGGCGTAGATCTCCTGCATGCGGGCGGTCGCACGCGGCGCGTCGAGCGACGCGATCTCCTCGAGCAGGCCCGTCGGGTCCTCGTACCGCGTCCACAGGCCCTCGAGGTCCAGGACGCCGAGCCCGCCGGCCCGGCCCAGCGCGACGGCCGTCGCGGGGCTCATCACCGAGTCCATGGGTGCGGCCAGCACCGGCAGGTCGAAGTGGTACGCGTCGATCTGCCAGCCGATCGACACCTCCTCCGGGTCGCGCGTGCGCCGTGAGGGCACGACCGCGATGTCGTCGAAGGAGTACGCCCGGCGCCCCCGCTTGCCGCGCCCGATCTCGATGTCGCTGGTCACCCGAGGAGCCTACCGGCGGGCACCCGATGCCTCGGCAAGGCGGGCGCGGTCAGCGGCCCGTGTAGTTGGGCGCCTCGACCGTCATCTGGATGTCGTGCGGGTGGGACTCCTTGAGTCCCGCCGGCGTGATCCGGATGAACTGCCCGCGCTGCTGCAGCTCCTCGATCGTGTGCGCGCCGACGTAGAACATCGACTGCTGCAGCCCGCCGACGAGCTGGTGCGCGACGGCCGACAGCGGGCCGCGGTACGGCACCTGGCCCTCGATGCCCTCGGGCACGATCTTCTCGTCCGTCGTCACGTCGGCCTGGAAGTACCGGTCCTTGGAGTACGACACGCGCCCCCGGGACGCCATCGCCCCGAGCGACCCCATGCCGCGGTAGTGCTTGAACTGCTTGCCGTTGACGAACACGAGGTCACCGGGCGACTCGTCGCAGCCCGCGAGCAGCGAGCCGAGCATGACGGTGTCCGCGCCCGCGACCAGCGCCTTGGCGATGTCCCCCGAGTACTGCAGGCCGCCGTCGCCGATGACCGGCACGCCCGCCGGCTGGCACACCCGGGCGGCGTCGTAGATCGCGGTGACCTGCGGCACGCCGACTCCCGCGACGACGCGCGTCGTGCAGATCGAGCCCGGGCCGACGCCGACCTTGACGGCGTCGACGCCCGCGTCGACGAGCGCCTGCGCGCCCGGCCGAGTCGCGACGTTGCCGCCGATGACCTGGACGTGCCGGGTCGCCGGGTCGGACTTCAGGCGCCGCACCATGTCGAGCATGAGCCGGGCGTGGCCGTTCGCGGTGTCGACGACCAGCACGTCGACGCCCGCCTCGACGAGGGCGGACGCGCGCTCCCAGGCGTCACCGAAGAACCCGATCGCCGCCCCGACCACGAGGCGCCCGTCGGCGTCCTTCGTCGCGTGCGGGTACTGCTCGGACTTCACGAAGTCCTTGACGGTGATGAGCCCGGCCAGCCGGCCGTGCTCGTCCACGAGCGGCAGCTTCTCGACCTTGTGCTTGGCGAGCAGCGCCGCGGCGTCCGCGCGCGCGATCCCGACGGGCGCGGTGACCAGCGGCATCGACGTCATCTCGTCGCGCACGCGGCGGGTGGCGAACTCCGCGGCGGGCACGAAGCGCAGGTCGCGGTTGGTGATGATGCCCAGGAGGCGACGGGTGTCGTCGACGACGGGCAGCCCGGAGACGCGGTACGTGCCGCACAGCGCGTCGAGCTCGGCGAGCGTCGCGTCGGGGCCCACGGTCACGGGGTCGGAGACCATGCCGGACTCGGAGCGCTTCACGACGTCGACCTGGTGCGCCTGGTCGACGATCGACAGGTTGCGGTGCAGGATGCCGACGCCGCCCTGGCGCGCCATCGCGACCGCCATGCGCGACTCCGTGACGGTGTCCATGGCAGCCGAGACCAGCGGTACCCGGACGGTGATCTCGCGCGTGAGACGCGAGCTGGTGTCGACCTCGGAGGGGATGACGTCCGTCTCGCCGGGGAGCAGCAGGACGTCGTCGTAGGTGAGCCCGACCCGCGCGAACGGGTCTCCAGGAGCAGACGTGGGTGACTCGGGCGCCGTCATCGGGCCAGGATACGGCGCGAGACGGCCGCCACGGGCCCGCCGGTCAGTCGATGATGCCCCGACGCAGCCCGATGGCGACGGCCTGGGCGCGGTCGGACGCACCGAGCTTGCGGAAGAGCCGGCGCGCGTGCGTCTTGACCGTGTCCTCCGAGAGGAACAGCTCCTGGCCGATCTGCGCGTTGGACCGCCCGTTGCTCATCCCGATGAGCACCTCGATCTCGCGCTTGGTCAGCACGGGCGTGGGCTCGCTGGGTCGCGACCCGACGCCGGCGTCGGCGCGCGGTGCGTGGGACTCCTGCAGCGGTGACGCCGGGTGCGGGACACCCGCCGTGCCCGGGGGCGCGGACGAGACGGGGCTGGCCTGCACGTGCGCGGCGACCGCCGCGAGCTCGGCGCGTCCCACGTCGGGGGCGAGGAAGCCGCGTGCGCCGAGGGCGAGGGCGCGGTCGAGCGCCTCACCGTCCTCGGGCCCGGCCAGCAGGACGACCGCGGCGGACGGTGCGACGGCGCGCAGCCGACGGATCGCCTCCGCGGGCCCGGCACCGGGCAGGTGCGCGTCCAGCAGGACGACGGTGGGAGCGATGCGTCGGGCGAGCGCCAGCAGCTCGTCCGCCGTCGCAGCGGCACGGACGGGTGCCAGTGACGGCACACCGATCGATGTCACGACGAGCCGCTCGCGCACGGTCGCCGAGCCGTGGCAGACCACGACTCCAGCCATGGGATTCCTCCTCGCACCGGTCCCGTCACACCTGCGTGCACGGGTCCATGCCTGCATCGGCGTTACCGGTGCGTCACGTTAGCCCCCGCGAGGGGTGGTCACGGATCGAACTCGCCGTTTCCTCACGGTTGCGGAAGGACACGTGGTATGCGATCACGCGTTCGGGTCATCGCGTCGTGACGAATTGACACCGGGTCACAGGGGCGGCGACACCGCGACCGCCGCCAGCGCCTCGTGGAGCAGGCCCGGGAGGGTGCGCGCGCGGTGCACCGAACGGTCCAGCGGCACCCGGTCCTCGGCCACCGCGGCGACCATGACGAACTGCGGCAGGTCGGCCCGCTCACGTGCCAGACGTGCCACGACGGACAGGTCCGGCGCGGCGGACTCCGACAGCGTGACCACGGCGCGGGCGCGGGTCATGAGCGCGAGCTCGCCGGCGTGCCGCGTGGACACCGGACCGGCGACGAGCCGCGCGTCGACGCCGCCGTCGACGAGCGCGGCGGCGAGCACGTGCGCCTGCACGGGTCGCACCTCCCCGGGGACGGGCAGCAGCAGGACGACGGGGGCACCGGACGCCGGCGGTGTCGCGGTGTGCGCCCGCACCGCCGTGAGCACCGCACCGAGCAGCGTCTCGCGCGCGTCGACCCCCGGGCGCTCGACGACGGTGCGTCGGGCGAGGGCCGCCAGGGCCGGCTGCACGAGCGTCGTCCACCACGCGGTCAGGTCGTCGGCCGTGGTCGTGTCGAGCAGGGAGACGCACCGGTCGGCGCGTCCCGTCAGGGCGCCGTCGACGAGCGCGGCGACGGCGCTCGCGGCCCCGGCCGCGCGGCCGGAGGTCGCGGCGTCGGCGCGCGCCCGGCCCTCCGGCGCCCCGTCCCCGCCCGACGCGGGCAGCCGCCGGGTCAGGTCGTCGCTGCCCGGCGCGGGTGCGGGTGCGACCGCGTCGTGCGCGTCGGAGGCGAGCGCGAGCCGCGCCGCCTCGACCGGGGCGACGCCGTCGATGGTCAGGCGACGCATCACGAGGAGGCGGTCGAGGTCGTGCGTCGTGTAGCGGCGGTGGGCGCCCGCCGAGTGCTCGGACGGCCCCAGGCCGTAGCGCCGGTCCCAGGTGCGCAGCGTGGCGGGTGCGACGCCGAGGCGACGGGCCACGGCGGCCACCGTCAGGGCGGGCCCGAGCAGGGCGGCGACGCCGTCGGCGGGTGTCAGCCCGGCATCGACGGGCGTGGGCGCAGCGTTCGCGGGCGCGGGTGCGCGCTCCGCGTCGGCCGGGCCGGCCGAGGTCTCGTCTGCTGCGGGGACCATGACGCGATTGTGCCAGCCGGTGGCGCGGTCCCGGGGACCCCGTGGGTCCTGGGGCCGGTGTGGCGGACGGCCGTCCTGCACCGACGTCCAGAACGCGCCAGATAACCGCTTCACACGACCGCTTCAGAAAGAGGGTCTTGAACAACTTCTGGCGCGGTTGTAGGTTGGCACCAGGTCGACACGGGAAACCGGCGACGACCACCCACTTCTTCGTCTCGGCCAGCGCCGTAGGACGACCACGTACTCAAGGAGGCACACCATGGCCGAGATCTCGCGTCTGCCCGGACCGGTGATGGACCTGTGGGAGTGGCAGTTCGACGGCGCGTGCCGCGACGCCGACCAGGACCTGTTCTTCCACCCCGAGGGCGAGCGCGGCTCGGCCCGCCGCCGCCGCGCCGAGGCCGCCAAGGCCATCTGCGCGACCTGCCCCGTGCTCAAGGAGTGCCGCGAGCAGTCGCTCGCGGTGCGCGAGCCCTACGGCGTGTGGGGCGGGCTCTCGGAGGAGGAGCGCACCGCGGTCCTCGCCGAGCGCGCCGGCCGCCGCGTCACCGCCTGACCGCTCGACCCCCGCGTACAACGGGGTACGTGATGAAGGCCCCCTTCCGCAGGGAGGGGGCCTTTGTCGTCCCCGGGGACGAGGGTCCGCGAACGACGAAGGCCCCCTCCGAGGGAGGGGGCCTTCGTCGTTCGCGGGGACGGGTCCCCGACGGGTCGAGCGTCGTCAGCCGACGATCGCGAGGATGTCGCGCGCCGAGAGGATCAGGTAGTCCTCGCCGCCGTACTTGACCTCGGTGCCGCCGTACTTGGAGTAGATGACCTTGTCGCCGACCGCCACGTCGAGCGGCACGCGGTTGCCCTTGTCGTCGATCCGACCCGGGCCCACCGCCAGGACCTCGCCCTCCTGGGGCTTCTCCTTGGCGCTGTCAGGGATGACGAGTCCCGAAGCGGTCGTCGTCTCGGCCTCAAGGGTCTTGACGACGATCCGGTCCTCGAGGGGCTTGATGGAGACCGACACAGCGGACCTCCCCTTCGCATGTGAGTAGTTCAGCGATGTCTGCGTCGCACCGTTGCCACCGTCGTCGCGGGAGCCGGGGCCACAGGTGCGATCGGCATCCCCAGGAGGGGGTACCGACCTCCTCACTCTAGGAACGCGTTAGCACTCGGTCAACCCGAGTGCCAGCCCTCGGCCCTCCGGGTCCGCGCCCCGGGCGCGCCGGGGGCCCCAGGTCGCCCGTCCGGCGCACCCGTCCCGCCGCCGGGTGCCGCGGGCGGCGTCCGACGTGGGAGGGTGATCCGGTGGACGACGCCGGGCTGGTCAAGCTGCTCAGCCCCGACGGGTGGGCGCTGCTGCAGGCACTGCCGCCGTACGACGAGCGGCTCGTGCTGCCGATCACCGAGCGGCTGCAGAAGGAGGGCTTCGAGCCCGGGCTGGTCGCCGCCGCGCTCACGCAGTCCCGGCTGCGCGCCAAGGCGCGCGGCAAGCTCGGCGACTTCGCCGAGGGCATGCTCTTCACGGTCGCCGGGCTCGAGCAGGCGACGCGCCTCGAGGTCGCCGCGCACCACGCGCGCCGCTACCGGGACGCCGGGTGCACCTACGTCGCCGACCTGACCTGCGGCCTGGGCGCCGACGCCCTCGCGATGGCCGGCGTGGGGCTGCGGGTGCTCGCCACGGACGTCGACGAGACCACGGCCGCGCTCGCGACGGTCAACCTGCGCGCGTTCCCGGAGGTCGAGGTCCGCATGGGGGACGGCCTCGCGCTCGACCTGGCGGCCGAGGGCGTCGACGGCGTGTACGCCGACCCGGCGCGCCGCACCGGGACCGGCCGGCGCGTGTTCGACCCGCGCGCCTACTCCCCGCCGCTCGACGCGGTGCTCGCCGCCCGCGAGACCGTCCCCGCGCTCGGCCTCAAGCTCGGCCCCGGCATCGCCCACCGCGACCTGCCGCACGACGCCGAGGCGCAGTGGGTGTCGTCCGACGGCGAGGTCGTCGAGCTCGGCCTGTGGTTCGGCCCGCTCGCGCCCGACGGGCCCGGGCGCTCGGCCCTCGTCCTGCGCGACGGTTCCGCGCACGCGCTGCGCGCGGACCCCGACGGCGACGACGACGCCCCGCCCGTCGGCCCGGTCGGCGGGTACCTCTACGAGCCGGACGGCGCCGTCATCCGCGCCGGGCTCGTCGGGACGATCGCGCACCGCGTGCGCGGACGGCTCGTGGACCCGACGATCGCCTACGTGACCTCCGACGCCCTCGCCGACCGCGCCGCCTGGCAGCCGCTGGCCACGGCCTACCGCGTCCTCGACGAGCTGCCGTTCGGCCTCAAGCGCCTGCGCACCTACCTGCGCGAGCGTGACGTGGGTCGCCTCACCGTGAAGAAGCGCGGCACGGCCGTCGTCCCCGAGACCCTGCGCCGCCAGCTCGACCTGCGGGGCGGCACGGAGGCCACGATCGTGCTGACGCGCGTCGCCGGGCAGCAGCGCGTGCTCGTCGTGGAGCCGGTCTGATGGCCGCGCCCGTCACGCTGCCGTTCGCGCAGTCAGAGCGGTCGAGCGTCGGCATCGAGTGGGAGGTCGCGCTCGTCGACACCGACTCCGGGGACCTGCGTCAGGCGGCGCAGGCGATCTTCGAGGCCGTCCGGCCGGCCGACGGCACGGACCACCCGCACATCACGTCCGAGCTGCTCCTCAACACGGTCGAGGTGTCGTCCGGCAAGTGCCGCACGGTGGGCGAGGCGGGGGCGGACCTGCAGCGCGCGCTCGACGTGGTCGCGGCGGCCGCGCGGCCGTTGCGCATCGAGCTCATGGGGGCGGGCACGCACCCGTTCGCGAGCTGGGCGACGCAGCGCGTCACCGACAAGCAGCGCTACGCGACCCTCATCGACCGGACGCAGTGGTGGGGCCGGCAGATGCTCATCTACGGCGTCCACGTCCACGTCGGCATCGAGGACCGCGCCAAGGTGCTGCCGCTGAGCCGCGCGATGCTCACGGTGTTCCCGCACCTCCAGTCGCTGTCGGCGTCGTCGCCGTTCTGGGGCGGCAAGGACACCGGGTACGCGTCGAACCGCGCGCTGCTGTTCCAGCAGCTGCCGACCGCCGGGCTGCCGCCGCAGCTCGAGCACTGGGAGCAGCTCGAGCAGTACGTCGGCGACATGCGGCACACCGGCGTCATCGACCAGATGAACGAGGTCCGCTGGGACATCCGCCCGGCGCCGCACTTCGGCACCCTGGAGATGCGCATCGCCGACGGCGCCGCGAACCTGCTCGAGGTGACCGCGATCAGCGCGTTCACGCACTGCCTCGTGGAGCACTTCTCGTCGATGATCGACGCGGGCGAGCCCCTGCCGACGCTGCCCCTGTGGTTCGTGCAGGAGAACAAGTGGCGCTCGGCCCGCTACGGCATGGACGCGATCGTCATCACGAACGCGGCGGGCGACGAGGAGCTGGTGACGGACTCGGTGGGCCGGTGGCTGGTCGAGCTGGCGCCCGTCGCGGCGCGGCTCGGCTGCTCGGCGGAGCTCGAGCAGGTCCGGGTCATCCTGCGGCGCGGCGCGTCGTACCAGCGACAGCGCGCGGTCGCGCGACGGCACGCGGGCGAGCTCGAGCCGGTGGTGCGCTCGCTGCTCGCGGAGATGGTGGCCGGCCGGCCGCTCTGAGCGTCAGGCCCACCGCCACGACGCGAGCAACCCGTCGATGGCACGCGCCGGGCCCGGGTCGTGCGTCCTGCGCGTCAGGGTCCACGCCCACGTCCGTCCGTCGCGGTCGAGCCGAGCCTCCGTGCGCAGCACGTGGTCACCGACCGCGAAGGTGCGCACGAGCACCTCGCCCGCGGGTGTCGCCCGCACCGTGACGGGTCCCGCCGGCCGCACCGGCGGTCCGTAGGCGTGCACGTGCGGCGACTCGAGCGCGGTGCGCGCATCACGTCCGTCAGCCGTCGCAGCCGACGTGACGACGAGCGCCGCCGCCGGGGCGATCCGGACGTACAGGTGCGTCCACGTGCCGTCGGCCGCCGGGACGTCGACGGCGGTGGGCGGCGCGGGCAGGAGGCACGCGGCGACGTGGGTGCCCTGGGGTCCGCGGACGGTCGTCGGCACGGTCGCGAGGCAGGGGTCGGACGGCAGCGCCGGCGACGTCGGGTGCGGCCCCGCGGCGGGGTCGTCCGGCAGCCACTGCCAGGTCGTCAGGACGGCGTCGGCGAGCCCGTCGACGTCGTCGTCCCCGTCGCCGCGCATCACGCCGACGACGAAGGCCCAGCCGTCGTGGTCGACGTGCGTGTCCGTGACGCGCCTGCTGCCCACGACGAACGTGCTGCGCCACGCCGGCCCGGCCGCGGTCTCGGCGTGCTCGACGTCGCCGACGTGCAGGCTCCGGTCGCCCCCGAGGGCACGGGAGAGCCGTGGCCGGTCGGGTGCCGCCACCACGAGCTCGCCGCGGTGGACCGCCCCGACACGGCCGAGGCAGACGACGAGCAGCGCACGACCGCTCCCCAGCCCCACCACGACGTCCGTCCGGCCGCCGTCCTCACCGGGCACACCCGATCGGGGGTCGTTCGGTCCCGGCGCGAGGAAGGCCTCGCCGGGACGCCCGTCGCCGAGCGGCGCCACCCGGACCGGCACGGTGGGCACGGCGGGGTCGGCTCCGCGCGGGAGGGACGCGAGCCCGAGCGGCGCCCGCGCGACGGGGATCTGCTCCCGCAGGCGCCGCAGTGCCACGGCGCGGTCCTGCGGCGAGAGCGCCGGGTCGAGCATCCGGGCCATCCGACGCCGCAGGCGCCACCGCGCGACCGGCCCGACGTCGCGCACGACGACCCACAGGAGGGCGAGGCCCGCCACGACCAGGACGACGGCGGACGGATCGGTCACCCTGACGGTGTCGGCAGCAGTCCCGCCGGACTTGACCTGCCGAGCCTCGGGGCCACTATTTGGCATTGCCAGGTACCTGGCGCTACGGTAGTCCGGTGCCCGAGACCCGCGACCCCCAGCTCCTCAAGGGTGTCCTGCCGATGCTCGCCCTCGCGGCGCTCACCCGCGCCGAGACCTACGGGTACGAGCTCGTCACGGTCCTGCGGGACGCCGGGCTGACGGAACTGTCCACCGGGACGCTCTACCCGGTCCTGACCCGGCTCGAGCGCGACGGCCTGCTGACCTCGCGGCTCGTCGCCTCCTCGTCCGGGCCCGCCCGCAAGTACTACCGCCCCAGCGACGTCGGGCTGCGCGCGCTCGCCGACCAACGCACCGCCTGGGCGGCTCTCGTCGCCGTCGCCGGCCGCGTGCTCGCCGACGCCGGGCCCACCACCCACGCGCAGCCGGCCGTCCTGGCTGCCGCACCGACCACCCCCGGGGAGCGCTCATGAGCACCACGTCGACCACCACGGCCCGCCACCCCCTCGCGTTCCGCGACCGCGCACGCCTGCGGCGGTGGCTGTGGCGGTTCACGCTCGCCATGCAGGACCACCCCGCGCGCGAGGGTCGTCGCATCCGCCGGGACCTGCGGGCGGCGCTGCTCGACGACGCCGAGCGGATCGGCGTCGACGCGGCGCTGCGGGAGATCGGCAGCCCGTTGCGCGTCGCCGCCGACCACCTCGAGGCGCTGGGCAGCGCGGGCCCGCGCTGGAACGACGGGGCGGTCCTGGCCGCGCTCCTCGGGTTCGCCCTCCCGCTCTACATGTGGGCCGCCTGGGCGATGGGCGCGATCGACGCCGTGGGGGCGATGGGCGGCGGGCGCGTCGAGCTCACCTGGCTGGGGGTCCCGATGACGGCCGAGAGCTCGGACGAGATGTTCGGGCTGGAGTTCACGCTCGGGTGGCAGCCGTTCGCGGTCTCGCTCGTGCTCGGTGCGCTGGGCTTCGCCCTCGGCGCCCGCATCTGGCGCCGGTGGGCGCGGACGCCGATCAGCTGACGACTCGCGCGTCGGGGCGACGCGGCTCGCCGACCGCTCAGACGAGGACCTGCGTGAGCGGCATGCTCGAGTCCACCGGCAGGTCCAGCGGGGACGGCGTCATCCCCCGCCGGACGACCGCCGACCCGAGCGCCGCGATCATCGCGCCGTTGTCGGTGCAGTAGCGGATCGGCGGGATGCGCAGCTCGATGCCCGCCTCGGCGCAGCGCGCCGCGGCCATGTCCCGCAGCTGGGAGTTGGCGGAGAACCCGCCGCCGACCACGAGCGTCGCGACGCCCTCACGTCGGCACGCGGCGATCGTCTTGGCCGTCAGCACGTCGGCGACCGCCGCCGCGAACGACGCGGCGACGTCCTCGAGCGGGACGGGCTCGCCGGCGTCCTGCCGGGCCTCGACCCACCGGGCCACGGCCGTCTTGAGCCCCGAGAACGAGAAGTCCGTGGCATGCCTCGCCTGGTCCTTGGGTGCGGTGAGCCCGCGCGGGAACCGGATCGCCGTGGGGTCGCCGTCGCGCGCGAGCCGGTCGATGTGCGGCCCGCCGGGGTACGGCAGCCCGAGCAGGCGTCCGACCTTGTCGAACGCCTCCCCCGCCGCGTCGTCGAGCGTCGAGCCGAGCTCGGTGACGTTCACGGTGTCGTCGATCAGCAGCAGCGAGGAGTGCCCGCCGGACACGACGAGCGCCATGACGCGCTCGGGGAACGGCCCGTCGACGAGCTCGTCGACGACCGCGTGCCCGATCACGTGGTTGACGCCGTACAGCGGCTTGCCGAGCCCCACGGCGAGCGCCTTGGCGGCGGCGGCCCCGATCGTCAGGGGTCCGACGAGCCCGGGCCCGGCCGTCACGGCGACGGCGTCGACCTCGGCCAACGTGACCTGCGCGGTCGCGAGCGCCCGCTCGATCGTGGGGACCATCGCCTCGAGATGGGCACGCGCGGCGATCTCGGGGATGATCCCGCCGTAGCGCGCGTGCTCGTCGACCGAGCTGGCGACGGCGTCGACGAGCAGGTCGTACCCGCGCACGAGGCCGACGCCGGTCTCGTCGCAGGAGGTCTCGATCCCGAGGACGAGGGGTGCGCTCACGCCGCTCAGGATAGGCGGCGGCACCGACGTGACGCGTGTCACGGTTGCCTCGGGGTATCGATGTGTTCGCAACGACGTTGCTCCGGACATGACCACGAGCGACCTGATCGACCCCACCGCGTCGCTGCTGCCCGGCGCCGACACCGCCCTCGCGGACCTCGTGTTCCACGGCGCCCGCACCGTGGGCCGGTTCGTCGACGACACCGTGCCCGACGACCTCCTGCAGGCCGTCCACGACACCGTGCGCTGGGGCCCCACGGCGAACAACTCCGGACCGATGCGCGTCCTCGTCGTCCGCAGCCCCGAGGCCCGGACGCGCCTCGCGGCCCACATGGCCGAGTTCAACCGCGACCGCGTGCTGGCCGCACCGGTGACCCTGGTCGTCGCCGCGGACACCGACTTCCACCTGCACCTGCCCGTGCTCGCACCCCACACGCCGACCGCGGGCGACAGCCTCGCGGGCGTCCCCGACGTGCGCGAGCGCATGGCCCGGGAGAACGCGTGGCTCCAGACCGGTTACCTCGTCGTCGGGCTGCGCGCGGCCGGCCTGGGCGTCGGACCGATGACGGGCATGGACGCCGCCGGCGTCGACGCCGAGTTCTTCGCCGGCACCGGCTGGCGGGCGCTGTCCGTGCTCAACGTCGGCTGGCCCGACGGTGAGGGCACGGACCGTCCCCGCGCCCCGCGGCTCACGTGGGAGCAGGTCTCCCGCGAGGCCTGATCCCCCGCGAGGGCCCGATCCCCGCGAAAGTCTGGTCCCCGCAAGGCCTGATGGCCCTCAGGCGGTCGCGACGGGCCTCTCCGGGTCGTTCGACCACTGCGACCAGGACCCCGGGAACAGCGCCGCGTCCACGCCGAGCGAGGCGAGGGCCGCGATCTCGTGCGCGGCGGTGACGCCCGACCCGCAGTAGACCCCGACGCGGTCGCCACGGTCGCCCAGCGGCACGCCGAGCGCGGCGAAGCGCGCCGTGAGCGCCGCGGCGTCCAGGAACCGGCCGTCCGGCCCCAGGTTCTCGGCTGTCGGCGCGCTGACCGCGCCGGGCACGTGCCCTGCCCGCGGGTCGACCGGTTCGACGCGCCCCGCGTACCGCTCGGCGGCGCGCGCGTCGAGCAGCACGCCGTCCTGGGGCAGTGCCGCTGCGTCGTCCGCGTCGAGCGTCCGCAGCGCACCCGGCACGAGGACGACGTCGCCCGGCTCGGGCGTGACCTCACCCGGCTCGCCGGGGTACCCGGCGGCCGTCCAGGCGGGCAGCCCGCCGTCGAGGATCCGCACGTCGCGCACCCCCGCCCACCGCAGCAGCCACCACGCGCGCGCGGCCGACGTGCCGCCGGCGTCGTCGTACACGACGACCGCACCGCCCTCGCGGACCCCCCAGCGCCGCGCCGCGCGCTCGAGGTCGGCCACGTCGGGCAACGGGTGCCGTCCGGCGGCCGGGGACGCCGGTGCCGCGAGCTCGGTGTCGAGGTCGACGTACACCGCACCGGGCAGGTGCGCCTCGAGGTAGCGCTCGTGGCCGTCGGAGCGCCCGAGCGCCCACCGCACGTCGAGCAGCACCGGCGGCTCGTCGTCGAGCAGCCGCGCCAGCTCGTCGGCGTCGACGAGGACCCGTCGACGCGTCGCGTCCTGCGCGCTCACCGCTCCCCCTCCGCGCCGGCGGGCCGCGGCAGCAGCAGCTGCATGGTCCACGCGTCGACGTTCTCGGGCTGGTAGTAGCCGCGGCGACGCCCCAGCTGCGTGAAACCCAGGCTCTCGTACAGGTGGATCGCCGAGGCGTTGTCGACCCGCACCTCCAGCAGCACGGACTCCGCACGCAGCGTGCGCGCACGCTCGAGGAGCGTGACGAGCATCCGGCGCGCGATGCCGCGCCCCTGGTAGCCGGGGTCCGTGGCCACGGTCATGACCTGCGCGTCCCGACCGTCGAACCACAGCCCGGCGTACCCGACGAGCGACCCGCCCGGCAGCTCGGCCCCCACGTACGTGCGGCCCGGCCCGACGAGCTCGTCGGCGAGCATCTGCCGCGACCACGCGCTGATGCCGAAGAGCGTGCGCTCCATGCGGTCGAGCGCCGACAGGTCGCCGGCGACCAGCGGACGCACGGCGACGTCGACGGCCGGCGCGCTCATGCGAGCACCCGCTTGGCGCCCGCGGACGGCACGGCGTCGGGGCGGCGCAGGTACAGCGGGTCGGTGGGCTGCGGCGCACCGGCCGCGGCACGCCTCAGCGCGAGCCGCACGAGCCACGTCGGGTCCGGGTGCCGCAGCAGGGCCTCGTGCTCCGTGAGCCGACCGTCGAGCAGCCCGAAGGCGTCCGGGAACAGGTCCCGCCCCGCGCCGAGCACCACGTCGGCCGTCGTGCGCGGCACGTCCGCGGGCGCGGCGACGCCGGGGGCCGCGGTCGGGACTGCGACACCGCCCCGCGTCTCGTACCGCGCCCAGTACACCTCGCGGCGGCGCGCGTCGGTGACGACGAGCAGCGGCGTGCCGTCGGGCAGCACGGGCGACCCGGACGCCGCGTGCCCGAGCCCCGCGGCGGCCGCCGCGAGCGCGTCGAGGCTGGGCACCCCCCACACGGGTACCCCGAGCGCCAGGCCCAGCACCCGCGCGGTCACCAGACCCGCGCGCAGCCCCGTGAACGGCGCCGGTCCCGTGCCGACGGCGATGCCGCGCACCTCGGTGCGGTCCACACCCTGCGCGGCGAGCGCCCGCTCGATCATCGGCGCGAGGTGCTCGGCGTGCCGTCGTGGCTCGTCGGACCTCTCGACGTGGGCGGTCAGCGCGTCGCCGTCGAGCGTCGCGAGGCACGCCGTGACCGCACCCGACGTGTCGATCCCCAGGTACCTCACCGGTCGTCCTCCTCGTCGTGCGTGCCCGGCAGCGCGACGCCCGCCCAGCGCTCCCCCACGCCCCGCACGGTCAGCACCCGCTCCCCTGCCGCGGCGTCCTCGACGTCGTCGTCGACACCGCCGTGCGGCCGCTGCAGCGCGAGCTCGAGGCGGTCGTCGCTCAGGCCCTCGACCCAGCCCGCACCCCACTCGACGACCGTCACGGCCTCGTCGAGCGCCGACTCCAGGTCGAGCGCCTCGACCTCGTCGAACGAGCCGAGCCGGTACGCGTCGACGTGCACCAGCGCGGGCCCGCGCGAGCCGTCGGGACGCGGCAGCGCCGGGTGCTCGCGCGCGATGACGAACGTCGGCGACGCCACCTGCCCCCGCACGCCCAGACCCTCGCCGAGGCCCTGCGTGAGGGTCGTCTTGCCGGCACCGAGCCCGCCGGTGAGCACCACGAGGTCACCCGGGCGCAGCACGGCCGCCAGGGCGCGGCCCCACGCGCGGGTGGCGTCGGCGTCCGGGAGGCGCACCTGCGCGGTCACCAGGCGCCCCCGCGGGTGGCCGCGAGCGAGGCGGTGGACGTGCCGTCGCGCTCGCTGTCGACGTAGGTGCGCGGCACCCGCGCCCCGAGCCGCGTGACGATCTCGTAGGAGATCGTCCCCGCGACCTCGGCCCAGTCCTGCGCGGTCGGGCCCCCGTCGCGGCCGTCGCCCCACAGGACGACGCGGTCCCCGGCGACCTCGCGCGCGTCCGGGCCGAGGTCGAGCACGACCTGGTCCATGCACACGCGTCCCGCGACGCCGAGCCTGCGGCCCCCGACCTGCACCGGCCCGCCCCAGCGCTCGGCCGTGCCGGACGCGTGCCGCGGGACCCCGTCCGCGTAGCCCACCGGCACGACGCCGAGCACCGTGTCCTGCGGCACGACGTACTCGTGGCCGTACGACACCCCCGACCCGGCGGGCACGGGCTTGACCGTCGCGAGCTGCGCCTCCAGCGTCATCGCGGGCACCAGCCCGAACCGGTCGGACCCGCCCAGGTGCGGCACCGGTGACAGCCCGTACACCGCGATGCCGGGACGCACGAGGTCCCAGTGCAGCGCGGGCGACGTCAGCGTCGCTGCCGAGTTGGCGAGGTGGCGGACCTCGAGCCGCGCGCCCGCCGCCTCGACGGCCCTGACGGCCGCGGCGAAGACCTCGGCCTGCTGCCGCACCGCCGGGTGCTCCGGCGCGTCCGCGAACGCGAGGTGCGACCACAGGCCGACGACGCGCACCACGCCCTCCGCCTCGGCAGCGAGGGCCGCGGCGAGCACGTCGGGCAGCTGACCGATCGACAGGCCGTTGCGCCCCAGGCCCGTGTCGACCTTGAGGTGCACGCGTGCGGTCCGGCCCGCCGCGCGGGCCGCCGTGACGACGTCGTCGAGCGCCCAGCGCGCCGCGACGGACACGTCGACGTCCGCCTCGACCGCCTCCCGCAGCGGTGCGCCGGGCGCGTACAGCCACGCCAGGACCCGCGCGCCCGTGACGCCCGCGCGACGCAGCGCCAGCGCCTCGCCGACCTGCGCGGCGCCGAGCCACGTCGCCCCGCCCTCGAGCGCGGCGAGGGCGCTGGGGACGAGGCCGTGCCCGTACGCGTCGGCCTTCACCACGGCCATGACCTGCGCTGTCGGGGCGTGGGCGGCGAGCGCGCGGACGTTGCCGCGCACCGCGCCCAGGTCGACCACCGCGCGCGCCGGGAAGTCGTTCACGCCCGCCAGTCTCTCACCGTGCGCGCCGTGCCTCGCGCTCCCCGGCGCGTGCGGGGGGCGGCGCCGCGGGGCGGGCACCTCACCCCAGCAGCGCTGGTCCCACGACGACGTCCGCGCGCGCCGCGGTCGGTGCGACGAGGCGGGCGTTGGCCGCATCCGGACCCGTGGACCACGCGAGCGCCGCCGCGGGCGGCTTGCCGAACGTCTCGTGGCGGGCGACCAGCCGGGCGAGCCGCACGTCGTCGTCGGGCGCGACGAACCACGCCTCGTCGAGCAGCCCGACGACCGGGGCGAACCCGTGCGCGTCGAGCAGCAGGTAGTTGCCCTCGGTGACGACCAGCGGCACGTCGCCCGGGACCGCCACCGCGCCCGCGACCGGGTTGCGCAGGTCGCGCCGGTACACCGGCGCGTACACGACGCGCCCGGGCTCCGGGGCCCGCAGCCGGCGCAGCAGCGCGACGTACCCGTCGGCGTCGAACGTGTCCGGGGCGCCCTTGCGGTCGGCGCGGCCGAGCCGCTCGAGCTCGGCCTGCGCCAGGTGGAACCCGTCCATGGGCACGACGACGCACGCGTCACCGAAGGCGGCCGCGACCTGCGCCGCGAGCGTGGACTTGCCGGCGCCGGGCGGGCCGGCGATCCCCAGCACGGACCGTCCCCCGGTCGCGAGGAGGGACTGCACGCGGGCGACGAGCGCGTCCGCGAGCACGGCGGTGGGCGTGCCGTCGCTCATGCGCGCAGCAGCCCGGCGACCACGGCGGGCAGCGCGTCCGCGACGGACGTCGCCGACACGGGCCCGCCGGGGTTCGCGTGGTGGGCGGCGAGGCCGTGCACCAGGGCGGCCGCGGCGGCGAACGCCGCAGAGGACGTGGGGTCGGCCACGGCGGCGTCCGACCGGCCGGCGAGCAGCGCGCCGAGCACGCCCGCGAGCACGTCGCCCGCGCCCGCGGTCGCCAGCCACGCGGGCCCGTCGGCCTGCGCGTACGCGACACCCTGCGGGCCGACGACGACGGTGACCTCACCCTTGAGCAGGACCGTCGCCCCCGTCAGCTCGTGCGCGCGGCGGGCGTGCGCGAGCGGCGCCGCCTCGACGTCCGCGCGTCCGACGTGCTCCCCGCGGGCGGCCAGCAGCGCCGCGAGCTCGCCGGCGTGCGGCGTCAGGACGACGTGCGGCGGCACGCGGTCCGGCAGCAGCTCCAGCGCGCCCGCGTCGACGACGACCGGCTCGTCGTGCCGCAGCGCGTGCGTCAGCGCGCCGTGCACGCGCGCGCGCTGGGGGCCGTCGTCGGGGGCAACCCCCGGTCCCACGACCCAGGCCCGCACGCGTCCGTCCCCCACGACGACCTCGGGGTGGGCCGCGATGACCTGCGGGCCGGCCGACCCGACGTACCGGACCATGCCGACGCCCGCGCGCACCGCGCCCGCCGCCGCCAGGACCGCCGCCCCGGGGTACCGGGCGGACCCGGCGACCACGCCGAGCACGCCGCGGCCGTACTTCTGCGCGGCGCGGGCGGGCACGGGCCACAGCGCCGCGGCGTCGGCCGCCTCGAGCCGCGACGCCGTGGGGGCGAGGTCGAGCCGCAGCCCGAGCCCGACGAGCACGACGCGACCGGCGGCCGCGGCCGCGGGCGGCAGCAGCAGCGCCGGCTTGTACGCGCCGAACGTCACCGTGAGGTCCGCGTCGAGCACGGGCCCCGCGCGCGTCCCGTCGTCCACGCCGACGCCCGACGGCACGTCGACCGCGACGACCAGCGGGCGTGGCACCGTCGCCACGACCGCCGCCACGAGCCACGCGCCCGGACCGCGCACACCGCCGCGTCCGCCGAGCCCGAGCAGCCCGTCGAGCACGACGTCCGCGGCGCGCAGCGCAGCGCGCACGGCGTCGGTCACCGGGGCGTCGGACACCGAGCCGTCGGCCGCCGAGCCGTCGGCCGCCGAGCCGTCGGCCGCCGAGCCGGCGTCGAGGGCCAGGACGCGGCCGTGCGCCGACCGCAGCGCCACGAGCCCCGCGGCGTGCACGCGCCCCGACGCCAGCACGGCCGTCACGGCGACGCCGCGCCGGGCGAGCAGCGCCCCCGCGTGCAGCGTGTCGCCGCCGTTGTTGCCCGGACCGACGAGCAGCACGGCGTGCGCACCCGCCACGCGACCGCGCGCGTCCCGCAGGACCCGCTGGACGTGCCCGGCGAGCCCGAACGCCGCGTGCGCCATCAACGGCGCCCCGGAGGCCAGGAGCGGGGCCTCCGCCGCGCGCACGGCGTCGGCGTCCCAGGAGTGCAGCACGCGCCCATCCTGTCCCGACCGCCGCCGCGGTGCGAGCGCCGGTACCGTGGCGAGCATGCGATTCGGACTCTTCATCCCCCAGGGCTGGCGGCAGGACCTCACGGGCATCGAGGCCCGCGACCACTGGAAGGTCATGCACGGCCTCGCGCAGTGGGCCGACGACGGCGACGTCTTCGAGTCCATCTGGGTGTACGACCACTTCCACGCCGTGCCCGAGCCGAACGGTGAGGCCACGCACGAGGCGTGGAGCCTGATCAGCGCGTTCGCGGCGTCCACGTCCCGCGTCCGCCTCGGCCAGATGTGCACGTGCATGGCGTACCGCAACCCCGCCTACCTCGCGAAGGTCGCGACGACGGCCGACGTCATCTCCGGCGGCCGCGTCGAGATGGGCATCGGCGCCGGCTGGTACGAGCACGAGTGGCGCGCGTACGGCTACGGGTTCCCGCGCGCCGGCGAGCGCATCGCGATGCTCGACGAGGGCGTGCAGATCTTCAAGCAGATGTGGACCAACGGCACGGCGACGCTGGACGGCACCTACTACCAGGTCGACGGTGCGCAGCTCTCGCCGCTGCCGCTGCAGGTCGACGGCCCGCCGCTGTGGATCGCGGGCGGGGGCGAGAAGAAGACGCTGCGGATCGCCGCCGAGCACGCGCAGTACACGAACTTCGACGGCTCCCCCGAGGGCTTCGCGCACAAGTCCGAGGTGCTGCGCGGGCACTGCGAGGCCATCGGTCGTCCGTTCGACGAGATCACGCGGTCGGCCAACTACAACGTCGTCATCGGGTCGACGCAGGCCGAGGTCGACGACCGCATCGCCTGGGTCGAGGAGCACTACGCGAACACCGTGCCGGACAAGGCGCCCGGTGTCGCCGAGGAGTTCCGCCACGGCCCCCTCGTCGGCACGCCGGACCAGATCGTCGAGAAGCTGCGCGAGCTGCAGGGCCTGGGCATGACGTACGCGATCACGTACTTCGCCGAGGCGGCCTACGACCGCACGGGCATCGAGCTCTTCGCCCGCGAGGTCGTCCCCCACCTCCGCTGACGGCCGGGACCGTGGTGCTGGACTGCTCTCTCACCCCTGGGTGAGAGAGCAGTCCGGTCCTGCGGCGGTCAGGTGTCGCGTTCGGCGATGACGACGGCCGACGCGATGCCCGCGTCGTGCGAGATCGACAGGTGGAACCGGTCGACGCCCAGCTCGTCCGCGCGCGCCCGGACCGTGCCGACGACCTCCACGACCGGCGGGGTGCCGGGCACGCGTCGCACCGTGGCGTGCTGCCAGCTCATGCCGGAGGGTGCACCCAGCGCCTTGGCGATCGCCTCCTTCGCGGCGAACCGCGCGGCGAGCGACGCGTCGGGCAGCTCCCGCTCGTCGGGCGTGAAGAGACGGACCCGCAGCGCGGGGACCCGCTCGATCGTCGCCATGAACCGCGCGACGTCGACGACGTCGATGCCGACGCCGACGATCACGGGGTCACGACCACGGGGTCCCGCTCACTCGACCGTGACGGACTTCGCCAGGTTGCGCGGCTGGTCCACGTCGAGGCCCTTGGCGTGCGCGAGCTCCGAGGCGAAGACCTGCAGCGGCACGACGGTGAGCAGCGGCGCCAGCAGCGTCGAGGTCTGCGGGACGAAGAAGACCTCGTCGGCGTACGGCACCACGGCGTCGTCACCGTCCTCGGCCACCACGAGCGTCCGCGCGCCGCGCGCCCGGATCTCCTGGATGTTCGAGACGACCTTGGAGTGCAGCGAGTCGCGGCCACGCGGTGACGGCACGATGACGAAGACCGGCTGCCCGGGCTCGATCAGGGCGATCGGGCCGTGCTTGAGCTCGCCGGCCGCGAAGCCCTCGGCGTGGATGTACGCGAGCTCCTTGAGCTTGAGCGCACCCTCGAGCGCCACCGGGAAGCCGACGTGCCGGCCGAGGAACAGCACCGACGGCGTCTCCACCATCCACCGCGCGATCTCGCGCACGCGGTCGGACCGGTCGAGCACCTCCTGGATCTTGCCGGGCATCTCGCGCAGGTCGTCGAGCGTCGCCGCGATCTCGTCCGGGAACTTGTTGCCCCGCAGCTGCGCCAGGTACAGGCCCAGCAGGTAGGCGGCCGTGATCTGCGCGAGGAACGCCTTGGTCGACGCGACCGCGATCTCCGGCCCCGCGTGCGTGTACAGGACCGCGTCGGACTCCCGCGGGATGGTCGACCCGTGCGTGTTGACGATCGCGAGCGTCGTCGCCCCCTGCTCACGCGCGTGGCGGACGGCCATGAGCGTGTCCATCGTCTCGCCCGACTGCGACACGGCGACGACCAGGGTGCGGCCGTCGACGACCGGGTCCCGGTAGCGGAACTCGTGCGCGAGCTCGACCTCGACGGGGATCCGGCACCAGTGCTCGATCGCGTACTTGGCGACGTGCCCCGCGTAGGCGGCGGTGCCGCACGCGACGACGACGATCTTGTCGACCGAGCGCAGCACCGACTCCTCGATGCGCATCTCGTCGAGCACCAGCTTGCCCGACAGGTCGAGCCGGCCCAGGAGCGTGTCCGCGACGGCCTGCGGCTGGTCGTGGATCTCCTTGTCCATGAAGGACCGGAAACCGCCCTTCTCGGCGGCCTTGGTGTCCCAGTCCACCGTGAACGGCTTGGCCTGCACGGGGGTGCCGGCCAGGTCCGTCACCGTGACCGTCGTCGGCGTGATCGTCACGACCTGGTCCTGACCGAGCTCGAGGGCCTCGCGGGTCGAGCCGATGAACGCCGCGACGTCCGAGCCGAGGAAGTTCTCGCCGTCACCGAGGCCCACGACGAGCGGCGAGTCGTGCCGCGCGCCGACCACGGTGTCCGGGACATCGGCGTGCACGGCCAGCAGCGTGAAGGTGCCCTCGAGGCGCCGCGCGACGGACGCGAGCGCCGCCGTGAGGTCCTTCGAGTCCTCGTACGCCCGTGCCACGAGGTGCGCGACGACCTCGGTGTCGGTCTCCGAGAGGAACTCGACACCGGCGGAGATCAGCTCGGCCTTGAGGGTCGCGAAGTTCTCGACGATGCCGTTGTGGATCACGGCGACGCGTCCCGAGACGTGCGGGTGCGCGTTCGCGTCGTTCGGAGCGCCGTGCGTCGCCCAGCGGGTGTGCCCGATCGCCGCGGTCGACGGCGGCAGCGGGTGGGCGGCCAGCTCCTCGACGAGGTTGGCGAGCTTGCCCGCCTTCTTGGCGGTGGCGAGCTCGCCCCCCGGCACGACGAGGGCGACCCCCGCGGAGTCGTACCCCCGGTACTCCAACCGCCGGAGCCCCTCCAGCACCACGTCCAGCGGACGCTCGCTCGGCCCAGCACTGCCGACGTACCCGACGATTCCGCACATGCGATCGATCCTAACGGGGGAACCCGGAGGGCCGTCGCGCATCCCGGCGCGCTCGGCACGGCGCACCGCGCGTGATGCGGAACAATCGTCGGGTGCCGTCCCTGGTCCCCGCCACGCCCTACGTCGATCTCGACCGCGACGCCTGGACGCGGCTGTCCGCCTCGACCCCCATGCCGCTGACCGATGCTGACGTCACCCGGCTGCGCGGCATCGACGACCCGATCGACCTGGCGGAGGTCGACGCGATCTACCGCCCCCTGTCCCGCCTGCTCGACCTGTACATCCAGGCCACGCAGGGCCTGCACGTGGCGACGAGCACGTTCCTGCGGGAGGACGTCGGCCGCACGCCGTTCGTCATCGGCGTGGCCGGCTCGGTGGCGGTGGGCAAGTCGACGACGGCCCGCCTGCTGCGCGAGCTGATGGCGCGCTGGCCGGCGACGCCCCGGGTCGAGCTGGTGACCACCGACGGGTTCCTGCACCCCAACGCCGAGCTCGAGCGGCGCGGCCTGCTGCAGCGCAAGGGCTTCCCCGAGTCGTACGACCGGCGCGCGCTGCTGCGCTTCGTGTCCAAGGTGAAGGCGGGGCGCCGCGAGGTCGCGGTGCCGGTCTACGACCACCTCACGTACGACATCGTGCCGGGCGCCGAGCTCGTGGTGCGGCAGCCCGACGTCCTGATCGTCGAGGGCCTCAACGTGCTCCAGCCGGCCCGCCCCACGCTCGAGGGGACGTCCAACCTGGCGCTGAGCGACTTCTTCGACTTCTCGATCTACGTCGACGCCCGGACGGCCGACGTCAAGCAGTGGTACGTCGACCGGTTCCTGTCGTTGCGGGCCACCGCGTTCGCCCGGCCGGAGTCGTACTTCCGCCGCTACGCGTCCCTCACGGACGACGAGGCGGTCGCCCGGGCGGAGAGCATCTGGGAGAGCATCAACGCCCCGAATCTCGAGGAGAACATCCTGCCGACGCGCAGCCGGGCGACCCTGGTGCTGACCAAGGGGCCCGACCACGCGGTGCAGCGCGTGCGGCTGCGCAAGATCTGACGCGTCGGCGCCTCAGGGCGCCGGGGCGTCGGCGTTCACGGACTGGGCGAGCGCGACCGGGTGCTCCATGCGGTCGACCACGGCGAGGTCCGCGAGCGCGGCGGCCACGTCGTCGTCCGCGCAGGTCGCGTCGCGCGGCAGCAGCACGGCGGCGCCCATGGCGTCGACCAGCCACACCTGGGGGGCGATCGCGGTGCCGCAGGCCGCGGCGGGCGTCGTCCCCGTCATGACGCCGACGAGCGGGTCGAGGTCGCCCTCGAGGAGCGTCGCGGTGACGGCCCACCACCGGCCGGCCGAATCCCGCAGCGTCTCGCCCCGGTCGCAGAGCAGGACGGTGTCGGCGACGAAGCCCACGGGCGGCAGCCCACGCGTCGTGGCGGCGGGCTGGTCGGCGCGCAACGACGGGTCGAGCTCGAGCCCCAGCGCGTCGAGCACGTCGGGGTCCAGGCAGCTCGCGTCGCTGCGGACCTCGGCGGTCGCGACGCGGGCGGGGCTGGGGGCGTCCTGGCCGCACCCGGCGATCGCGAGCGCGACGACGACGGCCGCCACCGCTGCGCGTCCCGCTGCCTGCACCGTCGTCCTCCCGCTCCACGTCCCGACCCCGGGCGCACGGCGGCCGACCCCCGTCGGGCGGGGGCCTCGCGTGGGCAGCGGGGAGGACGACGACGACGTCGCCCTCCTGCGAGCGTAGGACGCGTGCGGGCGGTCGTCGTCCTCACCCCGACGGTCGATACCGGATCGTTGTCACACGTCCCATATCGTGAGGTCATCGTGACCTCGACTCCCGGTGCGTCAGGCCGCGGTGCGTCAGGCCGCGGTGCGTCAGGCCGCGGTGCGTCAGGCCGCGGTGCCCTCGCTCCGCGGGGACGCCGGCTCGGCGCCGGCCGTCGCGGCGTCCACCGGGACACCGCCGGCGAGGGCATGCTCGTCGGCCGCGGTCCCGTCGGCCGCCGTGGCCACAGTGGCCGCCGTGGGCACGGTCCGTGCCGTGAACCCCAGCCACCGCCGCAGGACCCAGTCGACGCCGAGCCCGATGACGAACCCCCCGACGACACCCGCCACGACACCGACCAGCGGGGAGTCCCCCAGCACGGCACCGGTGCCGATGCCGATCGCCGTCGAGTACAGCGCCCAGCTCAGGGCGGCGATGGCGGTGAGCAGCACGAACCTGCGTCGCCGGAACCCGAGCGCCCCGGCCGTCATGTTCACCGCGACCCGGCCGACGGGGATGTAGCGCGCCGCGATGATGAAGGCAGCGCCGCGCGTGAGCAGCGCGCGCTCCGCCCAGTCGAGCAGGGCATGACCCCGGCGACCCTGGAACACCCGCAGCTCACGGATCCGGACGACCGTGCCGATCTGGTACGCGATCTGGTCGCCGACGAACGCACCGAGCGCGGCGACCAGGACGACGCCCCACAGCAGGGGGCTCCCGGTGGAGGTCGACAGCGAGGCCAGCGCGATCACGACGGACTCGCTGGGGATCGGCGGGAAGAACCCGTCGATCGTCGCGAACCCGAACAGCGCCGCGAAGACCCACGGCGAGGCCGCCAGGTCGAGTACCCACTGCTCGAGCACGTGGTCCCCCCTCGTCGTGCCCACCCCCCGATGGGGCCGACGTGACCACGCTAGGTGCGCAGGACCCGCCCGTACATCGGGAATGCCCCCGAATCAGCCCTGAGCGGCACCGATCTCGTCCCTGAGGACTCCCCGACCCGACCCGCTGTCCGTCCTGGGGTGGAGGTGGCGCTCGACGAACGCCCGGAGCACCGGCGGCACCGTGCGCACGCCGCTCGTCCGCGCCGCCGCGACGACGTCCGCCGCCTCGGTGGGGTCGAAGTAGCCGTCGAACCGGTACGCCTCGACGCGCGTGGCCAGCCCGTCGGCGTCGAGCTCGGGGTGGAACTGCGTCGCGTAGACGTGCCGGCCCACCCGGAACGCCTGCACGGGGGCGGTCGGCGAGGACGCCAGCAGGACGGCGTGCGCGGGCAGCACGCTCAACGACTCCTTGTGCCCGACGAACGCCCCGAAGCGCGGCGGCGCGACGCCGAGGACGGGATCGGCACGCCCCGCCGCCGTGAGCTCGACCGTGACCGCACCGACGGGCTCGGGGTGGGCGCGGTCCACGACACCACCCTGGTGCCGTCCCAGGGTGCCGATGCCGTAGCAGGCGCCGAAGAACGGCTTGTCGGCGGGGACGACGGCGTCGAGCAGCCGCGACAGGTCTGCCTCGACGCGTCGTTGCACGGCCGACTTGTCGTCCTCGGGGTCGCTCACGCAGAACGGGCCCCCGCCCACCACGATCCCCGACCACGCGTCGAGGTCGACGACCCCGAGCGGTGCCGCCTCGAGCCGCACGCGGCGCAGCGTCGACTCGTCGAGGCCCGTGCAGCGCAGCATGGCGTCGTACTCGTCGTCCGCGGGGGCGTCCTCGGGACGCACCCCCAGGAACAGGAACGGCCTCATCGAGGCTCCTCTCCGGCACCCCGTCGTGCCGTACCCGGTAGCTCGAAGCCCAGGGCCCGCGCGGCCTCGCGCGGGTCGGGCTCCGACCCCCAGTGTGCCCCCCAGGCGTCCGTCGCGGACAACGACCGGGGCAGCGCCCGGTCGAGGTACAGCGTGCCGCGCAGGTGGTCGGTCTCGTGCTGGACGATCCGTGCGGACCAGCCCGTCACCACCTCGTCGAGCGCCCGACCGGCCTCGTCGAGTCCCGTGAGGTGCACGGACCGCGCCCGCGCGACGACCGCCTGGTAGCCGACCACGCTCAGGCAGCCCTCGTAGAACGCCGCGGGTGCCGCGTCCGCAGGCGCGTAGGCGGGGTTGACCAGCACGCGGTACGGCAGCGCGGTGCGCTCCCGCGCGAGCGCGACCTCGTCGTCACCGGAGCCCGGGTCCTCGAGGACCGCGAGCGCGAGCGGGAGGCCGATCTGGGGCGCGGCCAGCCCCACGCCGGGCGCCGCGAGCATCGTGCGGCGCATCAGGGCGAGGAGCTCGGTCAGCTCGTCGCCGTCGAGCTGACCGTCGTACGGCGCCGCCACGGTGCGCAGCACGGGGTGCCCGGCCTGCACGATCGGCGCGACGGCGTCGGGGCCGGCCGCACGCGCGGCCTCGAGCGTGCGGCGCACGAGGTCACGCACGACCCGGTCGACGTCGTCCATGCCCGGCCCCGACCCGTCAGGCCCGCGCGACGCGCGTCACAGCGCGAGCCGCGTGCGGACCACGTCGGCGAGCTCGTGCGCGACGCGGTCCGCCTCGTCCTGCGTCGCGGCCTCGACCATGACGCGCACGAGGGCCTCGGTGCCCGACGGGCGCAGCAGCACGCGGCCGGTGTCACCGAGCCCCTTCTCGGCCAGCGCGACGGCCTCGGCGAGCACGGCGTCGTCGGTGCGGGTGCGGTCGACGCCGGAGACGTTGACGAGGGTCTGCGGCAGCCGACGCACCACGCCGGCGAGGTCGGCCAGGGTGCGGCCGGTCTCGACGACGCGGGCGGCGAGCTGCAGGGCCGTCAGCAGCCCGTCCCCGGTGGTCGCGTGCGCCGCCAGGATGATGTGGCCGGACTGCTCGCCGCCCAGCCCGTACCCGCCGGCGCGCATGGCCTCCAGCACGTACCGGTCGCCGACACCCGTCTCGACGGTGGCGATGCCCGCGTCCCGCATCGCGATCCGCAGGCCGAGGTTGCTCATCACCGTGGTGACCAGCGTGTCGTGCGGCAGGTCCCCGCGGTCGTGCAGGGCGATCGCGAGGATCCCCATGATCTGGTCGCCGTCGACGAGCGTGCCCGTCGCGTCGACCGCCAGGCAGCGGTCGGCGTCACCGTCGAGCGCGACGCCGAGGTCGGCATGGGCCGCGACCACGGCGGCCTGGAGCTGCTCGGGGTGCGTCGAGCCGCACGCCTCGTTGATGTTGCGGCCGTCGGGCGAGGCGTTGATGACGACGACGTCGGCGCCCGCCTCGCGCAGCGCGGACGGCCCGACCTCGCTCGCCGCACCGTTGGCGCAGTCGATGACGATCCGCAGGCCCTCGAGCCGCGTCGTGACGGTCGAGACCAGGTGGTCGACGTACTGCTGCCCGGAGAGGCTGAGGTCCATGCGGATGCGGCCGACGTCGGCGCCCAGCGGGCGGTCCCACACCTCGCCCATCCGCGCCTCGATCGCGGCCTCGAGCTCGTCGTCGAGCTTGTGGCCGCCGCGCGCCAGGAACTTGATGCCGTTGTCGGGCATCGGGTTGTGCGACGCGGACAGCACGACCCCGATGTCCACCCCGCGGGCGGCCGTCAGGTAGGCGACGGCCGGCGTCGGCAGCACGCCCACGTTGTCGACGTCGACGCCCGCCGACGCGAGCCCCGCGGCGACCGCGGCCGAGAGGAACTCGCCCGACGAGCGGGGGTCACGCCCCACCACGGCTCTGGGCCGGTGGCCGGCGAACGCTCCCGTCGTGGCCAGCACGTGCGCCGCGGCGACGGACGCGTCGAGCGCGACCTCCGCCGTCACGTCGCGATTCGCCAGACCGCGTATCCCGTCGGTCCCGAACAGTCGACCCATCATCGGCTCCTTCGTCCTGCCGGTCGCCCCTGCCCCCCGGTGGGATGCGCGGCCGGCGCCGTCCATGATCCGCCCTCCGGCGTCATGCGGCATGTGCCGCGACGCCGCCCCGGCATGCCGATGGCCCCGGCGGTCTGTCGACCACCGGGGCCATCGGGCCGGTGCGCTGGGTCAGCGCTTCGAGTACTGCGGCGCCTTGCGGGCCTTCTTCAGGCCCGCCTTCTTGCGCTCGACCACACGCGCGTCACGCGTGAGGAAGCCGGCCTTCTT
This sequence comes from Cellulomonas sp. S1-8, assembly GCF_026184235.1. Lineage (NCBI taxonomy): Bacteria > Bacillati > Actinomycetota > Actinomycetes > Micrococcales > Cellulomonadaceae > Cellulomonas > Cellulomonas sp. S1-8. The sequence goes on from NZ_CP110806.1 coordinate 3,155,272, forward strand.
CAGCGCGGCGCGGTTGTGCTCCTCGTCGATCGCGTTGAGCGCGCGGGCGATGCCCAGGCGCAGCGCGCCGGCCTGGCCGGAGACGCCACCGCCGTGGATGCGCGCGTGCACGTCGAAACGGCCCTCGACGTCCACGAGCTTCAGCGGGGAGTTGACGAGCTGCTGGTGCACCTTGTTCGGGAAGTAGTCCTCGAGGGCGCGGCCGTTGATCGTCCACTGGCCGGTGCCGGGCACCAGACGGACGCGCGCGACCGCCTCCTTACGACGGCCGAGCGCCTGGGCCGGTGCCGTGAGGGACTGTCCGCGGCCCGTGGGCGCAACGGTCTCGGAGGTGTAGCTGGTGGGCGTGTCGTCGCCCTCGTTCTCGATCTCGACGGTGGTCTGAGCCACGGGATCCTCGCGTTCTGGGTTCGTCTGCCGCAGCAGCCGGGGGCTTACTGCGCCACCTGGGTCAGCTCGAACGTCTTCGGCTGCTGGGCCGAGTGCGGGTGCTCCGCACCGGCGTAGACCTTGAGCTTGCTGATCTGCTGACGGCCGAGCGTCGTGCGGGGCAGCATGCCGCGGACGGCCTTCTCGATCGCCCGCTCGGGGTGCTTCTCGAGGAGGTCGACGTAACGGGTCGCCCGCAGGCCACCCGGGTAGCCGGAGTGCCGGTAGGCGAGCTTGGTCTCACGCTTGTTGCCGGTCAGCGCGACCTTCCCCGCGTTGATGATGATGACGAAGTCACCGCCGTCGACGTGGGGAGCGAAGGTCGCCTTGTGCTTGCCGCGCAGCAGCGTGGCCACGTGGCTGGCCAGGCGGCCGAGCACGACGTCGGTCGCGTCGATGACGTACCAGTTCCGCTCGACGTCGCCGGGCTTCGGGGTGTACGTGCGCACGGGTGCCTCTGTCTCGTGATGCGTGTCGTGGCCGGGCGCACTGGGGCGACCGGCCGAGGATGTCTGCACGGAGCATCCCGCCCGGCGAGTGGGATCGCACCAGGACGGCCATCGGCACCCGGTGGTGAGAAGCCACCGGTGCGCGACAGGGGACGCACAACGACGCACCAGACTACCGGGCTGCCTCCCCAAAGCCAAACGAGGGACTCAGCGCGGACTCAGCGCGGACTCAGCGCGGACTCAGCGCGCCCGCTGCACCCGCCCCGCGTCCCACACCGGCTCCGGGGTCTCGACGACCGTGCCGTCGGCCGCGAACAGCAGGTAGCGGTCGAACGTCCGCGTGAACCACCGGTCGTGCGTCACCGCCAGCACCGTGCCGTCGAACGCCGCGAGGCCCGTCTCGAGCGCCTCCGCCGAGTGCAGGTCGAGGTTGTCGGTGGGCTCGTCGAGGAGCAGCAGCGTGGCCCCACCGAGCTCGAGCAGCAGGATCTGCAGCCGCGCCTGCTGCCCGCCGGACAGCGTCTCGTACGGCTGCTCGGCCGCGGCGACGAGCTCGTACCGGTCGAGCGCGCGGCTCGCCGCCTCGCGGCCCAGTCCCCTGCGGTGCCCGTCCCCACGGTGCAGGACGTCCAGCAGCGTGCGCCCGACGAGCTCGGGGTGCGCGTGGTTCTGCGCGAACCAGCCGGGACGCACCCGCGACCCCAGCACGACCGACCCCGTGTGCGGGACGGGGTCGACCGGCACGTCGCCCGCCGGCGCGTGCTCGGGGTCCGTGCCGCCCGCCGCGAGCAGGCGCAGGAAGTGCGACTTGCCCGAGCCGTTGGCCCCGAGCACCGCGACGCGCTCGCCGTACCAGACCTCGAGGTCGAACGGCTGCATCAGACCCGTGAGCCCCAGGTCGCGCGCCACGACGGCGCGCTTCGCGGTCCGCCCGCCGGTGAGCCGGACGCTGACCTGCTGGTCACGCGCGACCACCGTCGGCGGACCCGCCTCCTCGAACTTGCGCAGCCGCGTCTGGGCGGCCTGGTACCGGGACGCGAGCCCGTCGTTGAACGTGGCCTTCTGCTTGAGCGTCACGACCAGCTCCCGCAGCTGGGCATGCTCCTCGTCCCAGCGCCGCAGCAGCTCCTCGAGACGCGCGCGGCGGTCCGCGCGGGCCTGCGCGTAGGTGGCGAACCCGCCGCCGTGCACCCAGACACGCGCGCCGACGGCCGTCGGCTCCAGCGTCGCGACGTGGGTGGCGACGCGCGCGAGCAGCTCACGGTCGTGGCTGACGAACAGCACCGTGCGCCCGCTCGCGACGAGCCGGTCCTCGAGCCAGCGCTTGGTGGGGACGTCGAGCGCGTTGTCGGGCTCGTCGAGCAGCAGCACCTCGTCCGGGCCGCGCAGCAGGGCCTCGAGGACGAGCCGCTTCTGCTCCCCGCCCGACAGGGTCCGCACGTACCGGTGCTGCGCACGCTCGAACGGCAACGACAGCACCGCGTCGGTCACCCGGTCCCAGCCGGCCTCGGCCTCGTACCCCCCGACGTCGGCCCAGTCGGCGAGCGCCTGCGCGTACCGCAGCTGCGTCGGCTCGTCGTCGACCTCCATCATCGCCAGCTCCGCCGACGACAGCTCCGCCGCCGCGGCCCGCACGGCCGGCGGCGCGAGGTCCGCGAGCAGGTCGCGCACGCTGCGGTCGTCGTCGATGCGGCCGACGTCCTGCCGCATGACGCCCAGCCCGCCGCTGCGCTGCACGGAGCCCGCGTGCGGGGCGGTGTCGCCGGTGACGATGCGCAGCAGCGTCGACTTGCCGACGCCGTTGGGACCCACGAGCGCCACCCGCGCACCGTCGCCGACGCGGAACGTGACCTCCGACAGCAGCGGCCTGCCGTCCGGGAGCGTGTAGCCGATCGCGCCGACGTCGAGATGACCCATGGCACCAGTGTCGGGCCACGGCGCCGCCCGCCGAAGCGCATTGCCCGGCGCCGTGGTGTGGCGTCCGCGCCGACCCGGTGCTTGGCTCGTGCCATGAGCGACGACACCCCCGCCACCCGCACCGACCCGGCCCTCGGCTCCGAGGGCGACGCCGACCAGCTGCCCCGCGAGGACACCCTGGTGGACCGCGGCGTCGACGACCTGCTCGACGAGGGCTACACGGTGCCCGAGCGCGACCGGAGCAACCACTGGGGCGAGACAGCCTGGGAGGAGGTCCACGGCGAGCCGCTGGACCGGCGCCTGGCCGAGGAGGAGCCCGAGGTGTGGGAGCGGACGCCGACGCCGTCGGGCGACCGCGAGGAGCTGCGCGCCGGGCGCCTGGTGGCCGACGACGACGCGGTCGAGGCGGGTCCCAACGACGCCTTCGCGGTCGACGCCGGCATCGGCGGTGGCGCCGCGAGCGCCGAGGAGGCCGCGGTGCACCTCATCGAGGAGGAGTACGTCGACGCGGAGGACGACGACGACTGACCGGGCTCAGCCGCAGCACCCCGGCGTCGCGGGCGGCTCGACGTCGTGGGCGCTGCGCCGGGCGCGCGTCTGCTCCGCGCGGCGCGCCAGCTCGTCGTCCGGCGGGTAGCCGACCTCCTCGAGCGTCAGGCCGTGGGGCGCGACGACCGTGGCGCCGCCCTCGCGGCGCCGGGCGTCGAGCAGCGCGCGCGGCCAGGTCGCCGGCCGTCGCCCCTCCCCCACGGCGAGGCTCGCGCCGACGAGCGCACGCACCATCGAGTGGCAGAACGCGTCGGCCTGGACGTGCGCGACCACGAGTCCCGCGTCCGGCCCGTCCGTCGGGCGCGACCAGCCGAACTCCTCGAGCGTGCGGATCGTCGTCGCGTCCGGGCGCGGCCGGCAGTAGGCCGCGAAGTCGTGGCGGCCGACGAGGGTGCCCGCGGCGGCGTCCATCGCGGCGACGTCGAGCGGGCGGCGGTGGCCCAGCACCCACCCGCGGCGCAGCGGGTCCCGGGCCGCGTCCGCGTCGCACACGCGGTAGGCGTACCGCCGGCGCAGCGCCGAGAAGCGGGCGTCGAAGCCGTCCGGTGCATGCCGGACGGCCCGGACGACGAGGTCGCCTGGCAGCACTCCCGCCAGGCGCGTCGTCAGCACGTCGACCTCCGCGCGGTCCGCACGTCCGCGGGCGGCCGTCAGCGCGCCCGCCCCGACGTCGACGTGCGCGACCTGCCCCCGGGCGTGCACGCCCGCGTCGGTCCGGCCGGCGACCGTCACCCGCGGCGGCGCCTCCCCGCGCGGTCCGCTGCGCAGCACCGTGCCCAGGGCGTCCTCCAGGACGCCCTGCACCGTCCGCCGTCCCGGCTGACGGGCCCACCCGGAGAACTCCCCGCCGTCGTACGCGAGGTCCAGCCGCAGCCGCACGGTCCGTGTCTCCTCGCCGGTCACGGCCCCCACGGTAGCCGCCGGGCTACCGTGGGCCGGTGGCCCCCGCGTCCGAGCCGTACACGCTGGCCGTCGACTGCGGCGGCAGCGGCATCAAGGCGTCGGTCCTCGACGCCGCGGGCACCCTGCGCGCCCCCGCGGTGCGCGTCGCCACGCCGTACCCGCTACCACCGCAGCGGCTCGCCGACACGATCGTCGCCATCGCCGCGGGCCTGCCCCCGGCGCAGCGGGCGACGGTCGGCGTGCCCGGCATGATCCGGCACGGCGTCGTCGTCGCGACCCCCCACTACGTGACGCGCTCGGGGCCGCGCAGCGCCGTCCTGCCGGAGCTGCTCGCGGCCTGGACCGACTGCGACGTCGAGGCGCTGCTCACCGACCGGCTCGGGGTGCCGACGCTCGTGCTGAACGACGCCGAGGTGCACGGCGCCGGTGTCGTGTCCGGCACGGGGCTCGAGCTCGTGCTCACGCTCGGGACGGGGCTGGGCTCCGCGCTGTTCGACGGCGGCCGGCTCGCGCCGCACCTGGAGATGTCGCACGCCCCGGTCCGTCGGGGCACGACGTACGACGAGTACGTCGGGCAGCCCGAGCGGGCACGGCTGGGCGACGCGCTGTGGTCACGTCGGGTGCGCAAGGTCGTCGAGGGCTTCCGACCGGTGTTCCGCTGGGACCGGCTGTACCTGGGCGGGGGCAACGCGCGGCGCATCACCGCCACGACGCTCGACCGGCTGGGCGACGACGTCGTCGTGGTCCCCAACCAGGCGGGCATCGTCGGCGGCGTGCGCGCCTGGGACCTGACCGGGCGGCACCGCTGAGCGGACCGCGAGCTCGTCCAGCACGTCGAGCAGCACCCGCGTGAAGCGGACCGGCCGCACCAGGCTGACCAGGTGCGTCGCACCGGGGACGACGACCAGGCGACCATCCCGGCACGCCGCCAGGAAGCGCCGCTCGTCGCGCCGGAAGTGGTCCCACCGGCCGTTGACGAGCCACACGGGGGCCTCGACGCGGGCCAGGTCCGCGAGCGGCGTCGCCGACAGCATCGCGCGCATCGTGTCCCCGACGACGTCGAGCGCGAACCCGCCCGCGGCCACGTCGGCGGCTGCTGCGGGTGACAGCACCCGGTCGACGAGGACCTGGTTGATCGCCGCCCCGCGGTCCGGCAGCCGGGCGAAGAACCCGTCCGCGGCGGCCCCCCAGGCGCGCACGACGACGGGGCGCGGCACCGTGCTGCACGCCGCGGCGAGGAGTCCCACCACCTGGTCCGGGTGCCGCGCGGCGTGCGCGATCGCCACGTAGCCGCCGAGCGACAGCCCCACCACGAGCGCGCGCCCGCCGGCAGCGGCGACCGCGGAGTGCACGGCCTCGACACCGCCGTCGAGCGTGAACGTCTCGTCGAGCCGGGCGCCGTGCCCGGGCAGGTCGACCGCCGTCGCCTCGTACCCGGCGCGGCGCAGCGCGTCGACCTGAGCCCGCCACATCGTGTGCGACGTGCGCAGGCCGTGGACGAGGACGACGGGAGCGGCAGCGTCAGCCATGCCCCGGACGCTACCGCTCGACGACCGATCGAGTGACCCCCGGGGCCGCGGCGGGGTGACGGCGTCCGACCGGATCGTCCGCTACCACCCGGACGAACCGCGACGCGCGCCCGCCCTTCGTGGGGCGCACCGAGCACGCACGACGAGGCCCGCCCACCGTGACGGTGTGCGGGCCTCGTCGGCGTGCGAGGGAGATCAGGCCTTGTCGGCGGGCGCGTCCTCGACGGGGGCGTCCTCGACCGGCGCGTCCTCGACGGGGGCGTCCTCGACGGGCGCCTCGTCGGCGACCGGCTTGTCGGCCTTCTTCTTCGGGGCAGCCTTCTCGGCGGCCCGCGTGGCCTCCTTGACGACGGCCTGCTTGGGCGACAGCGGCTCGAGCACGAGCTCGATGACGGCCATGGGGGCGTTGTCGCCCTTGCGCGGACCGATCTTGGTGATCCGCGTGTAGCCGCCCTGACGCTCGGCGACGGCCGGCGCGATCTCGGTGAACAGGGCGTGCACGACGCCCTTGTCCTTCACGACGGTCAGCACGCGACGGCGCGCGTGCAGGTCACCGCGCTTGGCGAACGTGATGAGGCGCTCGGCCAGAGGGCGCAGGCGCTTGGCCTTCGTCTCCGTCGTCGTGATCCGCCTGTGCTCGAACAGTGCCGTCGCGAGGTTCGCGAGGATGAGTCGCTCGTGCGCCGGGCTGCCACCGAGCCTGGGACCCTTGGTGGGCGTGGGCATGGTCTCTACTCCTTGGGTTCTGCGGTGAGGGCGACGTCCCCGGGGCCGGCGCGTCGGCGCGCGGTCCCGGGATCACCTACGTCAGTACTGCTCGTCCTCGACGAAGTCCGTCTCGTCGTCCCCGTAGTAGCCGCCGGCCGTCGAGGGGTCGAAGTCCAGCGGGCTGTCCTTGAGCGTCAGGCCCAGCTCGGCCAGCTTCTCCTTGACCTCGGTGATCGACTTCGCACCGAAGTTGCGGATGTCCAGCAGGTCGGCCTCGGACCGGGCCACGAGCTCGCCCACGGAGTGGATGCCCTCGCGCTTGAGGCAGTTGTACGACCGGATGGTCAGCTGCAGGTCCTCGATCGGCAGCGCCAGGTCCGCGGCCAGGGCCGCGTCCGTCGGCGACGGGCCGATCTCGATGCCCTCCGCCTCGACGTTGAGCTCACGCGCGAGGCCGAACAGCTCGACGAGCGTGCGACCGGCCGACGCGAGCGCGTCGCGCGGGCTGATCGCCTGCTTCGTCTCGACGTCGACGATGAGCTTGTCGAAGTCGGTGCGCTGCTCGACACGGGTCGCCTCGACCTTGTAGGTCACCTTGAGGACCGGCGAGTAGATCGAGTCCACCGGGACCCGACCGATCTCGGCGTCGAACGACTTGTTCTGGTTGGCCGAGACGTAGCCGCGGCCGCGCTCGACGGTCAGCTCGATCTCGAGCTTGCCCTTCTCGTTCAGCGTGGCCAGGTGCAGGCCGGGGTTGTGCACCTCGACGCCCGCGGGCGGCACGATGTCGGCGCCGGTGATCTCACCCGAACCCTGCTTGCGCAGGTACATCACGACCGGCTCGTCGTTCTCCGAGGAGACGACGAGGTTCTTGATGTTGAGGATGATCTCGGTGACGTCCTCCTTGACACCCGGGACTGTCGAGAACTCGTGCAGCACGCCGTCGATCCGGATGGACGTGACGGCGGCGCCCGGGATGGACGACAGGAGCGTCCGGCGCAGGGAGTTCCCGAGGGTGTAGCCGAAGCCGGGCTCGAGAGGCTCGATGGAGAACCGCGAGCGGTGCTCCGAGATGACCTCTTCGGTCAGGGTGGGGCGCTGTGCGATCAGCACGGTGTGGTTCCTCTCCGCGAGCGTCCGCCATATGACGCTGTCGCGAGTGATGCTTGCCTGGACGTGCCTCGGTCTGCAGGTCCGAGCGGGAATGCGTGTGTCATCCGTCGTTCCGTGGTGCGGCTCGTGCGCCTCGCAGGGCTACCGCCTCGCAGGGCGACGGACGTGGTGCGCGGCGGACGCGCGAGGGCCGGGACGAGCGCCTGACGGCATCGTCCCGGCCGTGCGCGCGTCAGACGCGTCGACGCTTCGGCGGACGGCAGCCGTTGTGGGCCTGCGGCGTCACGTCCTGGATGGAGCCGACCTCGAGGCCGGTGGCCTGCAGCGAACGGATCGCCGTCTCGCGGCCCGAGCCCGGGCCCTTGACGAAGACGTCGACCTTGCGCATGCCGTGCTCCTGCGCCTTGCGCGCGGCTGCCTCGGCGGCGAGCTGCGCGGCGAACGGAGTCGACTTGCGGGAACCCTTGAAGCCCACCTGACCCGAGGAGGCCCAGGCGATCACGGCGCCCGACGGGTCGGTGATGGACACGATGGTGTTGTTGAACGTGCTCTTGATGTGCGCCTGGCCGTGGGAGATGTTCTTCTTCTCCTTGCGGCGGGGCTTGCGCACGGCGGTGCGGGACTTGGGAGGCATCTCTTCTTCTCTCGGGGTCTGCGGGTCGGAAGGCGGACGGGCGGGCGGTCAGCGAGGTGCGCGACCGGCCCGCGTCATCACTTGCGCCCGGCCTTCTTCTTGCCGGCGACGGTGCGCTTGGGGCCCTTGCGGGTACGCGCGTTGGTCTTGGTGCGCTGACCGCGCACCGGGAGGCCGCGGCGGTGACGCAGACCCTCGTAGCTACCGATCTCGACCTTGCGGCGGATGTCGGCGGCGATCTCGCGTCGGAGGTCACCCTCGAGCTTGAAGCTGCCCTGGAGGAAGTCGCGCAGTGCGACCAGCTCCGTGTCGCCCAGGTCCTTGACCCGGACGTCCGGGCTGATGCCGGTGGCGGACAGGGCCTGGTGCGCACGCGTGCGACCGACCCCGAAGATGTAGGTGAGGGCGACCTCGACCCGCTTGTCGCGGGGCAGATCGACACCGATCAGACGTGCCATGTGCCTGGTGACTCCTGTACTGCACTCGGAGGTCTGCCGCACCGTCCTCCCGCAGTCCTTGCGGGCCCCAGCCTCCGAGCTGGGGGTTCACCGTGACATCGGCCCGGGGGCCGGGTCACGGAGCGGCGGTGCGCTTGCTCGCCCCCTGGGGGGCGGGGTGGTGCAGGTGGCTGCTCAGCCCTGGCGCTGCTTGTGGCGCAGGTTCTCGCAGATCACCTGGACGCGACCGTGCCGGCGGATCACCTTGCACTTGTCGCAGATCTTCTTGACGCTCGGCTTGACCTTCATCGCGTTCGTTCCTCCGCCGCCGCGTCCCGGACCGTGTGGCCCGACCGACAGCGTCTCGATGGTGGTGGTTACTTGTAGCGGTAGACGATGCGCCCGCGGGTCAGGTCGTACGGGCTGAGCTCGACGACCACCCGGTCCTCGGGGAGGATCCGGATGTAGTGCTGACGCATCTTGCCCGAGATGTGGGCGAGCACCTTGTGGCCGTTCGCGAGCTCCACCCGGAACATCGCGTTGGGCAGCGCTTCGACCACGCTGCCCTCGATCTCGATCACGCCGTCCTTCTTGGCCATGTCCTCCGCTAACTGTCGTGCTCGTCGTGTCCTGCCGGTGGTCGCCCCACCCCGTGCCAACGCCCGGCAGACGTGCCGGACGCCGCGCGACATCGTGCGAGGTCGAGCGGAGGACGTGGGGTGACTGGTCGCCGATCCATCGGCGCACACAACCAACGAGCAAGCATACGGCATTCCGAGACTGGTCGGTACCGCGATGTAGGGGACGCAGCGGCCATCACAGCGCGCGACGCGGCGGCCTACCCAGCGGCGCGACCGGAGGTCACGTCGCTGCTCGCGCGTCAGAGCGTCGCGACCTCGACGCCCAGGGCGCGGAGCCGCTCGGCGCCGCCGTCGCGCGCCGTGAGCACCACGATGCCGCCCTCGAGCAGTGCGACCGTGTGCTCCCAGTGGGCCGACCGCGCGCCGTCGTCCGTGACCACGGTCCAGTCGTCGGCCAGCACGTGGTTGTCCTGCGCACCGCGCACCAGCATGGGCTCGACCGCCACGCAGAGCCCCGGTCGCAGCCGCACACCGCGGTCACGCGAACGGTAGTTCGGGACGTCGGGGGGCTGGTGCATGGCGGTGCCGATGCCGTGACCGACGTAGTCCTCGACGATGCCGAACGGCTGCGCACCCGTGCGAGCCGCGGCCTCCTCGACGACGTCCTCGACCGCACCGCCGACCGCACCCAGCCGGTCCCCCGTCGCGAGCGCGGCGATGCCGGCCCACAGCGCGTCCTGCGTGGTGGCGACGAGCGCGAGGTCCGCCGGGTCGGCGGGGTCGAGCACGACGGTGAACGCCGAGTCGCCGTGCCAGCCGTCGACGACGGCCCCGCAGTCGACCGACACGACGTCACCGGGCTGCAGCACGCGCGGACCGGGGATGCCGTGCACGATCTCGTCGTTCACGGACACGCACAGCGACGCGGGGTACCCGTGGTACCCGAGGAAGGACGGGGTCGCGCCCGCGGCCGTGATGACGTCCTCGGCGACGGCGTCGAGCTCGGCCGTCGTCACCCCCGGGGCGATCGCGGCCCGCACGGCGTCGAGGGCGTCCGCGACCACGAGGCCGGCGCGGCGCATGACGGCGACCTGCTCAGGCGTCTTGTACTCCACGCGGTCGCGGCCGAACACCACGGGACCTCAGGACCGGACGGGGGCGACCGCGGCGAGCAGCCGCGTCGTGACGTCGTCGACCTCGCCCAGGCCGTCGACCTGCGCGAGCAGGCCGCGGTCCGCGTACACCTGCGAGATCGGGGCCGTCTGCTCGGCGTAGACGTCGAGCCGGTGCCGGATGACCTCGACGGTGTCGTCCGCCCGGCCCTCGACCTGCGCACGCTTCGTGAGCCGCTCGACGACGACCTGCGGGTCGACCGTCAGCTCGACCGCGAGGTCCAGCTCACGGCCCGCCGCGGCGAGCATCTCGTCGAGCGCGGCCACCTGCGCCACGTTGCGCGGGTACCCGTCGAGCAGGAACCCGTCGACGGCGTCGTCCTGCGCCAGGCGGTCCCGGACGAGCTCGTTGGTCAGCTCGTCCGGGACGAGCCGGCCGGACGCCGTGACGTCCTGCACCCGACGACCGAGCTCGGTCCCGTCCTTGACGTTCGCGCGGAAGATGTCGCCGGTCGAGACGGCCGGGACACCCAGCGCCTCGGCGAGACGGGCGGCTTGCGTGCCCTTGCCCGCTCCGGGCGGACCGAGCAGGACCAGACGTGCACTCAACGCAAGAACCCTTCGTAGTGCCGCTGCTGCAGCTGGGACTCGATCTGCTTGACGGTCTCGAGGCCGACGCCCACCACGATGAGGATCGACGCCCCGCCGAACGGGATGTTGGCGCCGACGCCGAGCACGATGAACGCGATCATCGGGATCAGCGCGATCATCGCCAGGTACAGCGACCCCGGGGTCGTGATGCGCGTGATGACGTAGTCGAGGTACTCGGCCGTCGGGCGGCCCGCGCGGATTCCCGGGATGAACCCGCCGTACTTCTTCATGTTGTCCGCGACCTCGTCCGGGTTGAACGTGATCGCCGTGTAGAAGAAGCAGAAGAAGATGATGAGGACGAGGTACATCGCGATGTGGAGCGGGGCGGCCGGGTCGGCCACGTTCACGCTGATCCACTGCACCCAGCCCGCGGTCGCGTCACCGAACTGCGCGATCAGCGTCGGCACCGCGAGCAGCGAGGACGCGAAGATCACCGGGATGACGCCGGCCATGTTGATCTTGATCGGGATGTAGGTGCTCGACCCGCCGTACATGCGGCGGCCGACCATGCGCTTGGCGTACTGCACCGGCACGCGGCGCTGCGACTGCTCGACGAACACGACGAGCCCGATGACCAGCACGACGATCGCCAGCACGGCGACGAACTTGCCGGCACCGTTGTTGCCACCGGCGATCGACCACAGCGCGCCGGGGAACGACGCGGCGATCGACGTGAAGATGAGCAGCGACATGCCGTTGCCGACGCCGCGCTCGGTGATGAGCTCGCCCAGCCACATGATGAGGCCGGTGCCCGCGGTCATCGTGATGACCATCAGGAGCAGCGTGACGGGGCTGTCGTCGGGGATGACCTCGAGCGTGCAGCCCTGGAACAGGTTGCCGCTGCGCGCGAACGTGATGATCGTCGTCGACTGCAGGACCGCCAGGCCGATGGTCAGGTACCGCGTGTACTGCGTCAGCTTCGCGGTTCCGGACTGGCCCTCGCGGTGCAGCTCCTCGAACTTGGGGATGACCACGCGCAGGAGCTGGATGATGATGCTCGCGGTGATGTACGGCATGATCCCGAGCGAGAACACGGAGAGCTGCAGGAGCGCGCCACCACTGAACAGGTTGACCAGGCCCAGCAGGTCGTTGTCCGCGGTCTGCTCGATGCAGGCCTGCACGTTCGGGTAGCTCACCCCTGGGGTCGGCAGGAACGACCCGATGCGGAACAGCACCATCATCCCGATGGTGAAGAGCAGCTTGCGCCGCAGGTCGGGCGTCCTGAACGCCCGAACGAATGCACTGAGCACCTGTCGTCCTCCTGCTGTGTGGGCCGTCCTCCGACCCCGTCGCCGTCGATGAGCGGGACGGACCGCCGGTAGAGACTACCCCGCGGTGGGCGCCGTACCGGACCCGCCCGGCTGCTGGACGTCCCGCCGGCGACGCGCGGCCCCGACGAGCAGCGACCCGAAGCCGATCCCGACGACCGCGAGGAGGGCCGCGCGCAGGGCGTCGAGGCCCGTGAGGGCCAGCGTCGCGGCGTTGCCGGCCGCCGGCGCGGCAGCCACGGTGCCCGCCGCCGTCGTCGTCGGACCGGGGTCGGCGGCGACACCCTCGCCCGTCGTGGGCGACGGCGCGGGCGTGGCCGTGGGCGACGGCGCGGACGTGGGGGCAGGCGTGGCCGTGTCGCCGGTGATCTGGACGTGCACCACGAACGACGCCTCACGCTCTCCGACGAGGCCGCGGTTGCCGGTCGTGGCCGTGGCCGGCAGCTCGTACGCGACCTCGATCCGGGTGACGGCGCCCTGCGGGAGGTGCGTCTGCGCGATGAGGGTGTCCCCTGCGGCCTCGAGCGCACGGAACGTCGCCCCGTCGGTCTGAGAAGCCGTCGCCCAGTCCAGGTGCAGGTCGTCGTAGAAACCGTCGTCCGCGCCCGCCGCCGGGTCGAGCAGGTCGACCTGCGTCACCCACGCCTGCAGGGTGCCACCCGTCGGCCCGTCGTTGCGGACGGTGACCGCGCGCCGGGCGCGGTCACCCGGCACCGTGACGGGTACGCCCACGAACGACTGCTCCGCGCTGGCGCGCGTGGACCCGTCCCAGGCCAGCGACAGGGTGGGTCCTTCCCAGGCGACGTCGACGGCTGCGGCCGGCCCCACGAGGGCGACGGACGCGAGCAGCGCGACCGCGGCGGCCGCAGCGACCCGCGCAGGCCTCACGGCGTGCTCCCGGCCCTGGTGGTCGTGAACGCGAACGTGAGCGTGTGGGTCGGCTCGGCGGACGGGACGAGGGTCTGGCGCGTGAGGGCCGACCACGAGTCGGTGGCGGTCAGCGGTGACTGGGCACCCAGGCCAGGGATGACGGGCGTCCCCGTCACCGTGGCCGTGTTGGTGTGGGTGCCGGTGACCGGGACGAAGCGCGCGACGAGGCACCAGTACTCGGACACCAGGGCCGTCGTCGTGGTGTAGGCGGTGCTCCAGGGAGTCGACGTGGTCGTGACGGTCGCCGTGGTGGACGTCGTGCACGCCGCGGCCGACGCGACCTTGTAGAGCTGCCAGCGCGACGCGCCGAACACCCCGCCGGTGATGCTCGGGGTGACCGTGTAGGACAGCCCGCGGTGGCCCTGCGCGAGCGAGTCGACCTGGACGGGGATCGCGACCGCGCCGCCCGTGGGACCGCCGTAGAGGGCCGCGGCCTGCGCCGGGCCGAACGTGAAGGTGAGGGACTGCGGGTCCGCGGTCGCGTACTTCGCGAGCGTGCCGGGTGTCGCGGGCGTGCCGACCCCGAACACGGTCACACCCACGGGCATCCGGACCGTCCCGGTGAACTCGTCGCGCCACAGAGCGAGCGTGCCGCCGGTGCCGGCACCCACGAGGATCGCCGCGAGCAGCACGAACGCCGTCAGGAGCCAGCCGTGCGGTCGCCGCCACGCCGACGCGCGCGTCGTCGCGGTCGTCACTGGAAGCCGTCCCCGCTGCGCACCTGGGCGAGCTCGACGACGACCGCGCCGGTCGTGGTGACCGGGGCCGACCCCACCGCCGACGGTGCGACGACGACGGCCGAGGTCCCGGTGTAGACGAGCGAGATGGTCACCGACCACGGCGTGGTCCCCCACGACGCGACCTCGGCGGGCGTGATGTTGTCGGTGCCGCCGGGGAGGGTCACGGGTGAGCCGAGCGCGACGGGTGCCGACGCCGTGCCGTCGGGCATGGTGACGACGTACGTGGCGGTGACGCGGCCCGTCGGCTGGAGGCTCGGCGGGGTGGCCCAGCGCACGTTGACGCGGGCTGCCACGTTGTCGCCCGTCAGCACGGTGCGGAACTGCTGGCGCAGGGTGAACGCGTCACCGGGTGTCGCCAGGTGGTTGGCCGTGATCTGGTCGCCCTGCATGCCGAACGCGTGGACGGGTGTGACGCCGGGGCTGGTCTCGGTCCACGTCGGCGTGCCGACGATCTGGAGCTCCAGGTTCCCCGAGCGGATCACCGGCATGGCCACCGACGCGTCCTCGCCCCACAGCGCGTACGTGATGCCGGCCGTCGCGGCCGCGACGACCAGGGCCGACGCCGCGAGCGACAGCACGCGACGGGCCCTCATCGGCTCGCCTCCGCCGGCAGCGGGTCGTCCGCCGGCGCGTCGGTGTCCGGGGCATCGGCAGCGACGGCGGAGCGTCGACGCTCCGGGCGCAGGACCATGAACGCCGCGTAGAGGAAGAGCGCCACGGCGACTCCGACGACGAGCAGGCCGCGCTGCTGGCCGAGGTAGAGCGAGACGTGCCCGACCCACGGCACGTGGTAGACCACCTCGGCCTTGACCTGGGCGGGCACGAGCGGCGCGTCGTCCGCGCTGTTCGCGTCACCGCGCGTGACGAACATGGTGCCGTCGGCCGTGAACACCTTCTCGACCACGCGGTGCGTGATGAGCGTGGGGTCGTCGGACACGGGCTGGAACGTCACGACATCGCCGATCTGGACCTCGGCCGCGGCGTCCTTCACGCCGCGGACGACGACCACGTCGCCGGGATCGTACGTCGGCACCATCGAGCCGGTGAGCACCGTCAGCGCGGCACCGTCGAGGACCTTGGGAACGACCGCGAGCGCGACCGCCGCGGCGAGCACGACGAGCAGCGCGAAGGTCGTGACCGCGGAGAGGAGGCCGGAGAACCAGCTGTCGCGGGGTGCGGGGTGGGTGCTCATGGTGTCCTCCTCGGTGGGTCAGCGGGTCGGTGGTGCGGGGTGGATCGAGGGGTGGGGCGGGCCAGAGGCCCGCCCCACCCGGGTGATCACGGGACGACGGGCGGCACGACGAAGTCCGTGCCGGTGCGGACCTGGTTGACGTTGACCACGAGCGAGCCAAGCGCCGTGGTTGCGGACGCCGACGTCGTCGCCGCGGTCCCCGCGTCGAAGCGCGCCGTCAGGACGACGGTCATGTTCGAGGTCGGGTTGACGGTCGCGAGCGCGGTCCGGTCGACCACGATCGTCGGTGCCGCGTTGGCGGGCGCCCCCGCCGCCTGGCCGGCGCGAGGGGCCGCGAACCGCACGGCGGAGTCGGTACCGAGCGCGATGTCGTTCGCCAGGACCGTGCCGGTGGCGCTGACCACGTCGTACGTCACGGACATGCCCGTGGGCAGCGTGCCGACGGTCGTGTCGACGCCGACGTTCGCGACGAGGTTGTCACCCTCGAGCGCCACCTGGAACCCGTAGGTCCCCTCGGCGACGTCACCCGGGACCATCCGCCACGTGGCGAGGCTGATGTCGTGTCCGGCAGTGCCACGGTCGGCGCGGTCCGTGGACACGTCCTTCCAGCCCGGGGTGCCGACGGCGGCGATCGCCAGGTTGCCGTTCGTGATCGTGCCACCTGCGACGGTGCTGCTGGCGGTCCAGAGCGCGAACGTCGAGCCGCCGGTCAGCAGCGCGATACCGGCGACGCCGGCGATGAGGCCCTTGGTCTTGTTCTTCATGGTGTTGCCTTTCTGAGGGTGGTCGCCCGGAGGGCGGAGCAGCACGTCCGGGCGGGCGTCTGCAGGTCTGTGGTCACCGATCGGGTCGTGCGGTGTGCCGGGGTGCGTGCGTCAGGGATTCGGCACCACCGCCCCCGAGGCCGTGCAGGTGGTCGCGGCGCCCACGGCGAGCGTGCCGAGCGCGACGGACGTCCCCGGCGGGAAGCCGGGACAGGTGAGGGTCGTCGCTCCGCCGGCCGACGTCGTGCCGTCGATCGTCGAGCGGGTCTGCGACCACGCGTCGGAGACGACCACGCCCGTCAGCGGCACCGAGCCGGTGTTGGTCACGACGTAGCGCCACACGACCGCGGCACCCGGCGCGAGCTGCACGCCGTTGGCGAGCTGGGCCGTGAAGCCCGTGTCGCTCGCGAGGTACGCCTGCTTGTCGATGGCGAGGCCGGGCCGGTAGAGGTCGACGCGTGCGCACTGCAGGGCGGTCATCTCCGCCGACCCGGCCGCGCAGGTCACCGCTGCCGTGATCGCCGAGGTCGACACCGCGACCACGTTGGTGAGCACCTGGTCGCCCGGCCCCCCGACGGCGGAGCGCGTCGTCATGGGGTAGGTGAGCTGCACGCTGCCGCCCGCGGGGACCGTGCCGCTCCACGTGAACCGGCCGGTGCCGTTGTCGGCGAACGTGCTGCCGGCAGGGCGGGCGACGGTACCGAGGGTCGCGTCGTCGAGCGCCAGGGCGTAGTCGTCGGCGAGGTGCGCCACGACGGCTGCCGCCCCCGCGTTCGCCACGGTGATCGTGAACGTCACGTTCCCGCCGGCGGGCATGGTCGCAGCGCTCGCGGTCTTGGTCACCGTCAGGGCGGCGACCACCTCGACCTGCCAGTCCTCGACCTCACCGGTCAGGATCGGGGTGGTCGCGGTGAGGAGCTGGGCGTCGTCGGGGGCGATCGCCACGCGCAGGGTCCGACGGCCGAGCTGGGCCGAGGTCACGGTGATGCCCGTCCACGTCAGCGTCGCCGTGCCTGCCGTGCATGCGGCCGTGGCGGTCGCCTCGCCTGCGTCGAACCCGTTGTTGGCGTTCCAGTCGAGCCACCCCCGGACACGACCGGTCGTGGCTGCAGCACACGAGACGGGCAGCGAGTAGGTCGACGCCACACCGACCTGCGCCGTCAGTCGCGGCGGGGTGGTCACCGTGTCCTCGTCGGCGGTCTGCGTGGTCGCGCCCGTGGTGCCGTTGGGCACGGCCCAGCCGGCATCGCCGGTGGCGTCTGCGCTCGTCGGGACCGTCCGGTTGGGGTGCGCCTGCAAGCCGAGCCGGGTCGTCGACGCCGCCATGGTGGCGAGCTCGAAGCCACCGGCCAGCAGGTTCGTGGGGGCGGCGGTGCTCGTGCTGACTGACGACCCCCCGGTCCAGGTCGGCTGCACGACGGCAGGCGCGTGACCGTAGCTCGCCGGCGCGTCGCCGTAGTCGGCGCCGAGCACGTAGCCGATCGAGGCGGCGGCGATGCCGCTGCCGTTGAGGGCGATGTCGAGGGACGTCGACCCCTGGGCCAGCGCCACAGCGGTGGCGGAGGACGCCCCCGTACCCCCGCACTCCATGTTCGAGCTCAACGTCAGCGTCCTGCTGGAATTGGTCACCGCGCCGCGGTACTCCGAGCCGCACGTCCCGGCCCAGCGGTCGATGATGCGCCAGGTCGTCCCGGCCACGCCCGTCGCCGCCAGCGTCTCGGTGGCGTTGGTCGACTCGGCGTCGGCCACCACGAGCCCCGCGAGCGGGACCGGCTGCGTGGTGGGCGTGCCGTTGAATCCGGTCGGATAGGTCGCGAGCACCGCGCTGCACGCCACGTTCACGGTCCGGTCGGCGTTGTCGCCCGGGATCGCGAAGCCCGACACCAGGCCCGGTGCGCCCGACGCCCGGTAGAGCTGCGGCAGGCCGTCGGCCGCGTAGGTGCCGGGACGGTAGACGACCACGTTCTGCTCGTATCCGCGCGTCATCCTGCACGTGACCTCGAGGCGCGCGTTCGCGCTGACCTCCTGGCGGGTGGTGACGGAGGTGACGGCGTCCGTGTACTCCCAGCTGAACCAGTTCCACGAGCGGGTCCCGCCCGTGAGGCTCGCTCCGGCCGCACCCCAGTTGACCCAGGTGATGCGGTCCTTGTACCGCCCTGCGCCGTCGGTCGCCATCAGCGCCGACCCGCTCGCGGTGGAGCTGAGGTCGCCGGTCGCGGCGGCGGCAGGAGTCACGGTCAGGACGCCGACGACGGGCGCGAGCCCCAGGCCGAGCACGAGGGCGAGCGCTGCGCCGAGGGCGGCACGTCGCGTGCCCACCCTGCGCTGCCGGCTCGTCCCTGCTCCCATGGCCACTGCCCCCTGGATCCTGCTGGGGCCGTCGTGCCGCTCTCCTGACGAGTGCGACGCCTCCGACAACCCCTTGCGGATTTAAGTAGGTCACTTGTCCAGGTCGACCGTCCACTTCGACAGATCGGGGCACAGCGGGGCACACCCGGACCTAGGGGCGCACAACGACGGGTGGTAACCCCTAGCGGGCCGAGACCTTTCACCCGGACTTTCGAAAGTCGAAACGCTTGCGGCAGAATCGGTCATCGAGGGTTGCTCGCGTCGCCCGCTTCACGGCAGACCTGCAGGTCACGGGCGGCAAACGTTCGCCATAGGCCTCAAAACGATTCAATCGTGGGGGTCGTCCGAGGGCTTCGCGCGGTGCGCCCGGGGCGCGATGTGGGGTGTTTCGTCTCCCCTGCCACGTGCTCGACCGGGCGCGGGAGCACGCAGGTATCGCACTGTCGATCGCCGACTATCGGAGCCCGCCACACACCTCGGTGGCGCATGGGGACGCACGTCTGCCTGCCAACGCCGCAGCGGGCGGCCCCGGGATCTCTCCCGGGACCGCCCGCTGCGGGTGGTCCGACCTGCGTGACGCCTCGGAGGGTCAGTCCCCCGCGACGCTCCCGCCGGCAGCCTCGATCTTGTCCTTCGCGGACGCGGAGTACGCGTCCACGGCGACGGACACCTTGACGGTCAGGTCACCGTCACCCAGCACCTTGACGCGCTGGCCCTTGCGGACCGCGCCCTTGGCGACCAGGTCGGCGACCGTCACGTCGCCACCGTCGGGGTACAGCGCGGAGAGCTTGTCCAGGTTGACGACCTGGTACTCGACGCGGAACGGGTTCTTGAAGCCACGGAGCTTGGGCAGCCGCATGTGCAGCGGCATCTGCCCACCCTCGAAGCGGTCCGGCACCTGGTACCGGGCCTTGGTGCCCTTGGTACCGCGGCCGGCCGTCTTGCCCTTGGACGCCTCGCCACGACCCACACGGGTCTTGGCGGTCTTGGCACCGGGGGCCGGACGCAGGTGGTGCACCTTGAGGGTGCCACCGGCGCCGGGCTGGGCAGCGGCCTCGGCAGCAGCCTTCGCGGCAGCCGTCGGGGCCTTCTTCTTGGCCGGAGCCTTGTCGGCCTTCGCCGAGGACTCCGTCGTGGCCGAGGTGTCCGCCTTCGCGGACGCCTTCTTGGCTGCAGCCGGAGCAGCGTCCGCCTTGGCGGACTTCTTCTCCGCGGCCGGAGCGGCATCCGCCTTGGCGGCAGCCTTCTTCGCCGGAGCCTTGGCAGCCTTGGGCGCCTCGGTGTCCGTCGTCGTGTCGTCGGCCTTCTTGTCGTCGGCCATGGTCACTCGACCTCCTCGACCGCGATCAGGTGCGTCACCGTCTTGACCATGCCGCGGATCTCAGGGCGGTCCTCCTTGACGACGACGTCGCCGATCCGCTTCAGGCCCAGGGTGCGCAGCGTGTCGCGCTGGTTCTGCTTGCCGCCGATGGCGGACCGGGTCTGGGTCACCTTCAGACGGGCCATCACGCACCCGCCTTCGATGCTGCCGCGGCGGCACGACCCTCGGCCTGCGCGCGCAGCAGCGCGTGCGGCGCGACGTGGTCGAGAGGCAGGCCGCGGCGAGCCGCCACAGCCTCCGGCTCCTCGAGGGAGCGCAGTGCCTTGACCGTGGCGTGCACGATGTTGATCGCGTTGGACGACCCGAGCGACTTGCTGAGCACGTCGTGGATGCCGGCGCACTCGAGCACCGCGCGCACCGGACCACCGGCGATCACGCCGGTACCCGGCGACGCGGGACGCAGGAAGACGACACCGGCAGCAGCCTCACCCTGGATGGGGTGCGGGATGGTGCCCTGGATGCGGGGGACGCGGAAGAAGCTCTTCTTCGCCTCCTCGACACCCTTGGCGATCGCCGCGGGCACCTCCTTGGCCTTCCCGTAGCCGACGCCGACCGTGCCGTCGCCGTCGCCCACCACGACGAGCGCGGTGAAGCTGAAGCGGCGGCCGCCCTTGACGACCTTGGCGACACGGTTGATCGTCACGACGCGCTCGACGAACGCGCTCTTCTCGGGGGCGTCACGCCGCCCGCCGTCACGACGGCCGCCGTCCCGGCGGTCGCCGCCGGTGCCACCGGCACCGGTGTTGCTGCGCTGAGGAGCAGCCATCAGAGAGTCCTCTTCTTCGATGCGGAGTTCGTCGTCACAGGGCCAGACCGCCCTCGCGTGCGCCGTCGGCGACCGCGGCCACACGGCCGTGGTACTTGTTGCCGCCGCGGTCGAACACGACCGCCTCGACGCCGGCAGCCTTGGCACGGGCGGCCACGAGCTCGCCGATCTTCCGTGCCTTGGCGGTCTTGTCGCCGTCGTCGCCGCGCAGGTCGACCTCGAGGGTCGACGCCGACGCGAGCGTCTTGCCGAGGGCGTCGTCGACGACCTGGGCCGTCATGTGCCGCGCAGAGCGCGTCACGACGAGGCGGGGACGAGCAGCCGTACCGACCACCTTCTTGCGCAGGCGCAGGTGACGACGCCGACGAGCGACGGTCGTGCCCTTGCCTCTGATGCCGATAGCCATGGCTACTTCCCAGCCTTTCCGACCTTGCGGCGCACGTTCTCGCCCGCGTACCGCACGCCCTTGCCCTTGTACGGCTCGGGCTTGCGGATCTTGCGGATGTTCGCGGCGACCTCGCCAACCTGCTGCTTGTCGATGCCCTGCACCGAGAACTTGGTCGGCGCCTCGACGGCGAACGTGATGCCCGCCGGCGGCTCGACGACGACCGGGTGGCTGAAGCCGAGCGCGAACTCGAGGTTGTCGCCCTTTGCCGTGACGCGGTAACCCGTGCCCACGATCTCGAGCTTCTTGATGTAGCCCTCCGTCACACCGGTGACCAGGTTGGCCAGCAGCGTGCGGGTCAGGCCGTGCAGCGAGCGCGAGAGGCGCTCGTCGTCGGGACGCGTCACCACGAGGGCGCCCGCGTCGTCGCGGTCGACCGCGAGCGGTGCCGCGATGGTGTGGCTGAGCGTGCCCTTCGGACCCTTGACCGTCACGAGGCGGTCGTCGATGGCGACATCGACGCCGGCCGGAACCGGGACGGGGACCCTGCCGATACGAGACATGGCTGTTCTCCTCTCCGTCTCGGACTTACCAGACGTAGGCGAGGACTTCCCCACCCACGCCCTTCTTGGCGGCCTGCTTGTCGGTCAGCAGCCCGGAGGACGTGGACAGGATCGCCACGCCCAGGCCGCCGAGCACCTTCGGCAGGTTGGTCGACTTGGCGTACACGCGCAGGCCCGGCTTGGACACGCGCTTGATGCCGGCGAGCGAACGCTCGCGGTTCGGGCCGTACTTCAGCGTGATCGTGAGGTTCTTGCCCACCGGGGCGTCCTCGACGGTCCAGCCGGAGATGTAGCCCTCGGCCTGCAGGATCTCGGCGACGTGGCTCTTGAGCTTCGAGAACGGGATCGTCACCGTGTCGTGGTGCGCCGAGTTCGCGTTGCGCAGACGCGTCAGGAAGTCTGCGATCGGGTCGGTCATGGTCATCGGGCGTCAGCCCTTTCTCGCCGGGGTATCCGCAGCCCCCCGGAGGGGGGCCGCGGACCTACCGACGTCAGGAGGATGGTGCCGAGCAGGGCTGGGTTACCAGCTGCTCTTGGTCACGCCGGGGAGCTCGCCACGGTGGGCCATCTCCCGCACGCAGATCCGGCACAGGCCGAACTTGCGGTACACCGAGTGCGGACGTCCGCACTTCTGGCAACGCGTGTAACCGCGGACCGCGAACTTGGGCTTCGCGGCCGCCTTGTTGATGAGGGCGGTCTTCGCCATGTCAGTTCTCCTTGAACGGGAAGCCGAGGAGCTTGAGGAGCGCGCGCCCCTCCGCGTCCGTCGTCGCGGTGGTCACGATCGTGATGTCCATGCCGCGGACACGGTCGATCTTGTCCTGGTCGATCTCGTGGAACACGGACTGCTCCACGAGGCCGAAGGTGTAGTTCCCGTGGCCGTCGAACTGCTGGGGCGACAGCCCCCGGAAGTCACGGATGCGCGGCAGCGCCGTCGACAGCAGGCGGTCGAGGAACTCCCAGGCCCGGTCGCCGCGCAGCGTCACGTGAGCGCCGATCGGCATGCCCTCGCGCAGCTTGAACTGAGCGATGGACTTGCGAGCCTTCGTGACCTGCGGCTTCTGTCCCGTGATCTGGGTCAGGTCGCGGATCGCGCCCTCGATGAGCTTGGAGTCCTTCGCGGCCTCGCCGACGCCCATGTTCACGACGACCTTGACCAGGCGCGCGACCTGGTTGATGTTCTCGTGGCTGAACTGCTCGAAGAGCGCCGACCGGATCTCGTCGTTGTAGCGCGACTTGAGGCGCGGCAGGGCCGGGGCCTCGATGGTGGTCTCGGTCATCAGATGTCCTTACCGGAGCGCTTGGCGACGCGGACACGCACGGTGCGCGTGCGTCCGTCGCGCTCGACCTGCTCGCTGCGGTAGCCGACCCGGGTGCCCTTCTTGGTCTCCGGGTCCACGAGCATCACGTTGCTGATGTGGATGGGGGCCTCGATCGTCTCGATGCCGCCGGTGCGGGTGCCGCGCGAGGTCTGGCCGGCCTTCGTGTGCTTCTGCACACGCTGGACGCCCTCGACCACGACGCGCTGCGTCTCGGGAAGGACCTCGAGGACGCGGCCCTGCTGGCCCTTGTCGCGACCCGAGATCACGAGGACGAGGTCGCCCTTCTTGATCTTTGCCATGGTCAGATCACCTCCGGAGCGAGCGAGATGATCTTCATGAACTTCTTGTCACGCAGCTCCCGGCCCACCGGGCCGAAGATGCGCGTGCCACGAGGCTCACCGTCGTTCTTGAGGATCACGGCCGCGTTCTCGTCGAACTTGATGTACGAGCCGTCGGGACGCCGACGCTCCTTGCGGGTGCGGACGATGACCGCCTTGACGACGTCGCCCTTCTTGACGTTGCCGCCGGGGATGGCGTCCTTCACGGTGGCGACGATGACGTCTCCGATACCCGCGTAACGGCGGCCGGAGCCGCCGAGCACACGGATGCAGAGAATCTCCTTCGCACCCGTGTTGTCGGCGACACGCAGTCGCGACTCCTGCTGGATCATCTACCTACTCCTGTCGTCTGGCGGGTTCTCGCTCGCACGGCGGCGGCGAGCCTGGCCATACGGATGGTTGCCGTGGTGCACACGCCGCGGGCGGGGTGACCCGCCCGCGTCGTGGGCAACTGTCGTGGTGCGGTGCTGCGGTGGCCTCGCGGCCCGACGCAGGGTTACTTGGCCTTCTGGAGGATCTCGACGACGCGCCAGCGCTTGGTCGCCGACAGCGGCCGGGTCTCCATGATCTCGACCAGGTCGCCGATGCCGGCGGCGTTGAGCTCGTCGTGCGCCTTGACCTTGCTGGTGCGGCGGATGACCTTGCCGTACAGCGGGTGCTTGACGCGGTCCTCGACCTCGACGACGACGGTCTTGTCCATCTTGTCGGACACGACGTAGCCGCGACGCGTCTTGCGGAACGTGCGGTCGTCGGCCGTGGCCGTCGTGTTCTCGTGCTTCGTGGTCATGGTTGCCTCACTCCGCGCTCGGTGCGGTACGGATGCCGAGCTCGCGCTCGCGCAGGATCGTGTAGATGCGCGCGATGTCACGACGGACGGCCTTGAGCCGGCCGTGGCTCTCGAGCTGACCGGTCGCGGACTGGAAGCGGAGGTTGAACAGCTCCTCCTTGGCCTTCTTCAGCTCGGCGACCAGCTTCTCGTCGTCGAAGGTGTCCAGCTCGGTGGGAGCCAGCTCCTTGGTTCCGATAGCCATCAGTTACCACCCTCGCGCACGATGAAACGTGTCTTCATCGGGAGCTTGTGCTGCGCGCGACGCATGGCCTCACGCGCGAGCGGCTCCGGGACACCGGCGAGCTCGAACAGAACTCGGCCCGGCTTGACGTTGGCGATCCACCACTCGGGCGAGCCCTTGCCGGAACCCATGCGGGTCTCGGCGGGCTTCTTCGTGAGGGGGCGGTCCGGGTAGATGTTGATCCAGACCTTCCCTCCACGCTTGATGTGGCGGGTCATGGCGATACGTGCAGCCTCGATCTGCCGGTTGGTGACGTAGGCGGGCTCGAGAGCCTGGATGCCGTACTCACCGAAGGAGATCGTCGTGCCACCCGTCGCCGCGCCGGAGCGCCCGGGGTGGTGCTGCTTGCGGTGCTTCAGCCTGCGCGGGATCAGCACGGCTCAGGCCTCCGTTCCGGACTCGGTGGGCGCATCCGCCGCGGGCGCCTGATCGGCGGCCGGGGCGGGTGCGTCCTGACGCTCGGGACGACGACCGCCACCGGCACCGCCGGCACCACCGGCACCGCCGCGGGGACCACGGTCACCGCCACGCTCACCGCCACGGTCGGTACGCGGGCCGCCACGCGAGGGACGCGGAGCCTGCGAGGCCTGCTCGCGCGCCCACTCCTTCTCGGTCATGTCGCCCTTGTAGACCCAGACCTTCACGCCGATGCGGCCGAAGGTCGTGCGGGCCTCGAAGAAGCCGTAGTCGATGTTCGCGCGCAGCGTGTGCAGCGGCACACGACCCTCGCGGTAGAACTCCGTACGGCTCATCTCCGCGCCACCGAGGCGGCCGGAGACCTGCACGCGGATGCCCTTGGCACCGGCACGCTGGGCCGACTGGATGCCCTTGCGCATGGCACGGCGGAACGAGACGCGGCTCGCCAGCTGCTCGGCGATGCCCTGGGCGACCAGCTGAGCCTCGATCTCGGCGTTCTTGACCTCGAGGATGTTCAGCTGCACCTGCTTGCCCGTGAGCTTCTCGAGCTCGCCGCGGATGCGGTCGGCCTCCGCCCCACGACGCCCGATGACGATGCCCGGGCGGGCGGTGTGGATGTCGACGCGCACACGGTCCCGCGTGCGCTCGATCTCGACCTTGGCGATACCGGCGCGCTCGAGACCCGTGCTCATGAGCTTGCGGATCTGCACGTCCTCGCGGACGTAGTCGCGGTAGCGCTGACCCGGCTTCGTCGAGTCGGCGAACCAGCGCGAACGGTGGTCGGTCGTGATGCCCAGGCGGTACCCGAGCGGGTTGACTTTCTGTCCCACTATCGGGCCCTTCCCTTCGTCTCACGCTCAGTGACGACCACCGTGATGTGGCTCGTCCGCTTGAGGATCTGGCTCGCGCGACCCTGCGCCCGCGGACGGAACCGCTTGAGCGTGGGGCCCTCGTCGACGAAGACCTCCGAGATGAAGAGGTCGGCCTCGTCGAGCCGCTCGCTGTTGCGCTTCGCACCCTCGACCGCGTTGGCGACCGCGGACTGCACCGTCTTGAGGACGGGCTCCGCTGCTGCCTGCGGTGCGAACTTCAGCACCGCCACGGCCTCCGCCGCCTGCTTGCCACGGATGAGGTCCACGACGCGGCGGGCCTTCTGGGGCGTGACACGGACGAACCGTGCCTTCGCCTTGGCTTCCATCGCTGTCCTGCTCTCTTGTCTCTGCCGTCAGGGCGTCACCGGGCTGACCGAGGTCAGCGGCGACGGCCCTTCCGGTCGTCCTTCTCGTGGCCGCGGAACGTCCGCGTCGGGGCGAACTCGCCGAGCTTGTGCCCGACCATCGACTCCGTCACGAACACCGGGGTGTGCTTGCGTCCGTCGTGCACCGCGAACGTGTGGCCGAGGAAGTCCGGCGTGATCATCGAACGGCGCGACCACGTCTTGATGACGTTCTTCGTGCCGGCCTCGTTCTGGACGTCGACCTTCTTCTGCAGGTGGCCGTCGACGAACGGGCCCTTCTTCAGGCTGCGTGGCATCTCAGGCTCCTATCAGCGCTTGTTCTTGCCGGTGCGCCGACGGCGCACGATGAGCTTGTCGCTCGGCTTGTTCGGACGACGGGTGCGACCCTCGGACTGGCCCCACGGGCTGACGGGGTGACGTCCACCGGACGTCTTGCCCTCGCCACCACCGTGCGGGTGGTCGATCGGGTTCATGGCGACACCACGGACGGTCGGGCGCTTGCCCTTCCAGCGCATGCGGCCGGCCTTGCCCCAGTTGATGTTCGACTGCTCGGCGTTGCCCACCTCGCCGACCGTGGCGCGGCAGCGCAGGTCGACGTTGCGGATCTCGCCGGACGGCATGCGCAGCTGCGCGTACGGCCCGTCCTTGGCGACGAGCTGCACCGACGCACCGGCCGAACGTGCGATCTTCGCGCCGCCACCGGGCTTCATCTCGATGGCGTGGATGACCGTACCGGTCGGGATGTTGCGCAGCGGCAGGTTGTTGCCGGGCTTGATGTCCGCGCCCGCGCCCGCCTCGAGCATGTCGCCCTGCGACACCTTGTGGGGGGCGAGGATGTAGCGCTTCTCACCGTCCGCGTAGTGCAGCAGCGCGATACGCGCCGTGCGGTTCGGGTCGTACTCGATGTGCGCGACCTTGGCCGGCACGCCGTCCTTGTCGTGGCGACGGAAGTCGATCACGCGGTAGGCGCGCTTGTGCCCGCCACCCTGGTGACGCGTCGTGATGCGACCGGTCGCGTTGCGACCGCCCGTCTTGTGCAGCGGGCGGACGAGCGACTTCTCCGGCTGCGAGCGCGTGATCTCGACGAAGTCGGCGACGCTCGAGCCTCGGCGGCCAGGCGTCGTCGGCTTGTACTTGCGGATTCCCATGAAAGTAAGTCCTCTTCGCTCTCGGTCAGCCGACCGGTCCGCCGAAGATGTCGATCGAGCCCTCGCGGAGGGTGACGATCGCACGCTTCGTGTTCTTGCGGCGGCCGATGCCGAAGCGGGTCCGGCGGGCCTTGCCCTGACGGTTCGCGGTGTTGACCGACTCGACCTTGACGCCGAAGACGTGCTCGACGGCGATCTTGATCTCGGTCTTGTTGGCGCGCGGGTCGACGAGGAAGGTGTACTTCCCCTCGTCGAGCAGGCCGTAGCTCTTCTCCGAGACGACCGGCGCGATCAGGATGTCGCGCGGGTCCTTGCCGAGGGCGGTCACTTCGTCTCCTCGTGAGCCACATCGTCGGTCGTGGTCTCGGATGCCGCAGCATTCCGTGCGCCCTTGACGGGGCCGGCCAGGAACGCGTCGAGCGCGCCCTGGGTGAAGACCACGTCGTCCGAGATGAGGACGTCGTAGGTGTTGAGCTGGTCGGCGACGAGCAGGTGGACCCGCTCGACGTTGCGCAGCGACTTCCACGTGATCTCGTCCTGACGCTCCACGACCACGAGGACGTTCTTGCGCCCGGAGAGGTTGTCGAGCACCGCGATCGCGGACTTCGTCGACGGGACCTCGCCCGGGGCGAAGCCCGTGACGACGTGGACGCGGCCCGCACGCGCGCGGTCCGAGAGAGCACCGCGGAGCGCCGCGGCCTTCATCTTCTTCGGGGTGCGCTGCGAGTAGTCACGCGGGGTCGGGCCGTGGACGACGCCACCGCCGGCGAACTGCGGTGCACGGGTCGAGCCCTGACGGGCGCGGCCGGTGCCCTTCTGCTTGTACGGCTTCCTGCCACCACCGCGGACCTCGCCGCGGCTCTTGGTGTCGTGGGTGCCCTGCCGCGCGGCGGCGAGCTGGGCGACGACGACCTGGTGGATCAGGGGGATGTTGGTCGTGGCGTCGAAGACGTCACCGGGCAGGTCGGCCGTGCCGGCCTTCTTGCCCTTGTCGTCGAGGACGTCGACGGTCAGCGTGTCGCTCATCGAGGTCACGCACCCTTCACAGCGGATCGCACGACCACGACGCCACCCTTGGGGCCGGGAACTGCGCCCTTGACGAGCAGCAGACCCCTCTCGACGTCGATCGCGTGCACGGTCAGGTTCTGGGTCGTCTGGCGGTCGACGCCCATCCGACCGGCCATCTTGATGCCCTTGAACACGCGCGACGGCGTCGATGCGCCACCGATCGAGCCGGGCTTGCGGTGGTTGCGGTGCGCACCGTGGGAGGCGCCGACGCCGTGGAAGCCGTGACGCTTCATCACACCGGCGGTGCCCTTGCCCTTGGTGGTACCGGTCACGTCGACCACCTGGCCGGGCGCGAACGCGCCGGCGGTGATCTCCTGGCCGAGGGTGTACTCGGCCGCGTCGGACGTACGGATCTCTGCCACATGCCGGCGGGGGGTGACCCCGGCCTTCTCGAAGTGGCCCTTGAGCGGCTTGGTGACCTTGCGCGGGTCGATCTGGCCGTAGGCCAGCTGGACCGAGGCGTAGCCGTCGCTCTCAGCGGAGCGGACCTGCGTCACGACGTTCGTGCCCACGCCGACGACCGTGACGGGAACGAGGCGACCTGCCTCGTCCCACACCTGGGTCATGCCGAGCTTGATGCCGAGGAGCGCCGTGACGGGGCGCGCGTTCTGCTGGGTAACCATGTAGATCAGTCCCTTCCCAGCGTCAGAGCTTGATCTCGATGTTCACGTCGGCGGGGAGGTCGAGACGCATGAGCGAGTCGACGGCCTTCGGCGTGGGATCGATGATGTCGATGAGCCGCTTGTGCGTGCGCATCTCGAAGTGCTCGCGGCTGTCCTTGTACTTGTGGGGCGACCGGATGACGCAGAAGACGTTCTTCTCCGTCGGCAGCGGCACCGGACCCACGACCGACGCACCAGCGCGAGTCACCGTGTCGACGATCTTGCGCGCCGAGCTGTCGATGACCTCGTGGTCGTAGGACTTGAGCCTGATGCGGATCTTCTGTCCCGCCATGGCGTCGTCTACTTCTCTCTCTAGAAAAACCGGCCGTGTCCGACCCCCGCGCTCGGGCGTGTCGCTCTTCGCGACCGTCTTTGCGCTGCGTACCGTTCCCGGGACAGGGGCCGTGGTGTCGTCGAACGCCACCCTCCGGGTGACCAGGGGGTCCGGGCGTTCGCCACGTCTGTTCGCCCAGCATTGGGCGCGCGTGAACGCACACCCCAGCGGGCAACCCCAGAAGTCTGCCAGACGAACCCGAAAAGACCAAGTCGCACGTGGTCCTACCCCGCAATAGCGAGGTCACCGATCGGGCTCCACCCCGCCGGCACCTGGGTGCAGACCCGCGGGCACCGACCGCGTGGTGCTGCTGCCGGGGCTCGGCACGCCGGTGCTCGTGAGCCTCGTGAGCCTCGTGAGCCTCCACCGCGGCCGACGACCACTGCGGCGCGGCTGCCAGGCCGCTGTCTCACCCGCGACGACGCAGGGCCCGGGAGCCGAAGCTCCCGGGCCCTGCGTGGTGGATCAGCCCCGGGGGGCGGTGATCACTTGGTGATCTTGACGACCCGGCCCGAGCCGACGGTGCGGCCACCCTCGCGGATGGCGAAGCCGAGGCCCTCCTCCATCGCGATGGGCTGGATGAGCGTCACGGAGATCTCCGTGTTGTCGCCCGGCATGACCATCTCGGTGCCCTCGGGCAGCGTGATGACACCGGTGACGTCCGTCGTCCGGAAGTAGAACTGGGGACGGTAGTTGCCGTAGAACGGGTTGTGACGGCCGCCCTCGTCCTTGGACAGGATGTAGACCTGGCCCTCGAACTCGGTGTGCGGCGTGATCGAGCCCGGCTTGACGACGACCTGGCCGCGCTCGACCTCCTCGCGCTTCGTGCCGCGCAGGAGCAGACCGACGTTCTCGCCGGCCTCGGCGTAGTCGAGCAGCTTGCGGAACATCTCGACGCCGGTGACCGTGGTCTTGATCGCCTTCTCCTTGATGCCGACGATCTCCACCTCCTCGTTCACCTTGAGCGTGCCGCGCTCGACACGACCGGTGACGACCGTGCCACGACCCGTGATCGTGAAGACGTCCTCGATCGGCATGAGGAACGGCTTGTCGATCTCGCGGATCGGGTCCGGGACGGACTCGTCGACAGCCTCGAGCAGGTCCTCGACGGACTTGACCCAGACCGGGTCGCCCTCGAGCGCCTTGAGGCCCGAGACGCGCACGACCGGGGCGTTGTCGCCATCGAACTCCTGCGACGACAGCAGCTCGCGGACCTCCATCTCGACGAGCTCGAGGATCTCCTCGTCGTCGACCATGTCGGCCTTGTTCAGCGCCACCAGCAGGTAGGGCACGCCGACCTGACGGGCGAGCAGGACGTGCTCACGCGTCTGGGCCATCGGGCCGTCGGTCGCCGCGACCACGAGGATGGCGCCGTCCATCTGCGCCGCGCCCGTGATCATGTTCTTGATGTAGTCGGCGTGACCGGGGGCGTCGACGTGCGCGTAGTGACGCTTCTCGGTCTGGTACTCGACGTGCGCGATGTTGATGGTGATCCCGCGCTGCTTCTCCTCCGGTGCCTTGTCGATCTCGTCGAACGGCGTGAAGGGGTTCAGATCCGGGTACTTGTCGTGCAGCACCTTCGAGATCGCGGCGGTCAGCGTCGTCTTGCCGTGGTCGACGTGACCGATGGTCCCGATGTTGACGTGCGGCTTCGTCCGCTCGAACTTCGCCTTGCCCACTAGTAGTCCTCCTCAGGACTTGGTAGAGATTGCCCGACGGCAGCCACCTGACGGTACCTGCTCGGCGTGCGGTCCTACGGGTCGGATGTGTTGCTGGAACTGCAGGGTTCGACCTGTGGGACTACTCGCCCCGGGTCTTCTTGATGATCTCCTCGGCAACGTTCCGAGGAACCTCGGCGTAGCTGTCGAACTGCATGGAGTAGACGGCACGACCCTGGGTCTTGGACCGCAGGTCGCCGACGTACCCGAACATCTCCGAGAGCGGCACCTGCGCGCGGACGACCTTCACGCCCGTCGCGTCCTCCATGGACTGGATCATGCCGCGACGGGAGTTGATGTCGCCGATGACGTCGCCCATGTACTCCTCGGGCGTACGCACCTCGACGGCCATGATCGGCTCCAGGAGGGCCGGGTCCGCCTTGCGCACCGCCTCCTTGAGGATCATCGAGCCGGCGATCTTGAACGCCATCTCCGAGGAGTCGACGTCGTGCGCGGCACCGTCGAGCAGGATCGCCTTGACGCCCACGAGCGGGTAGCCCGCGAGGACGCCCAGCTGCATCGCGCTCTGGATCCCGGCGTCGACCGACGGGATGTACTCGCGCGGGATGCGGCCACCGGTGACCTTGTTCTCGAACTCGTACAGCTCGCCCTCGGCAGGGTCCAGCGGCTCGAAGGTCATCTGGACCTTCGCGTACTGGCCCGAGCCACCGGTCTGCTTCTTGTGCACGTAGTCGATCTTGACGACGGCACGACGGATCGTCTCGCGGTACGCGACCTGCGGCTTGCCGACGTTGGCCTCGACCTTGAACTCGCGCCGCATGCGGTCGACGAGGATGTCGAGGTGGAGCTCGCCCATGCCGCCGATGACGGTCTGGCCGGTCTCGTCGTCGTGCTTGACGCGGAAGGTCGGGTCCTCCTCGGCGAGCTTCTGGATGGCCACGGAGAGCTTCTCCTGGTCACCCTTCGTCTTCGGCTCGATGGCCACGTCGATGACGGGCTCCGGGAAGGTCATCGACTCGAGGATCACGGGCGCGCTCGGGTCGCAGAGGGTGTCACCCGTGGTGACGTCCTTCAGGCCGATGAACGCGTAGATGTGACCCGCCTGGGCCTCCGCGACCGGGTTCTCCTTGTTGGAGTGCATCTGGAACAGCTTGCCGATGCGCTCCTTCTTGCCCTTGGTCGAGTTGAGCACCGGGGCGCCCGACTCGACGCGGCCGGAGTACACCCGGACGTACGTCAGCTTGCCGAAGAACGGGTGCGACGCGACCTTGAACGCGAGGGCCGAGAACGGCTCCGTCGCGTCGGGGTGGCGCTCGACCACGAGCTCGGCGTCCTTGACGTCGTGACCGACGACGGCCGGCACGTCCAGGGGCGTCGGGAGGTAGTCGATGACGGCGTCGAGCATGGGCTGCACGCCCTTGTTCTTGAACGCCGAGCCGCACAGGACGGGGTACGCCTGCGAGGTGATCGTCAGCTGGCGGATGCCGGCCTTGATCTCCGCGACCGTGAGCTCCTCGCCGCCCAGGTACTTCTCGAGCAGCTCCTCGGAGGTCTCGGCGACGGCCTCGATGAGGTGGCCGCGGTACTCCTCGGCCTTCTCGACGAGGTCGGCGGGGATGTCCTCGATCTCGTACTTCTCGCCCAGGGCCGTCTCGCCGCGCCACACGAGCGCGCGCATCTCGACCAGGTCGACGACACCGATGAAGTCGTTCTCGGAGCCGATCGGCAGCTGGATGACCAGCGGCTTGGCCTTGAGGCGGTTCACGATGGTGTCGATCGTGAAGTAGAAGTCCGCGCCGAGCTTGTCCATCTTGTTGACGAAGCAGATGCGGGGGACGTCGTACTTGTCCGCCTGCCGCCACACCGTCTCGGACTGGGGCTCGACACCCTCCTTGCCGTCGAAGACGGCGACGGCGCCGTCGAGGACGCGGAGCGAACGCTCCACCTCGACCGTGAAGTCCACGTGGCCGGGCGTGTCGATGATGTTGATCTGGTTGTCGTGCCAGTAGCAGGTCGTCGCGGCCGACGTGATCGTGATGCCGCGCTCCTGCTCCTGCTCCATCCAGTCCATCGTGGAGGCGCCGTCGTGCGTCTCACCGATCTTGTAGTTGACCCCCGTGTAGAACAGGATCCGCTCGGTGGTTGTCGTCTTGCCGGCATCGATGTGCGCCATGATGCCGATGTTGCGGACCTTCGTGAGGTCCGTCAGCACGTCCAGTGCCACGTGGTAGCCCCTTGTCGGTTGGCTTTGAGGTGGTGCCGTTCGCGTCGCCGCGGGCCGCGCCTGTCTCCAGGCGGCCCGCGGCGAGCGCAGGGGTCACCAGCGGTAGTGCGCGAACGCCCGGTTGGACTCGGCCATCTTGTGCATGTCCTCGCGGCGCTTGACCGCGGCACCGAGGCCGTTCGAGGCGTCGAGGATCTCGTTCATGAGGCGCTCGGTCATGGTCTTCTCACGACGTGCGCGGGAGAAGTCCGTCAGCCAGCGGAGCGCGAGCGTCGTGGACCGCACGGGGCGGACCTCGATCGGGACCTGGTAGGTGGCACCACCGACGCGGCGGGACTTGACCTCGATGGACGGACGCACGTTGTCCAGCGCGCGCTTGAGCACGACGACCGGGTCGGACTGCGTCTTGTCACGGACGCCCTCGAGCGCGCCGTAGACGATGGACTCGGCGACGGTCTTCTTGCCGTCGAGGAGCACCTTGTTGATGAGCTGCGTGACGACCGGCGATCCGTAGACCGGGTCGATGATCAGCGGCCGCTTCGGAGCGGGACCCTTGCGAGGCATCTGTCTCAGCCCTTCTTCGCGCCGTAGCGGCTGCGTGCCTGCTTGCGGTTCTTGACGCCCTGCGTGTCGAGCGCACCGCGCACGATCTTGTAGCGGACACCGGGGAGGTCCTTCACACGGCCGCCGCGCACGAGCACGATGGAGTGCTCCTGCAGGTTGTGACCGACACCCGGGATGTAGGCGGTGACCTCGATGCCCGACGAGAGGCGCACGCGCGCGACCTTGCGGAGCGCGGAGTTCGGCTTCTTCGGGGTGGTCGTGTAGACGCGGGTGCACACACCGCGCCGCTGGGGGGAGCCCTTCAGGGCAGGCGTCTTCGACTTGTTCGTCTTCGCCTGCCGGCCCTTGCGGACCAGCTGCTGAATCGTAGGCACTGCATCTCCGTCTGTCGGTGATCTCTGGTCTGACCGGCACCCGTCACCCTGGACGGCCGGCGAGCTTCCGGATCGTCGCCCGTCGCGCGACTACCCCGGGGGGTCTTGCGTCCCGCACCGACCCCCGCGCCCGGGCGTGTCGTCCTGGTCCTCCGCACCGCGATCGTCCCGAAGGAGTGATCCGGCGGAGGTGGAAGCCACCCGGTGCGACTCGTGCCGCCCGTGAGGGTTCGGCCGAGTGCACGCGCAAGGGCCCGACGGCGCGGGCACGGTGTCCTACGTTACCTGGCACTGAACAGAGCGTCAAAGGAGGAGGTCGGCGCCCCGCACGTGCCCGTGGTGGCGCCGTCACTCGACCGGCAGCACCCAGGCGGAGCCGGTCGCCTGGTCGACGTCGTCGCCCGTGCCCTCGACCTCCACCGCCACGAGCTCGAAGGTCCTGCCCTTGACCTCGCCCGGCTGACCGACCGTCAGGTCGACGGCCTCGTCGTAGTCCTCACCGTCGGAGGCGATCAGCGAGATGCTGTCCTCCCCGAAGTTGGCAGCGGTGAGGGTCAGTCCGCCGACCTCGACGGGTTCGCCCGCCTCGAGCTGAACAGCCCCCTCGGGCACGTCCGGCCCCTGCGCACCGCAGGCCGCGAGCAACGCGACCACCCCGACGACCACAGCGGTGCGAACCGCTCGTCCACCTCGTCCCACCAGCGACCCCGTCCCGTCTCGATGCACCTGCGCGCGCCGCGCTCGTCCACCCGTGAGCGGGTGACTGCCAGATGCTAGCCGGGCCGGCCGCCTCGTCGCCGTCTCCCCCAGGGACGGGATCCACAGCGACGGGTCAGTCGACCGGCAGCACCCAGGCATAGCTCCCGGACCCGCCGGGCGCCGACTCCTCCATGTCCTCGTGGATCGACAAGAGCTCGAACGTGCGGCCCTTGATCGTCGCGCGCTCCCCCACCGAGAGCCCGGCGTTCTGAGCCGCACCGTCGCCGTCGTCGACGGACAGGACGATCGACTCGTCCCAGATGTTGCCCGCGACCAGGTTCAGCTCACCGACCGGCGTCGGCAGGTTCTCCCGCAGCTGGACGGCACCCTCGGGCTGCTCCTGCGGTTCGTCGCTGCACGCCCCGAGGGCGAGCACCAGCCCGACCACGACCACCCAGGACCACGCGCGTCGACCCCGCACCATCTAGCTCACCTCGTTCACGTCGACCTGGCGGAACTGCTCCAGGTAGTCGGCGTACGGCATCGTGATCGGCGGGTTGCGCGCGATCCCCCACGGGTTCACGAGGGTCACGGTGCCGCCGTCCACGTCCACGGACTGCAGGTAGTACGCGTGGTTGGCGTACAGGACGTCCGCCCCCGCATCGCCCTGATAGTAGGCACTCTTCTTCGCGTCCTCCTTGGTCAGCGAGGCCACGCCGACGGCGCCGCCGTCGGACAGCGTCGAGGCGAGCTCCTGGATCGACACGTCGTCGGTGTCGTGGCTCGTCGACTCCCGGCCGGTCAGAGCGGCCATGCCGTCCGCCGGCCATCCGCCCTCGATCTTCTCGTAGTCGCCGTAGTGCAGCGCCAGCGCCTTCTCCATCACCATGGGCCACAGCTCGTAGCCGAGGGTCGTGTCATCAGCCAGCAGGTACTGCGGCGACCGGGCCAGTGCCGGCGCACCGTCGACCAGCACCATCTCGGGTGTGACCGTGATGTCGACCGGTCGGCCGTCGTCGTAGAGCCGGACCGTGTACGTGCCGTTGGCGTTCACGGTGATGGCGTCCTCGATGATCCCGGGGTCCGCCTGCGCGATCGCGCCCAGCGACGCCATCCACCAGCAGTCGCCGATGGAGCCCTGCTGGATGTCCTCGGGGCTCGGCCCCTCCACGAAGAGGTCGTGCGGCACCTCGCCGTACTCGCCGACGTTCCGCGGGCTGTCGGGCTTGTCCCGGGCCTCGTCACCGCCGACCTCGTCGAACGACGGCTGGAGCTCGTCCGTGAACTGCGAGAGGCGGTCCAGGGTCTCTTTCGACGCGCGCGTCGCCAGCAGCTCCCAGAGCTCGCGGCGCTCCTCGCGCGACCACCCGCCCTGCAACCAGCCGTCGTCCATCTGGCCGACCCAGTGCTCGAGCTCCTCGTCGTCCATCGACGCGATGAGAGCGTCCAGCTCGGGACCGTTGAGCCCCTCCACGGCCTCACGGGCGTCCTCCAGGTCGCCCGTGCGGACCCCGAAGAACCCGCCCTCGAGCGCGTCCCGCAGGTCCTCCAGGGCGCCGGCCACGCGCTCCGGGTCGGCCTCGCCCCGCTCGTCGGAGGCGTTCGCGTACTCGGGGGACGTCGAGTCCTCCTGCTCGGCGCCGTCCGACGACGAGCCGTTGCCGCCCTCCCGTGGAGCCGCGGCCGTCAGTCCGTCCTCGTCCTGGCCGCCGTAGGTGGTCGGCGCGTCGTCGCCACCGCAGTCGCCGGCCTGGGAGAAGGCCGAGCGGATGTCGCAGACGGCGGCCGCGACCCACTGCGACGGCCCGGCGGCGCGCACGCCCACCACCACGGCGACGACCAGCAGCGCGGCCACCGCCACGATGCCGAGGTACTCCAGGGTCCCGGCGCCCTGGTCGCCACGCGCGGAGCAGTGCCGTCGTCGTCTCACGCGGTGATCGTCTCGACGCCCGTCGGTGCACGACAGGGCCCGGGGGCCCTGGGCGCGCGCCGACCGCCCCGGACGCCCGAGGGGCCCGTCGGACGAACCGACGGGCCCCTCGGGGTCATGCTGGGAGGTGGTCGACCTCAGCGGTAGTCGCCGAAGTCGATGTCCTCGAGCGGGATCGCCTCGCCGGTGCCCAGACCCAGCGCCGGGAAGTCGATCTCGTCGTAGCCGAAGGCCGGGTACAGCTCGGCCTTCGCCTCCTCGGTCGCCTCCACCGCCACGTTCCGGTACCGGGGCAGCCCGGTGCCGGCGGGGATGAGCTTGCCGAGGATGACGTTCTCCTTCAGGCCCAGCAGCGGGTCCGAACGGCTCGACATCGCGGCCTCGGTGAGCACCTTCGTCGTCTCCTGGAAGGAGGCCGCCGAGAGCCACGAGTCCGTCGCGAGCGACGCCTTCGTGATGCCCATGAGCTCGGGACGACCCGAGGCCGGCTGACCGCCCTCGGAGACCGCCTTGCGGTTGAAGTCCTCGAAGCGACCACGCTCGGCCAGCTCGCCGGGCAGCAGGCCCGTCTCACCGGAGTCGAGCACCGTCACGCGCCGCAGCATCTGCCGCACGATGACCTCGATGTGCTTGTCGTGGATGTCCACGCCCTGCGAGCGGTAGACCTCCTGGACCTCGTCCACCAGGTGCTTCTGCGTGGCACGCGGGCCGAGGATGCGCAGCACCTTCTTCGGGTCGACGGCGCCCTGCACCAGCTGGGTGCCGACCGACACGTGGTCGCCGTCCTGCATGATCAGGCGCGACCGCTTCGTGATCGGGTACCTGATCTCCTCGGAGCCGTCGTCCGGCGTGAGGACGATCGCGCGGGCGCGGTCGGTCTCCTCGATGGCGACCCGGCCCGAGAACTCCGCGATGTGCGCCTCACCCTTGGGGGTGCGGGCCTCGAAGAGCTCCTGGACACGCGGCAGACCCTGCGTGATGTCGTCGGCCGAGGCCACACCACCGGTGTGGAACGTCCGCATCGTCAGCTGGGTGCCGGGCTCACCGATCGACTGGGCCGCGATGATGCCGACGGCCTCGCCGATGTCGACGAGCTTGCCCGTGGCCAGCGACCGGCCGTAGCACTTGGCGCACGTGCCGACGCGGGACTCGCAGGTGAGCACCGAGCGGATCTTGAGCTCGGTGACACCCGTCTCCAGGAGACGGTCGAGCAGCACGTCGCCCACGTCGTCTCCGGCGTGACCGACGACGGCCCCGTCCACCTCGATGTCGGTCGAGAGGGTCCGCGAGAACACGGACGTCTCGACCTTGTCGTGGCGCCGCAGCGTGCCGTCGGCCGCCGCCACGCCGATCGGCATGGTCAGGCCGCGCTCGGTGCCGCAGTCCTCCTCGCGGACGATGACGTCCTGCGAGACGTCCACCAGACGACGCGTGAGGTACCCCGAGTCGGCGGTCCGCAGCGCGGTGTCCGCCAGACCCTTGCGGGCACCGTGCGTCGCGATGAAGTACTCGAGGACGGACAGGCCCTCGCGGTAGTTCGCCTTGATCGGGCGCGGGATGATCTCGCCCTTCGGGTTGGCCACCAGGCCACGCATGCCCGCGATCTGACGGACCTGCATCCAGTTGCCACGCGCGCCGGAGCCGACCATGCGGAACACCGTGTTGCGGGGCGGGAAGTTGGCCTGCATCGCCTTGGCGACCTTGTCGGTGGCGTTCGTCCAGATCTCGATGAGCTCCTGACGACGCTCGTCGTCGGTGATCAGGCCCTTCTCGTACTGGCCCTGCACCTTCGCCGCGCGCGCCTCGTGCTCGTCGAGGATCCCCTGCTTCTCCGCCGGCGTGGCGACGTCGGAGATCGCGATCGTGACGCCCGAGCGGGTGGCCCAGCGGAAGCCGGCCTCCTTCAGCGCGTCGAGCGAGGCCGCGACCTCGACCTTCGGGTACCGCTCGGCCAGGTCGTTGACGATGACCGACAGGCGCTTCTTGTCGACCACGCCGTTCTCGTACGGGTAGTCGACGGGCAGCAGCTCGTTGAAGAGCGCGCGGCCCAGCGTCGTCTCGTACGTGTGCGTCTGGCCGGGCACCCAGCCCTCGGGCGCCTGCTCCTCGGAGAGGACCAGGTCGTCGAAGCGGATCTTCACGACCGCGTTGAGGTCGAGGCTCCCCTGGTCGAACGCCATGATCGCCTCGGACACCGAGCTGAACCCACGGCCCTGGCCCTCCGGGTCCTCCTTGTCGGAGGTCAGGTGGAACAGACCGATGATCATGTCCTGCGAGGGCATGGTCACCGGGCGGCCGTCGGACGGCTTGAGGATGTTGTTGCTCGAGAGCATGAGGATGCGGGCCTCGGCCTGCGCCTCGGCGCTCAGGGGCAGGTGGACGGCCATCTGGTCGCCGTCGAAGTCCGCGTTGAACGCGGCGCAGACGAGCGGGTGCAGGTGGATCGCCTTGCCCTCGACGAGCTGGGGCTCGAACGCCTGGATGCCCAGACGGTGCAGCGTGGGTGCGCGGTTCAGCAGCACCGGGTGCTCCGTGATGACCTCCTCGAGCACGTCCCAGACGACGGGACGCGCGCGCTCGACCATGCGCTTGGCCGACTTGATGTTCTGCGCGTGGTTCAGGTCGACGAGGCGCTTCATGACGAACGGCTTGAAGAGCTCGAGCGCCATCTGCTTGGGCAGGCCGCACTGGTGGAGCTTGAGCTGCGGGCCGACGACGATGACCGAGCGGCCCGAGTAGTCGACACGCTTGCCGAGCAGGTTCTGACGGAAACGACCCTGCTTGCCCTTGAGCATGTCCGAGATCGACTTGAGCGGGCGGTTGCCCGGACCGGTCACCGGACGTCCGCGGCGGCCGTTGTCGAACAGCGAGTCGACGGCCTCCTGGAGCATCCGCTTCTCGTTGTTGACGATGATCTCGGGCGCGCCGAGGTCGAGCAGCCGCTTGAGGCGGTTGTTCCGGTTGATGACGCGGCGGTACAGGTCGTTCAGGTCCGACGTGGCGAAGCGGCCACCGTCGAGCTGGACCATCGGGCGCAGGTCCGGCGGGATGACCGGGACCGCGTCCAGGACCATGCCCGTCGGCGAGTTGTTCGTCGTGAGGAACGCGTTGACGACCTTGAGCCGCTTAAGGGCACGGGTCTTGCGCTGCCCCTTGCCGCTGCGGATGGTCTCGCGCAGCGAGTCACCCTCGGCCACCAGGTCGAACGCCTCGAGACGCTTCTGGATCGCCGCGGCGCCCATCGAGCCCTCGAAGTAGTTGCCGTAGCGGTCCTGCAGCGCGCGATACAGCATCTCGTCGCCCTCGAGGTCCGCGACCTTGAGGTTCTTGAACCGGTCCCAGACCTGCTCGAGGCGGTCGAGCTCGGCGTCCGACCGCTTGCGCAGCTGGGCCATCTCGCGCTCGGCGGAGTCGCGCACCTTGCGGCGCGCGTCGGCCTTGGCACCCTCGGCCTCGAGCTCGGCCAGGTCGGCCTCGAGCTTGGTGGCGCGGGTGTTGATGTCGTTGTCGCGCCGGTCCGAGATCTCCTTCTTCTCCAGGTCGATCTCGTTCTGGAGGTTCGGGAGGTCCTCCTGGCGACCGTCCACGTCGACCCACGTGATCATGTAGGCCGCGAAGTAGATGACCTTCTCCAGGTCCTTCGGCGCCAGGTCGAGCAGGTAGCCCAGCCGCGACGGCACACCCTTGAAGAACCAGATGTGCGTGACGGGGGCGGCCAGCTCGATGTGGCCCATGCGCTCACGGCGCACCTTCGAGCGCGTCACCTCGACGCCGCAGCGCTCGCAGATGATGCCCTTGAAGCGCACGCGCTTGTACTTGCCGCAGTAGCACTCCCAGTCCCGGGTGGGGCCGAAGATCTTCTCGCAGAAGAGCCCGTCCTTCTCCGGCTTGAGGGTGCGGTAGTTGATGGTCTCGGGCTTCTTCACCTCGCCGTGCGACCAGGCACGGATGTCGTCGGCCGAGGCAAGGCCGATGCGCAGCTCGTCGAAGACGTTGACGTCGAGCAAGGGGGTCCTACTTCCTTCGCTTGCCGGTTTCGAGAACCGGCGGAACGGAAATCGTGCTGAGGGGTGCGGGCACCCGGTCCGGCTTCGCGCGAGCGTGGCCGGCCCGGGGCTCGACGTCAGATCTCTTCGACGCTGCTGGCGTTCGGGCGCCGCGACAGGTCGATGCCGAGCTCTTCCGCAGCGCGGTAGACCTCGTCGTCGTTCTCCTTCATGTCGATCGACACGCCGTCGGAGGACAGCACCTCGACATTCAGGCAGAGCGACTGCATCTCCTTGAGCAGGACCTTGAACGACTCGGGGATGCCGGAGTCCGGGATGTTCTCGCCCTTGACGATCGCCTCGTAGACCTTGACGCGGCCCGGGACGTCGTCCGACTTGATGGTGAGGAGCTCCTGCAGCGTGTAGGCAGCGCCGTACGCCTCGAGGGCCCACACCTCCATCTCGCCGAACCGCTGGCCACCGAACTGCGCCTTACCACCCAGCGGCTGCTGCGTGATCATCGAGTACGGGCCGGTGGAGCGGGCGTGGATCTTGTCGTCCACCAGGTGGTGCAGCTTGAGGATGTACATGTAGCCGACGGACACGGGCTCCGGGAACGGCTCGCCGGAGCGGCCGTCGAAGAGCCGCGCCTTGCCGTCGCCCTTGACCATGCGCTCGCCGTCCCGGTTGGGGAGCGTCGAGCCGAGCAGACCGGTGAGGGTCTTCTCGGGAACACCGTCGAACACCGGGGTGGCGACGGGGTTGCCGGGCTTCGAGCTCGCCACGGCGTCAGGGACGCCGTCGCGCCACGAGACATCGCCCTCGGCGAGCTGGATGTCCCAGCCCTGCTTGGCCACCCAGCCCAGGTGCGTCTCGAGCACCTGGCCGACGTTCATGCGCCCCGGGACGCCGAGCGGGTTGAGCACCACGTCCACGGCCGTGCCGTCCTCGAGGAACGGCATGTCCTCGACGGGCAGGATCTTGGAGATGACGCCCTTGTTGCCGTGACGGCCGGCGAGCTTGTCGCCGTCCGTGATCTTGCGGCGCTGCGCGATGTACACGCGGACCAGCTCGTTCACGCCGGCCGGCAGCTCGTCGCCGTCGTCGCGGCTGAACGTGCGGACCTCGATGACCGTGCCCGACTCGCCGTGCGGGACCTTGAGCGACGTGTCGCGGACCTCGCGGGCCTTCTCACCGAAGATGGCGCGCAGCAGGCGCTCCTCCGGGGTCAGCTCGGTCTCGCCCTTGGGCGTGACCTTGCCGACGAGGATGTCGCCCGCCGCGACCTCGGCACCGATGCGGATGATGCCGCGCTCGTCCAGGTCACCCAGGACCTCCTCGGAGACGTTCGGGATGTCCCGCGTGATCTCCTCCGGGCCGAGCTTGGTGTCGCGCGCGTCGACCTCGTGCTCCTCGATGTGGATCGAGGACAGCACGTCGTCCTGCACGAGGCGCTGCGACAGGATGATCGCGTCCTCGTAGTTGTGGCCCTCCCACGACATGAACGCCACGAGCAGGTTGCGGCCGAGCGCCAGCTCGCCCTCGTCCGTCGCCGGGCCGTCGGCCAGCACGGAGCCGACCTCGACGCGCGCGCCGTGCTCGACCAGGACCCGCTGGTTGTAGCAGGTGCCCTGGTTGGAGCGCCGGAACTTGGCGATGCGGTACGTCGACGTCGTCGCGTCGTCGTTGGCGACGACGACGAGGTCGGCGGACACCTCGGTGACGACACCGGGCTTGGTCGCCACGATGACGTCGCCCGCGTCGACCGCCGCACGCCGCTCCATGCCGGTGCCGACCAGCGGCGCCTCGGAGCGGACCAGCGGCACGGCCTGGCGCTGCATGTTGGCACCCATGAGGGCACGGTTCGCGTCGTCGTGCTCGAGGAACGGGATGAGCGCGGTGGCGACCGAGACCATCTGGCGCGGCGAGACGTCCATGTAGTCGACGTTCGCGCCGGGCACCAGGTCGGGCTCGCCGCCCTTGGTGCGCACGAGCACGGCGTCCTCGACGAAGAGGCCCTCGTTGGTCAGCGGCGCGTTGGCCTGCGCGATGATGTGCCGGTCCTCGTCGTCGGCCGTGAGGTAGTCGACCTCGTCCGAGACGACGCCGTCGACGACGCGCCGGTAGGGCGTCTCGACGAAGCCGAACGGGTTGATCCGCCCGTACGTCGCGAGCGAGCCGATGAGGCCGATGTTCGGGCCCTCGGGCGTCTCGATCGGGCACATGCGGCCGTAGTGCGACGTGTGGACGTCACGGACCTCCATGCCGGCGCGGTCGCGGGACAGACCACCCGGGCCGAGCGCGGACAGGCGACGCTTGTGCGTCAGGCCCGCGAGCGGGTTGTTCTGGTCCATGAACTGCGACAGCTGCGACGTGCCGAAGAACTCCTTGATCGACGCCACCACAGGGCGGATGTTGATCAGGGTCTGCGGGGTGATCGCCTCGACGTCCTGCGTCGTCATGCGCTCGCGCACGACGCGCTCCATCCGCGACAGGCCCGTGCGGACCTGGTTCTGGATGAGCTCGCCGACCGCGCGGATGCGACGGTTGCCGAAGTGGTCGATGTCGTCCGGCTCGACGCGGATCTCGATCGACTCGCCGCTGCGCGTGCCGGGCAGCGTGGGCTTGTCGATGTGGAGCGCGGCGAGGTACTTGATGGTCGCGACGACGTCCGACAGCGTGAGCACGGAGTCGGACAGCGGGGCGTCCTGGCCGAGCTTCTTGTTCACCTTGTAGCGACCGACCTTGGCCAGGTCGTAGCGCTTGGGGTTGAAGTAGAAGTTCTCGAGCAGCGCGCGGCCGGCCTCGACGGTCGGCGGCTCGCCCGGGCGGATCTTGCGGTACAGGTCGAGCAGCGCCTCGTCCTGGGTCTGGACGTGGTCCTTCTCGAGGGTGTCGATGACGGCGGGGTAGTCGGCGAACTCCTCGCGGATCTCGCCCTCCGACATGCCGAGCGCCTTGAGCAGCACGGTCGCGTTCTGCTTGCGCTTGCGGTCGACGCGCACGCCGACGTTGTCGCGCTTGTCGATCTCGAACTCGAGCCAGGCGCCGCGGCTCGGGATGACCTTGGCGGTGAGGACGTCCTTGTCGGACGTCTTGTCCGCGGTCCGCTCGAAGTACACGCCCGGGGAGCGCACGAGCTGGGACACGACGACGCGCTCGGTGCCGTTGATGATGAAGGTGCCGCGCTCGGTCATCAGGGGGAAGTCACCCATGAAGACGGTCTGCGACTTGATCTCGCCGGTCGTGTAGTTGACGAACTCGGCGGTCACGAACAGCGGTGCGGCGAACGTGAAGTCCTTCTCCTTGCACTCCTCGGCCGTGTACTTCGGCGGCTCGAAGCGGTGCTCGCGGAAGGAGAGGGACATCGTCCCGCCGAAGTCCTCGATCGGGGAGATCTCCTCGAAGATCTCCTCCAGCCCCGCGGTCTCCGGCACGTCCGTCCGTCCGGCCTCGAGAGCGGCGGCCACACGGGCCTGCCAGCGCTCGTTGCCCAGCAGCCAGTCGAAGCTCTCGGTCTGCAGACCGAGGAGGTCGGGGACCTCGAGAGGCTCGTGGATCTTGGCGAAGGAGATGCGACGGGATGCGGTGCGGTTCGCGATGGCGTCGGCGGACGGTGCATTAGGGATGCGCGAGGCAGCCAAGAGGGGTCCTTCCCTGCGGATCGTGGCACGCTGCGCCGCCTGGCAAGGCGCAACCCCCCGGCCACGACACGAGGTCCGACGCGCGTACGTCGGAACCGGGGTCGGGATATCTGAGGTCGCGGGCACAGGCCAGCGCAAAGCGCTAGCGTACGCGCCTTCGTGGGCAACTTCAAGTCAGCCCAGAGGGAGCCCACCACGGGCCACACCGCCCGTACCGGCGACCTCGTCGTCGCCGCGTGCCATGGTGAC
Organism: Cellulomonas sp. S1-8; assembly: GCF_026184235.1. NCBI lineage: Bacteria > Bacillati > Actinomycetota > Actinomycetes > Micrococcales > Cellulomonadaceae > Cellulomonas > Cellulomonas sp. S1-8. The sequence continues at coordinate 3,199,567 of NZ_CP110806.1, forward strand.
ACACCCTCCCCGGCGGGGAAACGGTGCGGGGTCACACGTCCTGCCGACGTGTGACCCCGCGACCTCGGCGCGACCCCTCAGGGGCCGCCCGGATCAGTGCCCCTGCGTGTAGGGGGCGGCGAACGCGTAGACGGCCAGGACGACTGTCACGACGCTCGCGGTGGTGACGTACATGCGCTCGCGGGTGGGCTTGCTCATCGGGTGCTCCTCTCGGTCGCGGGCACGACGCCCGCCTGGGTGGGGTGGTGCTTCTCACCGGGGTCACCGGTGGGTTCTGCGGCCCGGCGGACGCCGAGCACGAGGACGGCCGCGAGGCCGCCCCACAGGAGCAGGTCGCCGATGCTGAGGACGACGCCGAGGCCGGGCAGGCCGATGACGTCCGACAGCGCGACCAGGTCGGTGTCGGGACCGACGGGGACGTGGCCCGGTGTCGGCGCCGCGACGTGCTCGGGCGCGATCCCGGCCGTCCGCGCTGCGTCCACGGAGAAGGGCATGCCGCCGTTGAGGGCCGTGGCGAGCGCGTTGGCGGCCGCACCCGCCAGCACGGCCGCGAGCGCGAGCCGCGCCGCCCGCCCCGCGCGGCCGGCGTTCGCGAGCACGAACCCCGTCGCGCACACGGCGAGCGCGAGGGGTGGCAGCACTCCGCCCGCGGTGTGCAGGAGCCCACCGGCCCACGCCGGGTCGGCGGTACGGACGACCTGGACGAGCGCGCCCACGAGCACCCACGGCAGTCCCCGCACCCGGACGTGCGCGAGCGCTGCGACACCCTCGCCCCGCACGAGGACCACCACGAGCGCGAGCACGGGGACGACGAGCAGCACGAGGAGCTGGCCCGCACTCATGCCCGCCTCCTGGCCGCAGCTCGGGCGCACGGCCGGGGGCCCTGCGCGCGGACGCCACGTCCGCGCCGACGACAGTATCGACGATCCGGACATCACGGACAGGGCGTCTCAGGGTGCGGCGCGGGCCGCGCGAGGCCTCCTGCGCGGCCGCTCCGTCACCGGGGACGGCACGAGGCCCGGTCCCCCACAGGGGACCGGGCCTCGTCAGCACTGGCGCCGGCCTCGCGGCCGGCGCAGATCACTTGAGCGTGATCGTGGCGCCCGCGCCCTCGAGCGCAGCCTTGGCCTTCTCGGCCGTCTCCTTGTTGACACCCTCAAGGACCGGCTTCGGCGCGCCGTCGACGAGGTCCTTGGCCTCCTTCAGACCGAGGCTCGTGAGCGTGCGCACCTCCTTGATGACCTGGATCTTCTTCTCGCCGGCAGCCTCGAGGACGACGTCGAACGAGTCCTTCTCCTCCTCGACCTCGGCCTCGGCGGCGCCACCGGCGCCGGCGGGGGCCGCGGCGGCGACCGGAGCGGCGGCGGTGACCTCGAAGGTCTCCTCGAACGCCTTCACGAACTCGGACAGCTCGATGAGCGTGAGGTCCTTGAACGCGTCGATGAGCTCGTCGGTGCTGAGCTTCGCCATGGTGGCGGTTCCTTCCGTTCGGACCCGCTGCCCGATTCTCGGACGGCGGGAGGTGCTGGGCGTGCTACGTGAGCGTGCGGCCGGAGCGTCGGGCTCAGGCTGCGGCGTCGGACTCCTCGCGCTTCGCGCGCAGGGCCTCGACGGTGCGCACGGCCTGCGAGGCAGGAGCCGTGAACAGGTACGCGGCCTGGTAGAGCTTGGCCTTCATCGCGCCGGCCGCCTTGGCCAGCAGGACCTCACGGGACTCGAGGTCCGCGAGCTTGGTGATGTCCGCAGCGGTCACGGGGCGGCCGTCGAGGACGCCCGCCTTGATGACCAGTGCGGGGTTCGCCTTGGCGAAGTCACGCAGTCCCTTGGCCGCCTCGACCGGGTCACCGGTGACGAAGGCGATCGCCGACGGGCCCGCGAGCGCGTCGTCGAGGCCCTCGAGGCCGGCATCCTTGGCCGCGATCGCGGTCAGCGTGTTCTTCACCACGGCGTAGTGCGCGTTGCCGCTGAGCGCCTTGCGCAGCGCCTTGAGCTGCGCGACGGTGAGCCCGCGGTACTCGGTCAGCACGGCCGCGTTCGAGCCGCGGAAGCGCTCCGTCAGCTCCGCGACAGCGGCAGCCTTGTCCGGCCTCGCCATGGCATTCCTTCCGATGGTGGTGCCACCGGGCGCGAACCTCGCTGCCGCAGGAACGACGAGAGCCCCGCGCAGGCGCGGGGCTCGACGCCGCACCGGCCCGGTCGGGCCACGTGCAGCACAGGACGTGCGATGAACTCTCACCTGCGCAGGCCCCCGCGTCACGCGGAGCTTCGGCCGGTCCGACGAGCGGACCGACGACCGGCGGTCTTGGGCACCGACGAGACTACGACATGCCCGGGGGTACGACCAAATCCACGGTCACCCGGACCGGCGCTCGGTGAGCACGGCGACCGCCACCCGCGCCTGCGCGCTCCCGGACGCACGCTCCCGGCGTCGCGGGCCCGCCGCCGTCGCGACGAGCAGACCGGCCGCCCCCGCCCCCAGGAGCACGTCCCCCGCGCTCAGGACCACACCCGCGCCAGGGACGGGGAACACGTCACCGAGGGCGAGCAGGTGCGTGCCCTCGCCCGCGACGACGTGCCCGGACACCGGCGCCACGACCGCCGACTCCGGGAGACCGGCGGCGCGCGCCGCCCCGACGTCCAGGGGCATGCCGCCGTTGACGCCGACGACCAGCAGGTTCGCACCCGCCCCGAGTGCCATGGCGGCAAGCGCCGTCCGCGCCGCCCGGTCCGCCCCACGCCACGTCGTCGCGACGAGCCCGACCACGCAGCCCGCGAGCAGGGCGGCGACCGCGGTGCCGCCGGCGGGGCGCGCACCACCGCGGACGCCCACGCCGGGTCCAGGACGTGCAGCAGGTGGACGCCGACAGCCGTCACCACCCAGGGCAGCAGACGCGCGACGCGCGACGCCGCGGCCCGGACGGTGTCGCGCGCGGCCACGACCTCCCCGGGGGCGGGCGGCACGTCAGCGGGGTCCGGGGACGTCGGCAGGGCGTCGACGGCGACGTCCTCCCGGGTCGCCGCGCGCAGGACGAGGACGATCAGCGCGACGAGCGGCAGCACCGCGAGCGCGCCGAGCTGGTCTGCACCCACCCCGCCACCTCGCTGCCCGCAATGCCCGGTTTGACCCGCTATGGGTCGTGCGGGGCAGCGTAGGGCGGCGGGCCTGCGCGGCGGCAGGTGGATCTCAGATGGCGGATGGGGTCGGACAGACCCTCAGGCGGCACCGTGCGCGCTGAACGTGCACCAGTTGACGAAGCCCGCGGGCGTGTCCCGGTCGATCTCGCCGCGCGCGCCGTGCAGGGCCCGCGCCATCGTCTCCCCCGCGGCCAGCCGGCGGTGCAGCGCGAGCATGAGGTCGACCACCTCGACGTCCGGCACCGCCGCGATGGAGGCGACGACGCCGGCGGTGCCGCGCGACAGAATCGCCGACACCAGCCCGAGCACCTCGTCGCCCTCGTACGCCACGTCCGCGCCGGAGTGGCAGGACGCGAGGACGAGCCGACGGGGCGCCACCCCCGCCCGGTGCAGCTCCTGCACGGTCACGGGCCCGTCGGCCAGCACCACCGACGAGAACATCGGGTTGTCGGAGCGCAGCGCGCCGTGGCACGCGAGGTGTGCGAGGTCGGCCGCCGCCACCGCGGCGACCACCGCGTCGGCACGGCTGTCCTGCGCGCCCAGCACCTGCACGTCGCGGTGCAGCGCGCGCAGCGCCTCGACCTCGTCCTGCGCGCCCCGCAGGTCGGGTCCCGCGACCAGGACCACGGGCCGGTCGGGGGCGGGCACGCGGGCCCGGGTCCGCAACCAGGCAGCGGCCGACGGCGCGAGCGCGACCGGGCCGTCGTGCAGCGCGGACCAGGGGGCACCGTGCAGCACACCCACCGGCACGACGACGAGCTCGGCGTCCGGCGACAGCCCGAGCGGCTCGACCAGCGTCGCCCGCAGGCGTGCGATCCGCAGGTCGGCGCTCGCCCGCGCGGCCTCCGCCGCGGCACGGCTGCTCGGGTCGACCATCCGACGCAGCGCGAAGACGAGCGCGCGCAGGGTGTCCCCGACGTCGCCGGCGACCTCGCCGAGGTCGACGACGCGGGCGCGCGCGGCGTCGACGACGACGGCGACGAACCGGTCGCCGTGCCGCCCGTACTCGACCAGGACCCGCCCCCCGAGCGCGGCGCGGACGGTCCCGATGCCGGGCACGCTCGTCACGCGCGACGGCGCGCCCGCGACGTCCTCGAGCCAGGCGGAACGGCGGGCGTCCGCGAGCTCGTCGTCCGCGACGATCACCGCACGCTGCCGGGCGGCCGCATGCGCGGACTCACGGTCCTCCTGCTCCGCACCCGGAGCGACGCCGTCGTGCGGCACCGCACGGGTCGGTCCCTCCGGCTCCGGTGCGACGACGGGCAGCCGTGCCTGCAGGGCCGCCGCGCGCGTCTGCTCCATCCAGCGCAGCACGGCGGCGGGCGACCCTGCCGGACCACGACCTCGAGCCCCAGCTCCCCCAGCTGCGCCCCGTGACCCGACGCCAGCGCCTGCAGCTCCATCGTCGGCAGCGCGTCGCGGTGGCGCGCGAGGTCGCGCAGGCCTGCCCGGCACTCACGCAGCACGTCGTCGTCGACGCCGCCGAGGCGTCCCGCCAGCGCCGCGGCCAGCCGCCCCCGCAGCCGCACGGAGAGCGGTCCGCGACGGGCGAGCGATGCCGCTGCGGTGAGGTGGCGGTCGGCGCGCCGGGGCATCGCGAGGGCGGCCGCGAGCCTGCCGCCCTCGAGGTGCGCGTCCGCGGCGGATCCGAGCTCACGCGCGCGCTCCAACCGTCCTGCGGCACGACGGACCGCGGCGAGGTCGGCGGGGCCCGCGTCACCGGCCCTCGCCCGGGCGCGGACGGCGATGAGCACGGCGCGGTCGTGCGCACCCGGGCGGCGCTGCGCACGCGCGCGGACGCGGGCCGTCTCCGCCTGTTCCGCCGCTCCGACGGCGTCGCCGAGCATCAGCAGCGTCTCCGCCAACGAGATGCGCGCGTCGACCTCCACCAGCCCGCCACCGGCCGCGGCCAGCTCGTCCAGCGCGCGGCGGCCGGCAGCCGCGGCCTCCGGCAGGAGCCGGAGCTCGCGCATCGTCTCCGCGTACTCGACGTAGTACTCACCGGGAGACTGCCCGGCCTCCTGCGACGCCCGCGCCGCACGCTCCAGGTCACGCAGTCCGTCCGCGAGCCGCCCGGTCTGCACCTCGATGAGGGCCCGCGTCAGGTAGGGCCACGAGCGCAGCGACGGCCCCAGGCGGGCTGCACCGTCGACCGCGAGCTGGGCCCAGCGCAGCGCCTCCGTGTACTCGGTGCGCGCCACGAGCACGAGCGCGAGGTTGTTCGCCGCCCGCACGAGATTCGCGCTGCCGGGCGCCACCTCGCGCACGATCGACCGGTACCGGGCCTCGGCCTCGACGAGGCGGCCGGCGTTGTGATCCATCACGGCGAGCTGGAGCTGGATCCGAGCGTGCAGGTCGTCGAGCTCGGGGTCGTCGCCGCGGCGCTCGTCGACGATCCGCAGCGCCGCCGACGCGTCGGTCCGCGCGCGAGCGGTGCGGCCGAGCTCCAGCTGCGCGACCGAGCGGCTGGCGAGCACCCACGCCCCGGGTGTCGCGAGCCCCGCGCGCCGCGCGAGGGCGAGCGCGTCGTCGAGCATCGCGACGGCACCGGCCGGGTCGCCTTCGTGCCTACTGAGGACGGCCAGCGCCCGCAGGGCCCAGACCAGTGCCTCCGGGTGGTGGTGGGCCCGCGCCTGCTCGGCGAGGTCGGCCGCACGGAGCCGGGTCCCGGCCGGGTCCGCGTCGATCTCCGACTCGAGCCGACGGGCCTGCGCGAGCACCTCGGCGCGCGACGTCACCAGGGGCGTCGTGGACTCGGGGGGCTGCACCCTGGGATTTTAGTGCCCCGGACGTATCAAGCACGGCACCCGGACCCTCTGCACTGGCGAGGACCGTACCGATCCGAGATGAGGAGCACCCCGTGGCCCGATTCCCCGGCAGGCCCGCCGGCCGGCCGTTCGCCGACGACTACGACGCGCGACTGGTCGGTGGTCGCCCGAGGGCCGCGTCGGCCCCGCCGCGATGGTCGGGTTGAGGGGTCCAGGCTCCGGGTACCTGCGGGGTCTCGGCCGGTCGCTGTCGCCGGACGACGACGCCGACGAGGCCGTCCAGCGTCGGCGGGAGGCCGTCATCGAGCGCCTCCGGACCGGGTGGACACGCCGCGAGGCCCCCGAGCTCGAGGTGGTCCAGAACGACTACGGGTCCGACGTCTTCCCGGTCGCGGGCGAGATCCTCGCCGCCACCGCGACCTGGGACGACATCCAGACCGAGGAGGGCGGGGCCGGCCTCGAGGTCGTGCCGCTGGGCCACCCCGAGCTCGAGGGCAGGGTCGTCCGGCTGAGGCAGGCGGTGCCCGGGACGAACGAGGACGTGCGGGAGCTCGTCAGGTCGTTGCAGGGACGTGGGCACGCCGTCTCGATGTCGTACGTGACCCCCCTGGGCGGACGACCGATCATGAAGCCGAACTCCGGCGAGTTCGCACCCCAGGTCGCGGACTTCCCCGCCTACCAGGCAGCGGGTCCCCGCTACGGCGAGGGCGTGGTCGTGGCCGTCATCGACACGGGCGTCACCCAGGACCCCCGCAGCGACGGATGGCTCGCCGACGTGCCGCGGGTCGCGCACGACGACGCGTCCACCGCGCACGACGACTCGAACATCGACCCGCTCGACGCCGAGCCACGGGACGGGTGGCTCGACGTGTACGCCGGCCACGGGACGTTCGTCGCCGGCGTCGTGGCACGCGTTGCACCCGGCGCGGAGATCCGCGTGTACAAGGCCGTCGGCCCGGGCGGCGCCGGCTGCGAGCTCGACGTCGCGTCCGCGCTGATCCGGGCCGTGCGCGACGGCGCGCACGTCGTCAACCTCTCGCTGGGAACCCAGACGCTCTTCGGCGAGGCCTCCGTCCCGCTCGGCGTCGCGCTCGACGTGGTCCGGGAGATCGAGGACGAGCGAGGAAGCGTCAGCGTGATCGTCGCGTCCGCGGGCAACTACGGGGACGCGGTGCCGACCTACCCCGCCGCCTTCGGCCGGGTCGTCGCCGTCGGAGGCCTGACGGCCGAGCTCCGGCCGACGACGTGGTCGAGCCGCGGCCCCTGGGTGGACATCTCGACCGTCGGGGAGGACGTCGTGTCGACGTACGTCGAGGGCCGCCAGAACCCGGCCTTCGGCAGCGGTGCGGAGTTCGGCGAGAACCCCTTCGCCCGCTGGGTCGGCACGTCCTTCGCCGCACCCCAGGTCGCGGGCGCGATCGCGCGCACGATGACCGAGCTCGGGGTGTCGGGCCCCGAGGCCGTCAACGCCCTGCTCGCCGCCGGTAAGCCCGTCGCGGGCTTCGGCAAGGCGTTGCAGATCCTGCCGGGAGCGTAACCATGTTGGGCACCTGCCTCGTCGAGCGTCATGATGGCCTTCGGGACGAACCCGACAGGCGAAGGAGTCGTGCCGTGAGCAGCCGAGAACAGCTGGGCCTGCCCTACGACGAACGCACCACGTCACAGCTCGTGGCGGGTGCGCTCACGGGCGACGAGGGGTCATGGGCCGAGATCGTGCGCCGCCACACGAACCTCGTGATGGCGCGCGTGCGGCAGTTCCGGCTCACGCCGCAGCAGGCCGAGGACGTCGCGCAGACCGTGTGGCTCAACCTGCTGGAGCACCTCGCTGACCTGCGGGAACCCGCTGCTCTGCCCGGCTGGATCTCGACGGCGACGCGGCACGAGTGCATCCGCATGACCAACCTGTCGCGCCGGTCGATCCCCGTCGACCCGACGACGGGCCGGCTCGACGGCCAGGACGACGTCGAGCTCGACGGCGAGCTGCTGCGCAGCGAGCGGCACGCCGCGCTGCGCGCCGCGCTCGCCGAGCTGCCCCCGCACCAGCGCGAGCTGCTGCTCCTGCTGTCCACCGATCCACCGCCCAGCTACCAGGAGGTGTCGACCCGCCTCGGCATCCCCGTCGGGTCGATCGGCCCGACGCGGCAGCGCGGTCTGGCGCGACTGCGTCAGACGGAGGCGATCCGCACCTATCTCGCGGTGCCGTCAGGCCCCGTGCTCGGCGAAGGAGGCCGCGATGTGCTGGCACTCGGATGACGTGAGCCTGCCGCAGCCGCGCCCCGCGGACGCGTGGGAGGACGACGACGTGCTCGCCGGCGACCTCGTCCGCGCGGTCACGGAGGACGACGCGGTGCGCCGGGTCACCACCGCGGCGACGACCGCGTTCCACGCGCACCGCGGCATGCTCGCGCTGCGTGACGAGCTGGCGACGGACCTGCTGCTGCTCTCCCTGGTGCACGACTCGTGCACCGCGGGCGAGCTGACGGGGGTCCGCGACCGCAGCGGTCAGCCGTCGCGGACCCTCGTCTTCGAGGGCGACGGCATCGGCGTGGAGGTCGAGGTCACCGACGGCGCCGTCGAGGGCCAGCTCATCCCGGCGCGCCCCGGCCGCGTCGTGCTGCGCCGGCCGGACGGCGACGTCACGGGCGTCGACACCGACGAGGTCGGGTACTTCCGTCTCGACGCCCGCCCCGAGGGTCCCGTACGGCTGGTCTGCGAGAGCGCGGCCGGCACGTGCGTGACCGCCTGGCTGCCCTGGTGAGGGGCTGACGCGCCGCGGGACCCTCCCGGTGCGTGGACGGGGCCCGGTCCGCAGGGGGGACCGGGCCTCGTCGCGCGCCCCCACGGCGGCGGCCCGTGACGGACGACGGCCCGGCCACCCCTCGCGGGGTGCCGGGCCGTCGGACGTGCGGGAGGCGGGCCGTCAGGCCGCGTCCTCCTCCGTGAGGTTGCGCGTCTTGGACTGGTCCAGCGCGATGCCGGGGCCGTTGGTCGTCGAGACGGTCGCCTTGCTGATGTAGCGACCCTTCGAGGACGCGGGCTTCAGACGCAGGATCTCCTCGAGCGCGGCGGCGTAGTTCTCCACCAGCGAGACCTCGGGGAAGGACGTCTTGCCGATGATGAAGTGCAGGTTCGCGTGCCGGTCGACCCGGAACTCGATCTTGCCGCCCTTGATGTCCGTGACGGCCTTGGCGACGTCCATCGTCACGGTGCCGGTCTTCGGGTTCGGCATGAGGCCGCGGGGTCCGAGGACCTTGCCGAGGCGACCGACCTTGCCCATGAGGTCCGGCGTGGCGACGGCGGCGTCGAAGTCCGTCCAGCCGTCCGCGACCTTGGCGATGAGCTCGTCGCCGCCGACCTCGTCCGCACCGGCGGCGCGGGCCTGCTCGGCACGCTCACCGTTCGCGAACACGATGACGCGGGCCGTCTTGCCGGTGCCGTGGGGCAGGTTGACCGTGCCACGGACCATCTGGTCGGCCTTGCGGGGGTCGACACCGAGGCGGAACGCGACCTCGACGGTCGCGTCGTACTTCGTGGTCGACGTCTCCTTGGCGAGGCGCACGGCCTCGAGCGGCGTGTAGAGGCGGTCGTCCTCGATCTTCTCGAGGGCGGCGCGGTACGCCTTGCTGTGCTTTGCCATCTGCTTGCTCTCCTTGTTCAGCAGTCGTGGTCATCCGGGCCGCACATGGGCCCTGCCACCTGTCCGTGGGCGCGGGACGCGCTCACGGGACGTGCGTGTCGGTACTGAGCGGTGCTCAGGCCTCGACCTTGATCCCCATCGAGCGCGCGGTCCCGGCGATGATCTTCTGCGCCGCGTCCAGGTCGTTCGCGTTGAGGTCCTCGAGCTTGGTGGTCGCGATCTCGAGCACCTGCGCCTTGGTGAGCGTCGCCACCTTGACGGTGTGCGGCGTCGGCGAGCCCTTGGCCACGCCCGCGGCCTTCTTGATCAGCTCGGCGGCCGGCGGCGTCTTCGTGATGAAGGTGAACGAGCGGTCCTCGTACACCGTGATCTCGACGGGGATGACGTTGCCGCGCTGCGCCTCGGTGGCCGCGTTGTAGGCCTTGCAGAACTCCATGATGTTCACGCCGTGCTGACCGAGCGCGGGCCCGATCGGCGGCGCGGGGGTGGCCGCGCCGGCCTTGATCTGGAGCTTGATGAGGCCGGTGACCTTCTTCTTGGGGGGCATGATGCCTTCCGTTCGTGTCGTGGGCCGACGCCGTGGGCGATGACCCGGTTGCAGTACCCCGCTGCGCGGGGCGGATCAGCGAGGTCAGATCTTCGAGACCTGGCTGAAGGACAGCTCGACCGGGGTCTCCCGGCCGAAGAGCGAGACGAGGACCTTGAGCTTCTGGTTCTCGGGGTTGATCTCGGAGATCGTCGCGGGCAGCGTGTCGAAGGGCCCGCCGTCGGTGACGGTGACCGACTCGCCGACCGTGAAGTCGACCTCGACCGGCTTGCTCGACGACGCGGCCGCCTGCTGGGCCGGGGTCTTGATCTCGAGCGTCGGCGCGAGCATCGAGAAGACCTCGTCGAGCGTCAGGGGCACCGGCTGGTGCGTGTGCCCGACGAACCCGGTGACGCCCGGCGTGTGGCGCACGGCGCCCCACGACTCGTCGGTCAGGTCCATGCGGACGAGGACGTAGCCGGGGATCCGCACGCGCTTGACGACCTTGCGCTGCGCGTTCTTGATCTCCACGACCTCCTCCATGGGGACCTCCACCTGGTGGATGTAGTCCTCCATGTTCAGGCTCTGCGTGCGCGACTCGAGGTTCGCCTTCACGCGGTTCTCGTAGCCCGCGTAGGAGTGGATGACGTACCAGTCGCCGGGCATGCGGCGCAGCTGCGCCTTGAACGCGGCGACGGGGTCCTCGTCAGGGTCGATCTCGTCGTCCGACGCGGGCGCGGCCTCGTCGGTGGCGTCGTCGTCGGCGGCATCGGCTGCGTCGTCCGGTCCGGCCTCGTCGGCGTCCCCGGCCTCGCTGTCGTCGGCCACCTCGACCTCGGCCACCTCGACCTCGTCGGCCTCGACCTCGTCGCCCTCGACCTCGGCGGCGCTCGTGTCGTCGATCTCGTCACCCGCGCTCGCCTCGACGGCCTCGACGGAGGCCAGGGCGTCCGCGAGCTCGGCCTCGGCGCCCGACGTGGGCTCCTGCGACTCCTGCGACACGTGCAACCTGCTTTCTTTCGGTGAGGGGCCGGCGCACACGCCGGCGTCGCGCGGGCTCGACCCGCGCGGGTGGGTGGTGCGCCGGCGTCAGCCGGCGCGCGTCACCCGAAGACCCAGAACGTCAGCTTCCCGATGCCCAGGTCGATGAGCGTGACGAAGAGCATCACGACGGTGACGAACACGAGCACCACGCTGGTGTAGGTGATGAGCTCCTGGCGGGTGGGCCGGACGACCTTCTTGAGCTCGGCCACGACCTGCCGCACGAAGAGCGCGATGCGCGCGAACAGCCCGCGCTTGTGCTCCTCGCGGCGCGGCTCGCGCTCGCTCCGGTCGGCGGCGGAGCCGTCGGCGTCGGACGCCGCGGCGGCAGCGGTATCGCTCACGTCAGGCCCCTGTCTCGTCTCGTGCGGCACCCGGACGGGACCGCTGGTCGAGGACGCACGGGCCGGACCGACGCGACGCGCCGGACCGACCGGCGGTCCTGCTCACGACGCCGACCCGCGCCCCGAGAGATCTCGGGGACGGATCGGTCCGCGTGCGCAGGGCAGACAGGACTCGAACCTGCAACCTGCGGTTTTGGAGACCGCTGCGCTACCAATTGCGCCACTGCCCTACGACGACCTGGTCCACCACGACGTCGCTCCCCCCAGGACCGCTGTGGCCTGAGGGCGTGCTTCATCATGGCGGACGTCAACCGCCGGGTGATCACTGTACGCGACCCGGGCGGTGCGGTCGAACCCGCCCATCCTCGCCCCCGGGGCGTCGGCCGATCTCGCCCACGGCCCGCGTACCACGTCGTGATATCCGCTCGCGGCACCGCCCCGTGCCTCTGCGAGGATGTCCGCGTGAGCCAGCACAGCGCCCCGACGACGACGTCCACCCGCGCGAGGGTCTCCGCCCGCGTCGCCGCGATCGCGGAGTCCGCGACCCTCGCGGTCGACGCCAGGGCAAAGGCCCTCAAGGCCGCCGGCCGGCCGGTGATCGGCTTCGGCGCCGGCGAGCCCGACTTCCCGTCGCCGGACTACGTGGTCGAGGCGGCGGTGCGCGCGGCGCAGGACCCGGTCAACCACCGGTACTCCCCCGCGGCCGGCCTGCCCGTGCTGCGCGAGGCGATCGCCGCCAAGACGCTGCGCGACTCCGGCTACGACGTGAAGCCCTCCGAGGTGCTGGTGACCAACGGCGGCAAGCAGGCCGTCTTCCAGGCCTTCGCCGCGCTCCTCGACCCGGGTGACGAGGTCCTGCTGCCCGCGCCGTACTGGACGACCTACCCCGAGGCGATCCGCCTGACGGGCGCCGAGCCCGTCGAGGTGTTCGCGGGCGTCGACCAGGGCTACCTGGTGACGGTCGAGCAGCTCGAGGCGGCCCGGACCCCCCGGACCAAGGTGCTGCTGTTCAACTCGCCCTCGAACCCGACGGGCGCGGTGTACTCCCCCGAGCAGACGCAGGAGATCGGCCGCTGGGCGCTCGAGCACGGCATCTGGGTCGTCACGGACGAGATCTACGAGCACCTGACCTACGACGACGCGGTGTTCACCCCGATCGTGCGCGCCGTCCCGGAGCTCGCGGACACGACCGTCGTCCTCAACGGCGTCGCCAAGACCTACGCGATGACCGGCTGGCGCGTGGGCTGGATGATCGGGCCCACCGACGTGATCAAGGCCGCCACGAACCTGCAGTCGCACCTGACGTCGAACGTCGCGAACGTGTCCCAGCGCGCGGCCGTCGCCGCGCTGACGGGCGACCTGTCGGCCGTCGAGACGATGCGGGCGGCGTTCGACCGGCGCCGCCGCACGATGGTCGAGATGCTCTCGACGATCGACGGCGTGCGCTGCCCGGCGCCGCAGGGCGCGTTCTACGCCTACCCCTCGGTCGAGGGCGTCCTCGGCCGCACGATCCGCGGCGTCACGCCGACGACGTCGGCCGAGCTCGCCTCGCTCATCCTCGACGAGGTCGAGGTGGCGGTCGTGCCGGGCGAGGCGTTCGGGCCCAGCGGCTACCTGCGCCTGTCGTACGCGCTCGGCGACGACGACCTGGTGGAGGGCGTGGGCCGCATCCAGGCCCTGCTCGGCGAGGCCGTCTGACCCGCTGACGGACGCGGTCGTCCACCGATCGGTGGACGACCGCCACCACCGCGCGGTCGTCGCGGCGGCGACGTCCCCGGCGGGACGCTCGGAGCATGATGACGACGAACGCCCCGGCCGTCCTGGTCGAGGGCCTGCACAAGCGGTACGGCGACAAGCGCGCCGTGGACGGCCTCGACCTGCGCGTCGAGCACGGCGAGATCGTCGCCGTCCTCGGTCCCAACGGCGCCGGCAAGACCACGACCGTCGAGACCCTCGAGGGGTTCCGACGGGCCGACGCGGGGCACGTGCGCGTGCTCGGTGAGGATCCCGCGCGCGGCGGACGGGCCTGGCGGTCCCGGCTCGGCGTGGTGCTGCAGGACAACCAGGACCTCGCCGAGGTGACGGTCGGGGAGATCGTGCGGCACGTCGCGGGCTTCTACCCCGCGCCCCGGGACCCTGACGCCGTGATCGACGCGGTGGGCCTGCGGGAGAAGGTGTCGACCCGCACGCGTGCGCTGTCCGGCGGGCAGCGGCGCCGGCTCGACGTCGCACTCGGCGTCGTCGGCGACCCCGAGCTGCTGTTCCTCGACGAGCCGACCACGGGGTTCGACCCGCAGGCGCGCCACGACTTCTGGGACCTCGTGGAGTCCCTGCGGGACACGGGCACGACGATCCTGCTGACGACGCACTACCTCGAGGAGGCCGAGCGGCTGGCGGACCGCGTGGTCGTCGTGGCGCGCGGACGCGTCGTGGCCGAGGGCGCGCCGGCGGACCTGGGAGGACGACGGGCGCGACGGGCCCGTGTGCGCTGGACGGTCGACGGCGTCGGCCACGAGGAGGCGACGGACACCCCTACGGCGCTCGTCGCGCGCCTCGCCGCACAGGTCGGCCGGCCCGACGGGGAGGTCCCCGGGCTGCAGGTGCTGCGGCCCACGCTGGAGGACGTGTACCTGGGGCTGATCGGCGAGGCCGCGACGGACGCGGCGACGGGCACGGCTGCGACACACGAGGAGGCGGCACGATGACCACGACGACCGGCACCACCGACGGCACGCGCACGACGCGCTCCGCACGACGCACGACGACGGCGCTGCCGGGCCCGGCCCGCCTTGCCTGGTCCCGCACCCGGTACGAGGTCCGGGGGTTCTTCCGCGAGCGCGACTCGGTCGTGTTCGTCTTCGCCTACCCGATCCTCATGCTCGCGATCTTCGCGACGGTGTTCGGGGCGGACGAGGAGGTGCTGGCCGGGTCCGGCGTCTACTTCCCGCAGTACTTCCTGCCCGGCATGGTCGCCACGGGCGTCATGCTCTCGAGCTTCCAGAACCTGGCGATCGCGATCGCGGCCGAGCGCGACGACGGCACCCTCAAGCGGCTGCGGTCGACACCGCTGCCCCCCACGGCGTACTTCCTGGGCAAGACGGGGCAGGTGCTCGTCACGGCGGGCGTGCAGACCGCGCTGCTGCTCGCGGTCGCGGCCCTGGTGTTCGACGTCCCCCTGCCGACGGAACCCGGCCGCTGGGCGACGTTCGCCTGGGTCTTCGTGCTCGGCACGGCCGCCGGATCGGTGTGCGGCGTGGCGTACTCCTCGGTCCCGCGCACGGGCCGGTCGGCCAGCCCGGTCGTGATCCCGGTGGTGCTGGTCCTGCAGTTCGTCTCCGGCGTGTTCTTCCAGTTCGACCAGCTGCCGACGTGGATGCAGCAGCTGGCGTCGGTCTTCCCGCTGAAGTGGATGGCCCAGGGCATGCGCTCGGTCTTCCTCCCCGACGAGGCGGCGGTGCTGGAGCCGTCGGGCTCCTGGCAGCACGGGGCGACGGCCGCCGTGCTCGCGGCGTGGCTGGTCGTGGGGCTCGTGGTGGGCGTGCGGACCTTCCGCTGGCGGCGCCGGGACGACGGGTGACGCGCGTCGACCGGTCGGCCGGGACCGTGGCAGAGTCGCGGGCATGAGCACCGCCGCCGCCGCGCCCCCCGGGCGCGCGACCGTGGACCGGCACGGGTTCTGGCTGCGCACGCTGCTGATGTACGACCTGGTGTTCGTCGGGATGTCGACGGTGTACCTGATCGCGGTGCTGACGCAGGCCGACGACCTCGCCGAGGCGCTGGTGCCGGCGACCACGATGGTGGTGCTGACGCTCGCGTACGCCCTGGTCGGGCGGCGCGGCGCGCAGCGCGGCAGCGCCCGGCTCGTGGACGCGTACCTCGTGGTCCTGGTCGTCGTCGTGGTCGTGCAGGTCGTGAACGGCGACATCGGCTCGGTCCTGCTCTTCCTCGCCTTCACGCAGATCTGGTTCTTCGCCCGCACCCGCGTCGCGGGCGTCGTGTGGGCGACGGTGCTGACGGTGGCCATCACGACCGGCGCGGTCCTGCGCGTGCAGGCGAGGGGCCCGCAGATCGCGGAGATCGCCGCGGAGTACGGCGCCGCGCTGCTCTTCGCCGTGGTCCTCGGGCTGTGGATCACGCAGGTCGCCGAGCAGAGCGAGGTGCGCGCCTCCCTGCTCGAGGAGCTGAGCGCCGCGCAGGACGCGCTCGCGGCCTCCCACCACGAGGCCGGCGTCGTCGCCGAGCGGGAACGGCTGGCCGCGGAGATCCACGACACGCTCGCCCAGGGGTTCACGTCGGTCGTGATGCTCGCGCAGACCGCGACGGTCGAGCTCGAGCGCGGGCACGCCGACCGCGCGGCCGCGCGGCTGGCGCACATCGAGGACGTCGCGCGGGACAACCTGGCGGAGGCGCGTGCGCTCGTCGCGGCGTTCGCCCCGCCCGACCTGCAGGACGGCACCCTGGCCGACGCCCTGGCGCGCCTGGCGGCGCGGTTCGGGGCGGAGACCGGGACGCACGTGGAGGTCGTCGCCGCGGCCGCGGACGACGTGACCGGACGCGATGCGCAGCTCGTGCTGCTGCGGGTCGCGCAGGAGTCCCTGGCGAACGTCCGCCGGCACGCGGGCGCGTCGCAGGTCACGTTGCGCCTGACGCGGTCCGGCGACGAGGTCGTGCTCGAGGTCGCCGACGACGGCGGCGGGCTGCGGCCCGGCACACCGGAGGGCAACGGGCTGCGCGGCATGCGGGCCCGCGCCGACGCCGCAGGGGGTGCGCTCGACGTGGTGGGGATGCCGGGCGGAGGCACGCGGGTGCGGGTCCGGGTACCGGCCGCCGTGGACGCCGCTGCGACGCGCCCCACCGCCACCGACGGGGAGGCGTCGTGACCGTGCGCGTCGTCGTCGCCGACGACCACCCGGTCGTCCGGGCGGGGATCGTGGCCCTGCTCGACCTCGAGCCGGACCTCGAGGTCGTCGGGGAGGCCGGCGACGGGGAGCAGGCCGTCGCGCTCGCCGCGGCGCTGCGCCCCGACCTCGTCCTCATGGACCTGCGGATGCCGGGCACCGACGGCGCGGACGCGACGGCCCGCATCGTCGCGGAGGTGCCGGGCGTGCACGTGCTGGTCCTGACGACGTACGAGACGGACACCGACATCCTGCGGGCGGTCGAGGCGGGTGCGACCGGCTACCTGCTCAAGGACACGCCGCGCGACCAGCTCGTCGCAGGGGTGCGCGCCGCCGCACGTGGTGAGTCGGCGCTGTCGCCGTCGGTGGCCCGCCGGCTCGTGCAGCAGGTGCGCGGCGACGGTGGCGACCGCCTCACACCCCGCGAGCGACAGGTCCTCGCGGGCGTCGCGCGGGGGCTGTCCAACGCCGCGGTGGGTCGCGAGCTGTTCATCACCGAGGCGACCGTGAAGACGCACCTGCTGCGGGCGTTCGCCAAGCTCGGCGTCGACGACCGCACCCGCGCCGTCACCGTCGCGATCGAGCGCGGGATCCTGCCCGGCGCGTGACGCGCCGACCCGCAGACCGGCGCGCGGACGCACCTACTCCCCGCACCGGGCGCCCGACCATACTGAGCGCATGCGGAACGGGCCGGCGTCGGGACGGGCGCTCGGCGTGCCCTCCGAGGCGCCGCGGGCCACGACCTCGCGCGTCACCGTCCGGGGCCGGCTCATGACGGCCGTGGTCGCGCTGACCGCGGCGGCGATGACGGTGGCCGGGGTCACTGGGCTCGCGCTGCAGCTGCGCGCGACCGACGCCCGCATCGACGACTCGCTGAGCCGCGCCGTCACCGCGTTGCGCAGCACCCAGGCGGAGGGTCAGGTGCAGCCCGACGGGTCGCGCGGCCCGTGGACCTCCGTGCAGGCGATGCTGCGCGAGGCGGTCGAGGCGCGCGTGCCGGCCGAGCACGAGGGCATGCTCTCGATGATCGACGGCACGTTCGACCTGCGGCCTGCGGACGAGACGCGCGCGATCCGCCTGGACACCGACGAGGAGCTCATGGCGTGGCTCGGCGGGCTCACGCCCGACGACCCGCTCTCCGACGTCCCGCGCACGGTGCGCACGTCCGTGACCGAGTACCGCCTCGTCGCCGTCCCGGTGAGCCTCGAGGCCGATCCCGGCGTCGCGGGCATGTTCGTCGTCGCCTCCGACCGGACCGCGCAGAACGCGGGCGTGTGGCGGATCTTCGCCACCTACTCCCTGGTGGGGCTGGTGGCGCTGGCGGTGACGTCGCTCGTGGCGTGGTTCGTCGTCGGGCGGATGCTGCGCCCCGTCCGGGTGCTGCGCGACACCGTGCGCCGCGTCACCGAGTCGGACCTCTCCGAGCGCATCGCCGTCCGCGGCAAGGACGACCTGTCCGACCTCGCGGCCTCCGTGAACTCCATGCTCGCGCGTCTCGAGGGCGCCTTCGGGTCGCAGCGCGAGCTGCTGGACGACGTGGGCCACGAGCTGCGCACCCTGACGATCGTGCGCGGCCACCTCGAGCTGCTCGACCCGGGCGACGAGTCCGACGTGCGCGCGACGCAGTCCCTCGCGCTCGACGAGCTGGACCGCATGCAGCGCCTGGTCGACGACCTCGTGACGCTCGCGACGGCCGACCGCCCCGACTTCGTGCGGCGGGCGCCCGTCGACGTCGGACGCCTCACCGACGACGTGCTGGAGAAGGCCCGCGGGCTGGGCGAGCGCCGGTTCGTCGTCGTGTCGCGCGCGGACGTCATGGCGGACGTCGACGCGCAGCGCGTCACGCAGGCCTGGCTGCAGCTGCTGGCCAACGCGGTGCGCTTCTCGGCTCCGGGGTCGACCGTGCGCCTGGGCAGCGAGGTGTCCGCCGGCCGCCTGCTCGTCTGGGTGCGCGACGAGGGCCCGGGCGTGCCACGCGACGAGGAGACGCGGATCTTCGAGCGCTTCCACCGCGGGCAGGCCGACCGCGTCCAGCACGGTGCGGGCCTCGGCCTGCCGATCGTCGCGGCCATCGCGGCCGCGCACGGGGGACGCGTGTTCCTCGAGCATCCCCCGCCCGGCGCCGGTCCCGGCGTCGGTTTCGTCCTCGACCTGCCCGCCGTCGGCCTCGTCGACGGCGAGTCCGAGTCCCTCGAGCTCGTGGAGCCCCGCAGATGACGCACATCCTGATCGCCGAGGACGAGGAGCGCATCGCCGCCTTCGTCGCCAAGGGCCTGCGCGCCCACGGGTACGAGGCGACCGCCGTCCTGACCGGTGAGGCGGCGCTCGAGCGCGTCGAGACCGGTGGTGTCGACCTGCTCGTGCTCGACCTGGGCCTGGGCGACATGGACGGCTTCGACGTGCTGCGGTTCCTGCGCGCCGAGGGCTACGAGCTGCCCGTGATCGTCCTGACGGCACGCTCGTCCGTGACCGACACGGTCACGGGCCTGGAGTCCGGCGCCGACGACTACATGGCCAAGCCGTTCCGCTTCGAGGAGCTGCTGGCCCGCATCCGGCTGCGGCTGCGCAGCCAGCCGGCGGCGACCGCCGCACGCGGCAACGTGCTGGTGCACGGGCGGCTGCAGCTCGACCTGCGCACGCGGCGCATGAAGGTCGACGAGGTCGAGGTCGACCTGTCGGCGCGGGAGTTCGCGCTCGCGGAGACCTTCATGCGCAACCCCGGGGACGTGCTGACGCGCGAGCGGCTGCTGTCCGAGGTGTGGGGCTACGACTTCGACCCGGGCTCGAACGTCGTCGACGTGTACGTGCGGTACCTGCGGCGCAAGCTCGGCGCGGAGCACTTCGACACGATCCGCGGCGTCGGCTACCGCCTGGTGGACGCGCCCGCGTGACACGAGCCCGACGCACGCGCCTGGCACACTGGCCCCGATGCGCGACCTGAGCCTGCTCCCCAAGGCACACCTGCACCTGCACTTCACGGGCTCGATGCGGGTAGCGACGCTCGCCGAGCTGGCGGAGCAGCACCGCATCCGGCTGCCCTCGGTGCTGCTCGACGACGATCCCCTGCGGGTGCCCGCGGGCGAGCGCGGCTGGTTCCGCTTCCAGCGGCTGTACGACGCGGCGCGCGCGTGCGTGCGCTCCGAGGCGGACATGCGGCGCATCGTCGCGGAGGCCGCTGCCGACGACGCCGCCGAGGGGTCGGGGCGCCTGGAGATCCAGGTGGACCCCACCTCGTACGCGCCGTTCGTCGGTGGTCTGACGCCCGCGCTCGAGATCGTCCTGGACGAGGCGCGCACCGCGCAGGCGGCCACGGGCGTCGAGATCGGCGTCGTCGTCGCCGCGTCGCGCATGCGGCACCCCCTGGACGCGCGGACGCTCGCCCGGCTCGCCGCCCGGCACGCCGGCGACGGGCCGGGGCAGGTCGTCGGGTTCGGCCTCTCGAACGACGAGCGGCGCGGCACGACCGCCGACTTCGCCGGGGCGTTCGCGATCGCGCGGCAGGCCGGGCTGCTGAGCGTGCCGCACGGCGGGGAGCTGCTGGGACCCGCGCACGTCGAGGAGGTCCTCGACCACCTGCAGCCCGACCGCCTGGGGCACGGCGTGCGCTGCGGCGAGGACCCGCGCGTGCTGGACCGGGTCGTCGAGCGCGACGTCCCGCTCGAGGTGTGCCCGGCGTCGAACGTGTCGCTCGGCGTGTACGCCGGGCCGGCGGACGTGCCGCTGCGCGCCCTGGTCGACGCGGGTGCGCGCCTCGCGCTCGGCGCGGACGACCCGCTGCTGTTCCGGTCCCGTCTGGTCGACCAGTACCGCATCGCGCGGGAGGACCTCGGTTTCACGGACGCGGAGCTCGCGGATCTTGCCCGGGCGTCCGTGACCGCGAGCGCGGCGTCACCGGCGACGCGTGCGCGTCTGCTGGCCGGGGTGGACGCGTGGCTCGCGGCGGAGCCTGCCGCGGCCTGACGGCCCGCCGGCCCCCCGACGGACCCCGACCCGGACCGCGGTGGGGCCCGGCGCACCGCCGGGCCCCACCGCGTCAGCCTCCGAGCCGCGGCGTCACGACGCGCGCGGCGTCGCGCCCGGGACCGGCGGGACGACCGGCGGCAGCATGCGCGGGGTCTGCGCGGTGCGGGACTGCGGCTGCTCGACGAACGGCTGCGCGTCGCCGACGCACGTCGTTCCCTCCGCCGGGACCTCACCGGTCAGCAGGTACCGGCCCACGGTGTCGGTCGCGCAGGCGGACGTGCCGAACGCGACGTGGCCCCAGCTGTCCGACGACAGCAGCCGGCTGTTCGGCAGCTCCCTGGCCGCAGCCAGCGCGCCCTCGTACGGCGTGGCCGGGTCCCAGAGGTTGCCGACGACCAGGACGGGTGCGACGGTCCGCGCGTCGAACGGTCCGCGGTACACGTCCTCGTCCTGTGCGGTCCAGGAGCGCGTCGCGCACTGCGGCGACCCCCACGTCCACCGCGGCCCGAACCCGGGGGCGACGGCCTCCGAGGCCTGGGCGGCACCGATCCACGCCTCCCCGCGACGCGGCCCGCGCGCATCGGCGCACACGACACCGGAGAACGACTCGAACCCGTTCTCGTACGACGTGTCCCGGCCGAAGACCGCGGACAGGGCGAGGAACCGGCGCTCGGCCTCGGCCGCGACCTCGGGCGGCACGTCGAACAGGGCGAGGAGCTCGCGCGAGGCCTGCGCCCGCGACGGCGCGTTCTCGGGCGTGTCGGGCAGCTGGAGCTGGTGGACCGCCCAGACGACCACGTCGACCCGGGCCGCGCCGACGGGCGAGTAGAGCTCGCCGAGCACCACCGAGAGCACGTCCGGCCACGTCAGCACGCCGAGGAGGGTCCCGCTCTCGGGGTCGATCAGGGGCGCCGGGGCGGCGCGCAGACCGTCGGTCACCTGGGCCCAGACCGCACGCGGCGCCCCCAGCCCCGCCGTCCGGCAGACGTCGGGACCGGCCGCCTCGCACCGGTCGAGCACCTCCTGCATCGCGCGCCAACCGGCCGCGCCGGACCCGATCCGGTCCGTCACGGGGGTTCCCTCCGTGCGCCTGGTCCCCGCCCACGCCCACGGGTCGACCACGCCGTCGATCGCCAGGGCCCGGAACCGGTCCGGGAACAGGTTCGCGTACACCTGGCCCAGCACGCTGCCGTAGGAGAAGCCGAGGTAGCTGAGCCGCTCGTCACCGGCGGCGCGGCGCAGCACGTCCAGGTCCCGCGCCACCTCGGCCGTGGACATCGACGCGCTGAGCGGTGCACCCGTCGTCGAGCAGGCCCGGCCGAGCGCGTCCGCCGAGGTGAGGTACGCGGACGTCTCCTCCTCGGTCGTCGGGAAGGCGACGAACATCCCCCGAGCGCGTCCGACTGCGCCTGGGCGTCGGCGAAGCAGCGGATGCTCGCGGAGTAGCCCACGCCGCGGGGGTCGAAACCGACGACGTCGAACCGCGCCAGCACCTCCGGCGGGAGGAACGCGGGCGCGTCCGCCGCCATGTCGACCCCGGACCCGCCGGGACCGCCGGGGTTGAGGAAGAGCGTGCCGATCCGCGCCTGCGGGTCGGTCGCGGGGATCCGCAGCAGCGCGACCCGCGTCGTGCCGCGGCGCGGGTGGTCGTAGTCGAGCGGGAGGTCGACGGTGCCGCACTCGGCGGTGGTGCCGGCGGCCTCCGAGCAGTCCGCCCAGTGCGGGTCGGGCGTCGGGACGCGGTCGACCCGCGCCGCCTCGACGCGGCTCGTGCGGTCGTGGCCCCCGTGGCCGGGGTGCCCGGGGCCGCGCCCCTCGGCGCTCGCGCCGGTGGCGGTCAGCGTGGTGGCGGTCAGCGCCAGGCACGCCGCGACGGCGGTCGCGGCGACGGCATGACGGGACGGTCGTCTTCTCATGGGTGCACCCCCTGCACGTGCGCCCGCCGGGCTCGGTGCCCGACCGTCGACGCACCTCCACCCTGGCGGGCCGGGGGGCGCGGGGCATCGGTCGCAGGACGGCACCCGTGCCCGTCGCGCGGCCGATGCGCCCCGCGGGCGGCGAGGGGTAGCCTCGCGCGCCCGGCCGCTACAGGGTGGCGCCGACGAGGACCGGCTCCGCCTCGAGCACGACGCCGAAACGGTCGCGCACGCCGTCACGGACCGCGCGGGCCAGCTCCAGCAGGTCCTCGGCGCGCGCGTCGCCGCGGTTGGTCAACGCGAGCGTGTGCTTCGTCGACAGCGTCGCCGGGCCGGGCGCACCGTGACCCCGGCCGAAGCCCGCGTGCTCGATGAGCCACGCGGCGCTCGTCTTGGTGGCGCCGTCCGGCATCGGCCAGCGGGGGGCGTCGGCGGGCAGCGCGTCGGCCGCAGCCGCCGCGACCACCGGGTTGGTGAAGAACGAGCCCGCGCTCCACGTGTCGTGGTCGGCGGCGTCCAGCACCATGCCCTTGCGTCCGCGCAGCTGGAGCACCGCGGCCCGCACGTCCGCCAGCGGGGCGCGCTCCCCCACGGCGACGTCGAGCGTGCGCGCGAGCTCCGGGTAGGCCACGGGCGACGACAGCGAGCCCTCCTTGACCTGGAACGTCACGTCGAGGACGACGTAGCGGGGCGTCGGGCCCCACGGGGCCGCCGGGTCGGCCGGGTCCGGCCGCATCGAGCGCTTGAGCGTCGACGTGCGGTAGCCGAACCCGAGGGAGACGTACGGCAGCGTGCGCACCCGGCCGCCCCCGGTCCCACACCCGCACCTGCGCGACGGTCTGCGCGACCTCCTGCCCGTAGGCGCCGACGTTCTGCACGGGCGTCGCACCCGTCGAGCCCGGGATGCCGGACAGCGCCTCGACGCCGACGAGCTCGTGGGCCACCGCGTACGCGACGACGTCGTCCCACACGGTGCCCGCCGGCACCGTCAGCGTGACTCCGGCGCACGCGGACGCGTCGGGGACCGCCACGCCGCCGCGCACGTCGCGGACGACCACGCCGTCGAACCCCGCGTCCGCCGCGAGCACGTTCGACCCGCCTCCCAGCACGAGGAGCGGTTCGCCCGCGGCGTCGGCCGCACGCACGACCTCGACCAGCTCGTGCTCGGACGTCGCCTCGACGTACCGGCCGACGGGCCCGCCCACGCGCAGCGTCGTGAGGTCCGCGAGGGTGGGCGTGCCGGGGTGCGTCGGGACCGCCGGGTACGCCGGCTCGGGTGCCGGGCCGGACAGGGCGCAGGTGTCGAGCTCCACGCGTCCAGGCTAGTCCGCGGGGAGCGGTGCGCCCGCGGGGGCGCCCGTCCGCGGCAGGGGGCGCACGGCGGACATCACCAGCAGCCCCAGCACGACGGGCACGAGGATCGCCAGCAGCGCGTGCCGGTAGCCGACGTGCTCGGCGAGCAGGCCCAGCAGCGGCGGGCCGGCCAGGAACGCGGAGTAGCCGATGGTCGACACGACGGCGACGCGCGGCGCGGCGCGCAGCGGGTCGTCGGCCGCGGCGCTCATGCCGACGGGGAAGCCGAGCGCGGCGCCCATGCCCCAGGCAGCGACGCCGACGAGGGCGAGCCACAGCTGGTCGGCGAGGCCGAACACCAGCAACCCGACGGCCGCCAGACCGGCGCACAGGCGCAGCACCGCCACGCGGCCGTACCGGTCGAGCAGCGGGGTGCCGAAGAGCCGCATCGCGGTCATCGCGGTGACGAACAGCCCGAAGCCGATGGCACCGGTCGCGTGCCCCGTGCCGAAGCCGTCGACCACCGCCAGGCTCACCCAGTCGTTCGCGGCGCCCTCGGTGAGCGCGGCCGAGAGCACGACCAGGCCGATGAGCAGCGTCCGCGGCTCGAGCCAGGCGCCGAGCGCCGCGTGCGCGCCGCGACGTGCGGCGGACGGCGTGGCCGTGCGGTCGGCGTCGTGCCGGTCGGCGTCGTGCGGGTCGGCGTCGTGCGGCGCGCGGTGCGGCTCGGGCTCCGCGAGGAAGGATCGCACGGCCACCGCGACGGCGACGGACGACAGGGCGACCACCACGGGCAGGTGCACCTGCACGGGGACGTGCAGGGCGGCGGCGCCCGCGGCGACCCCGGCGGCGGCCATGGTGCCGAACGAGAATCCGGCGTGGAACCGCGGCATGATCGTGCGACCGAGCCGCTGCTCCACGACCGCGCCCTCGATGTTCATCGCGGCGTCCCACACGCCGGCGCCGATCCCGGCGAGCACCAGGCCCGCGCCGACCAGCACGACCTGGCCTGCAGCGACACCGAGCGCGGCGGACGCGAAGCCGAGCGCGTTGAGGATCGCGAAGCCGAGCACGGTCCGACGCGCGCCGAGCCGCTCGACGACCATGCCGGACAGCGGCAGCGAGAACAACGACCCGAAGGCGCCGATGAGCAGCAGCACGCCCATGCGCTCGGGGGTCAGGTCGAGCGCGTCCCGCACGGCCGGCAGCCGGGCCGCCCAGGAGGCGAAGTTCACGCCCGAGAGAAGGAAGACCGCGAACACGGCGGCCGAGGCGAGCCGGACCTCGCGCGCGCCTGGCGCGTGACGGACGTCCACGCTGCTCATGCTGCCTCATCTCGGGGTCGAATCGATTCGATATCTGCCGATGATTGTGCGGGTACGCTGGCGGCGACGTCAAACCGATCCGCGACGCCACCCCCCGCCCACGCCGCCGGCCCCGGAGGTACTGCCCTGTCCGCGCAGCGCACCACCCTCGCCGACGTCGCTGCGAGCGCAGGTGTGTCCGTGTCGACCGCGTCGCTCGCGTTCTCCGGCTCCGGACCCATCGCCGACGCCACCCGGACCCGGGTGCTGGACGCCGCCCGCGCGCTGAGCTACGCCGGTCCCAACCCGCTCGGGCGACAGCTGCGCCGCGGCCGGTCCGGCATCGTCGGCGTGATCATGGGCGACGCGCTGCGCCGCGCGTTCCGCGACCCGGTGGCCGTGCAGGTGCTCGACGGGCTCACCACGACGCTCGGCCCGCTCGGCCTGGGCGTCCTGCTGGTCCCCGGGCCCGACGACTCGACCCAGCCCGCCGTCGACCCGCTGCTCGGCACCGCCGCGATGGACGTCGCCGTGCAGATGTGGGGAGGCACCACCGACGACCCCGTCCTGGAGATGCTGCGGCGCCGCAACACCCCCGCGGTGCTCGTCGAGGGCACACCGCAGCCCGACGTCGCGGCGATCGGCATCGACGACCACGGCGGCATGACGGAGCTCACCCGGTACCTCCTCGACCTGGGCCACACCCGCATCGCGACCGTCACCCTGCCGTTCGACCGGGACCGGGGCGAGGGCGCCGCCGACCCGGCGCGCATCGCCGCCATCTCGTGGGAGATCACCCGGCGACGCCTGGCCGGCGTCACCGACGCCGGGGTGACGCCCACGGTCGTGTACGAGACCCCGGCGTCGCTGGTGGAGAACGGCGCCGCGGCGGGCCGGGTGCTGCTGCAGGGCGCCGACCGTCCCACGGCGATCGTGTGCCAGTCCGACCTGCTCGCGTCCGGCGTCGTGCTCGCCGCCCGCGAGCTGGGCCTGCGGGTGCCGCAGGACGTGTCCGTCGCCGGCTTCGACGGCCTGGACCTGCCGTGGCTCGCACCCGACGTCCTGACGACCGTCGCCCAGCCGCTCGCCGAGAAGGGCGCCGCCATCGGCGAGGCCGTCGCGGAGCTGCTCGCCGGCCGCATGCCGGAACCGCGGGTCCTGCCGGTGCAGCTGCGCGTGGGGACGACGACCGGCCCGCCGCACGCCTGAGCGCTCGGACCCGGCCCAACGTCGGCTCGGCCGAAGGTCGGCTCAGCCGAGGGTTCGGCTCAGCCGAGGCGGACGACCGCGTGCGCCTTGCCCAGCACGCGCGCACCCTCGACGCTCACCGTCAGGTCGATGCGCGCGGTCCGCGCGTCGGTGTCGAGCGCACCGACGACCGCGACGACGTCCACGGACGCCTCCCCGGGGTCGGGCACGGGGACGGGGCGCGTGAAGCGGGTCTGGTAGTCCACGACCGCGCCCGGGTCACCCGCCCAGTCGACGACGACCGCTGCGACCGCGCCCATCGTCCACATGCCGTGCGCGATGACGCCAGGCAGGCCCACCGACGTCGCGACGCGCTCGTTCCAGTGGATGGGGTTGAAGTCGCCGGACGCCCCGGCGTACCGCACCAGGCGTGCCCGGTCGACCGTGATCGTGCGGCGGGCGACCTCCTGGCCGACCGCGAGGTCCGCGAGCACGGGACGGTCGGCGAGCACCGGACGGTCGGCGGGGGCGCTCACGCGTCCTCCTCCGGCCGCACGGCGAGCATCGACAGGACCGTCGCGACGGGCGTGCCGTCCTCGTCCGCGATCTCGCACCGGGTCGTGACCATCGACAGCCCGGCACGCTGCGTGACCGCGTCGACGTGCAGCGCGGTGCGCAGGCGGTCACCGGCGTGGATGGGCCGGTGGTGCGTGAACCGCTCGTCGGCGTGCACGACACGGCTGAAGTCGATGCCGGCTGCCGGGTCCTGGACGTACTGCGCCTCGGTGCGCTGGGCGACGACGACGGCGAACGTCGGCGGCGCGACCACGTCGGGGTGGCCGAGCGCACGTGCCGCGTCGACGTCCGTGTGCGCGGGGTGCGTGGCACCCGTCGCCTCGGCGAACTCGCGCAGCTTCTCGCGGGAGACCACGTACACGTCGCCGGGCGGGTAGGCCCGCCCGGCGAAGGTGATGTCGACCGGCACGTCAGCGGGTCCGTCGGTGACGAGCTGACCGCGTCAGCGGGTCTCGCGGTGCACCGTGTGCTTGTTGTCCCGCGGGCAGTACTTCTTCATCTCGAGCCGGTCGGGGTTGTTCCGCCGGTTCTTCTTGGTGATGTAGTTCCGCTCCTTGCACTCCGTGCAGGCGAGTGTGATCTTCGGGCGGACGTCCGCGCTCTTGCTGGCCATGTCTGTGTCACCTCTCGCGCCCGCGGGGCTGCGTTCTTCTCCTGGCGCGCGCCGGCCGACGCGTGCTGCTGGGACGGATGTTTCGCCGGACGTGGTAGCGGGAGCGGGATTCGAACCCGCGACACCACGATTATGAGCCGTGTGCTCTAACCACCTGAGCTATCCCGCCACAGCGGTCGCCCGGGCCGATCGTCCGAGGACGACCGACCCGTGGCACACCACAGAGCCCCGAAAGGGAATCGAACCCTTGACCTTCTCCTTACCATGGAGACGCTCTGCCGACTGAGCTATCGGGGCAGCGCGGACCAGAGTACACGCGCTGCGGGGTGCCCGTGAAATCGTCTCCTGCGAGGGCTCCGACCGCCGGCCGTCGAGGCCCGGGCGCCCGCTCCCGAAGCGTTTCATCTCGTCGCGGTCCCCGACGCGCCGTGCCACGATCCGGCCCATGCGTCCCACCCCCCGTCACCGCGGCCGCGTCGCCGCCGCCGTCCTGCTGTCCGTCGCCGCCCTGCTCTCGACCGCCGCGTGCAGCGGCGGTGACGAGGGCGTCGACCCCTCCGCCGCCGACTGGCCCACCGCCGTCACCCCCGCCGACACCGACGGCGACTTCTGGGTCGTGTGGACCGCGATCGCCGAGACCGTCGACGACCCCGCGCTCGCCACCGAGATCGACCGCCTCGCCGAGCAGGGCTACGAGGTCGAGACCTGGTCCCCCGGCTGCCAGGACGGTGCGCAGGAGCAGCTCGGCGGCCTCACGGGCTACGCGGAGCCGGTCGGCGTCGGCGTCGCGTTCGCCTCGGAGGAGGACGCCGGCATCTTCGACACCCGCGACGAGGGCACCACGGTCTCGGTCACCACAGGCGCCTGGACCTGCTGACCGCTCCCCACCCCACCCACCTCCCGCGAGTGCGGGGAAACGGCTCGAGTGCGGGGGTCGTATCCCCCGCACTCGACGTGTTTCCCCCGCACTCGCGGGACGTGGGGGCGTGCAGAAGGGGGCGTCCTCCGTGGAGGACGCCCCCTTCGGTGCGTGGCGGGTGAGGGATTCGAACCCCCGTAGGCGTTGCCAGCTGATTTACAGTCAGCCCCCTTTGGCCACTCGGGTAACCCGCCAGGGGACGCGTGCCCGCGTCGTGCGCGTCGTCCCCGTCGTGACGACGGGAGCGGCGCGTCCGCGCGAGCGGCGTGCGGATGGAAGGATAGCAACTCCGAGAGGGGGCTCGTGCACACCGACCGGTCCGGCCGGTGACCGACCGCCCGCAGCACGCGGCACGCGGTCCCGCACACCCCTCGTCCGACGGACGCAGTCGCGACCCGGTCGGGTCGCCCCGGAGGGAGCAGCATGGCGAGCGAGTCGTCGTTCGACGTCGTCAGCAAGGTCGACCGTCAGGAGGTCGACAACGCCCTGAACCAGGCCGCGAAGGAGATCGCGCAGCGCTACGACTTCAAGGGCGTCGGTGCCTCCATCGCGTGGAGCGGCGAGAGCATCCTGATGGTCGCCAACTCCGCCGAGCGCGTGCTCGCGGTGCTCGACGTGTTCCAGACCAAGCTCATCCGGCGGGGCATCTCGCTGAAGTCGCTCGACACCGGTGAGAGCGAGCCCCAGCCGTCCGGCAAGGAGTACCGCCTCGCCGGCACGATCCAGGAGGGCCTGAGCAGCGAGATCGCCAAGAAGCTCGCCAAGATCGTGCGCGACGAGGCCCCCAAGGGCGTCAAGACGCAGATCCAGGGCGACGAGCTGCGGGTGACGGCCAAGAGCCGCGACGACCTGCAGGCCGTGATCGCGCTGCTCAAGGGCGCCGACGTGGACGCGGCCCTGCAGTTCGTCAACTACCGGTAGACGTATCGGCGCGGCGTCGTCCGCGCTCCTCACCGGTGCCGGCCCGCGACCGACGCGGCCGGCACCCGGGAGGGCGTCATGTCGTTGGACCGCTTCACCGTCGCGACCGTCAACCTGTACAACCTGCAGCTGCCGGGGCGCGCGATGAACCCCGGCCAGGAGCCGTGGACCGCGCGAGAGTACGCCCGCAAGATCGCCTGGCTCGCCGACCGCCTGCGCGACCTGCAGGCCGACGTCGTCGGCCTGCAGGAGCTGTGGCACCGCGACGCGCTCGTCGCGGCCCTGGAGCGCGCCCGCCTCGACGACGACTACGACGTGCTGGCCGACCAGGCGACGGGCGGCCGGATCACCTGTGCCGCGCTCGTGCGACGCGGCCTGCTGCACGGCACCCCGCACTGGGTGGACGACTTCCCGCCCGCGCTGCGGCTGCACGCGTCCGACACCCACGACCCGCAGGCACCCGACATCGACGTGCGGATCCGGCGGTTCTCGCGGCCGGTGCTGCGCTTCGCCGTGACGCCGCGCACGGACCGCCCGCCGGTGGAGGTGGCCGTGGTGCACCTGAAGTCCAAGGTGCCGACGCGGGTCGAGCGCGAGCCGTGGTTCCGGGCCGACCCCGACACGTTCCGCCCGCACGTCGAGGCGCTGGGCGCCGCCATCTCGACGATCCGCCGCACCGCGGAGGCCGCGGCCCTGCGCGTCCTGCTCACCGACGTCATGAAGCGCTCGGACACGCCCGTCGTCGTCCTCGGCGACGTCAACGACGGTCAGCACAGCAACACCGTCAACATCCTCACGGGCCAGCCGCGCTACCTCGTCGGCGACTCGCGCGGCGGCACCGACACAGGCCTGTACACCGCGCAGACCCTCCAGGAGTACCGCGACACCCGCGACGTGTACTACACGCACGTCCACGAGGACCTGCGGGAGTCGCTCGACCACGTGCTCGTCAGCGAGCAGCTCTACGACAACAGCCGGCGCCGCATGTGGCTCTTCGACGGGCTGACCATCACCAACGACCACCTCGCCACGCAGGACCACCGCGCCGACGGCTCGAACGACCACGGCCTGGTGCGTGTCGCCTTCCGGTGGGCGCCCGTCGCGGCCTGAGCCGGTGCGTCAGTAGCGCGTGATCCCGCCGCCGGCCATGGCCTCCAGGCGGGCGATCCGGTCCGGCATCGGCGGGTGGGTCGCGAAGAGACGACCCAGGCCGCCGCCGCGGAACGGGTTCGCGATCATGAGGTGCGAGACGTCGACGAGCTCGCGGTCCTGCGGCAGCGGCCGCGCCCGGGTCCCCGCCTCGAGCTTGCGCAGCGCGGAGGCCAGCGCGAGCGGGTCACCCGTCAGCCGGGCGCCGTCCTCGTCCGCGTCGTACTCCCGCGTCCGGGAGATCGCGAGCTGGACGAGCGTGGCGGCCACCGGCGCCAGGAACACCATGAGGAGGGCGGCGACCGGGTTGCCGCCCTCGCGACGGTCCCCACCGCCGAAGAACAGCGCGAGCTGGGCGAGCGAGGTGATGACGCCCGCGACCGCGGCGGCGACCGAGGACGTGAGGATGTCGCGGTTGTAGACGTGCATGAGCTCGTGCCCCAGGACGCCGCGCAGCTCGCGCTCGTCGAGGATCGCGAGGATGCCGTCGGTGCAGCACACCGCGGCGTTCTTCGGGTCACGGCCGGTCGCGAAGGCGTTCGGCGCCATGGTCGGGGACACGAACAGGCGCGGCATCGGCTGGCGCGCGGCGGTCGAGAGCTCGCGCACGATGCGGTACATCGTCGGCTGCTCGATCTCGCTGACGGGGCGCGCGCGCATCGCGCGGATGGCGATCTTGTCCGAGTTCCAGTAGCTGTAGGCGGTCATCGCCACGCCCAGCCCTGCGAACACCCAGAGGTACCGCGCACCGCCGATCAGCCACCCGACCCCGAGCAGCACCGCCCACATGGCGCCGAACAGCGCCGCCGTCTTCAACCCGTTGTAGTGCCGATGGCCCATCTGTTCCTCGTCCTCCCCGCGGACGACGAGGTGCCGCCCTCCGCACCGGGGTCAACGCCCGGCGCGGGGCACGCGTTCCCGGCGGCGGTGCGACGGCCGGGTGAGGGACGCGTGACGGACGCGGGGCCCCGGACGCCTCTGCCGTCCGGGGCCCCGCGGGTAGTGCTGTCCTGCGTGCTCTGCTCAGTCCTGCGGGAGCTCGCGTCCCAGCGAGATCGCGACCATGTGGTCACGCGGCACGAGCTTGACGCGCTCACGCCCGTGGGGCTCCCCAGCGACCGCTCGTACGCGTCGAGCACCTGCCACCCCGACCACTCGATGACGTCGGCGCCGCGCTGCACGAGGAAGTCGAGGACCGCCTGCGGCTCCCGCTCGGTGGCCGTGTAGAACTCCTGGCCGCGCTCGGCGACGTCCTCGCCGAGGTTCCGGATCGTCTCCGACGCGTCGGACTTGGTGTGACCGATGAGGCCGACCGGGCCGCGCTTGATCCACCCCGTCGCGTACACGCCGTCCAGGTGCCGGCCGTCGACGTCGATCACGCGGCCCTCCCGGTTGGGGATGACGCCCGCGACGTCGTCGAACGGGATGTCGACCAGCGGCGAGCCGAAGTAGCCGACCGCGCGGTAGACCGCCTGGACGGGCCAGTCGTGCGTCTGGCCGGTCCCCGTGGCGTTGCCGTCACCGTTGAGCACCGTGCGCTCGGTGCGCAGCCCGACGACCTTGCCGTCCTCGCCCAGCACCTCGACCGGCTTGTGCAGGAAGTGCAGGTGGATGCGGCGCGAGGCCGTCAGGTCCTCGGGCTCCTTGAGCGTCCAGTCGGTGAGGGTCTTGACGACCTGCTTGGTCTGGTTGCTCGAGTGGATGGCCGCCATCGAGCCCTCGTCGAACTCGAAGTCCTCCGGGTAGACGATCGTGTCGACGTCCGGCACGTGGCCGAGCTCACGCAGCTCGAGCGGCGAGAACTTGGCCTGGGCGGGTCCGCGGCGGGCGAAGACGTGCACGTCCGTGACCGGGCTGGCCTTGAGCAGGTCGTAGACGTTGGCGGGGACCTCGGTGGGCAGCAGGTCGTCCGCGTGCTTGGCCAGGATGCGGGCCACGTCGAGCGCGACGTTCCCGGCACCGAGCACGGCGACCTGCGTGGCCTCCAGCGGCCACGTGCGCGGCACGTCCGGGTGGCCGTCGTACCAGGACACGAAGTCCGCCGCGCCGTAGGAGCCGTCGAGGTCGATCCCGGGGATCGCGAGCGCCGCGTCCCGGATCGAGCCGGTGGAGAAGATCACCGCGTCGTAGAAGGTGCGAAGGTCGTCGAGCTTGAGGTCGGTGCCGTAGTCGACGTTGGCGAGCAGGCGGATGTCCCCGCGCTCGAGCACCTTGTGCAGCGCGACGATGATCTGCTTGATGCGCGGGTGGTCGGGTGCCACGCCGTACCGGACCAGGCCGAAGGGCGCCGGGAGCCGCTCGAACAGGTCGATGCTGACGTCGAGGTCGGTCTTCGACAGGATGTCGGCCGCGTAGATGCCGGCCGGACCGGCGCCGACGATCGCGACGCGCAGGGTCGGGGTGCTCACGGGACCTGGTTGCCTTCCGGTGGGGGAAGCCCTCGCGCGGCGGACGCCTGGCGGGGCGTCCTGCAGGGCCCCGCACCCGTGCGCCTCGCCGTCGGTGCGAGAGCAGTGCGACCCCGAGTCTAGGACGCGACCGCCCCGACCCTCGACGTCCACTCCACGATACGGACAGCCCACGATGTGGGACGGCGGGTGCCGTCCGGCGCGACGCCTACAGTCGCGGGGTGGATACCGCCGCTCGCCGGTCCCGCGCCGGCCTCGCCGCGGGGTCGGCGCCTACGCCCTGTGGGGCGCGCTGCCGCTGTACTTCCCGCTCCTCGCGCCCTCCGACCCGGTCGAGATCATCGCGCACCGCGTCGTGTGGTCCCTGCTGTTCTGCCTCGTGCTGCTGCTGGTCACCCGGACGTGGGGGGCATTCGTCGCGATCCTGCGTGACGTCCGGCTCCTGGCCACGCTCACGCTCGCGGCCGTCCTGCTCGCCGTGAACTGGCTCGTGTTCGTGCACGGCGTCCTGACCGGCCACGTCGTCGACGCGGCGCTCGGCTACTTCGTCAACCCCCGTGACGGTGGCGCTGGCCGTGCTCGTGCTCGGCGAGCGGCTGCGCACCGTGCAGTGGGTCGCGGTCGGCTGCGGCGCCGCGGCGGTCGTCGTGCTCACCGTCGCCTACGGCACCCTGCCGTGGATCGCGCTGGTCCTGGCAGGCAGCTTCGGCACCTACGGGCTCCTCAAGAGCCGCCTCGGGTCACGGGTCGGCGCACTGCCCGGCCTCGCCGCCGAGACGGCCGTCCTCGCACCCGCCGCCGTGCTCTACCTCGGGTGGCTGCACCTGACCGGCTCCGCGACGTTCGCGCCCGACTGGCACGGGCTCGCGCTCGTCGGGACCGGCGTGGTCACCGCGGTCCCGCTGCTGCTCTTCAACTCCGCGGCGCGTCGCCTGCCGCTGTCGACCGTGGGGCTCCTGCAGTACCTCACCCCCGTGCTGCACCTCGCCATCGGCGTGCTCGTCGCCGGCGAGGAGATGCCGCCCGCCCGGTGGTGGGGATTCGGGCTGGTGTGGCTCGCGCTCGTCGTGCTCACCGTCGACGGGCTCCGGCACTCCCGCAGGCCCGCGCCCGGGGCCGAGGGCCCGGTGCCGCCCCCCTCCGACGCCTGACGCGCCGTCAGTCGTCCTCGACGCGCGCCTCGCGGTCGCCCAGCCGCAACGACCAGCCCGCACGCACGACGGCCCGCGCCCCGGCCGGCAGCACCCGCGCGGCACCCGTCGGGTCGACGACGACCGTGCCGTTGGTCGACCCGCGGTCGGTCACCCAGATCGCGGCGTCCTGCGCCGTCGTCGCGCCCTGCGGCCCGAACTCGACGTGCACGCGCGACAGCGACCGCGCGGCGTCGCTCAGCACCACGACGTGCAGGATGTCCTCGCCGTCCTCGGCCCGCGGGCCACGCCCGACCAGCCCGCGTCCGACGACGCGCACGCGCTCACCGGTGTCGAAGTGCAGCGCCAGCGTGCCGGTGCGACGGCGCAACGACTCGGGGTCCCGCACGCGGGTGTGCTCGATCTCGGCCAGGTCCTCGTCCGACGCCGGCGCTGCGGCCGGGACCGCGGCACCACCCGGGCGGGCCGCCCGGCGGTCGGAGCGCGTCGCGTCGGGCGGAGGCGGCAGCAGGTCCGCCTCCGGGCGCCCCCGCGAGGCGCAGCACCGAGACCGGCAGGGGCGTCGGGGACGAGGTCCGGAGCGGGCGGCTCCACCACGGCCGCGACGGAGGCCGGCGGGGGCGGCAGCGCGACGCGCGACGCCTCCCCGGCGCGAACAGGCTGTCGTCGACCGGCGGCGCCGGCACGGGCGCCGTGACGGGTGCGCCGCCCGGCCCGCCCGGACCGGTCGACGGGGCCGACGGCGTCCACGGGCGCGCGCTGCCGCGCGGCCCGCTGGGCGCCGACGCCCGTCCTTGGCGCCCCGACGGCGGCTGGGCGGCGCCCGCCTGCACGACCGCCGTGCCCGACGCCTTGTCGTGCCAGCCGCGGCGACGCGGACCGGAGTCCCACGCGCCCGACGCGGCGACGACCCAGTTGCCGACGCCGCACCCGATCACGCCCAGGGCGACCAGCAGCTGCCGCAGGAACGCGCGCGGCACACCGGGCCACGCACCCGTGCGCTCGTCGACGGTGCGCAGACCCAGCAGGTACGCGCCGAGCGTCGCACCGCGCAGCCCCTCGGCGAGGACCTGCGCAACCCCGACGACCAGCCCGATCAGACCCGCCACGAGGGTCGCGTCGCCGCCGACCACCCCCGCAACGAGCAGACCGATGCCGGCGGCCGCGGCCGCGACGAGCACGTCGATCGCGTACGCCAGCACGCGGGTGCCGATCGGCGGCACGGCGGCCGCAGCCCGCGGGGGAGCCGCGCGCTGCGGGCGGGCGGCCGCGCGCACGTCGCGGGCAGCCGCGGCGGCGTCGAAGGCGGTGCTGCGCGCGGCGGGTGCCGCGGGCATCGGCCTGTCCGTCGCGGAGACGGCGAGGGTCGCGGCCGGGACGCCCGGCCGGACGACGGGGTCCGACGGCGGCGGCAGCGCCGACCCGGCGCCGGCCGGCTCGTCGACGTCCGGCCCGTCGTCCTCACCCGAGGTGGGACGCGCGATCAGCGGGACACGGGCCCCGCAGACGGAGCAGGACTCGGCGTCGGGGGCGAGCGGCATGCCGCACGATGCGCAGCGCGGAGCTGAGGCGCGGGTGCTCACGGGCGGTCCTCCGGGGTCGGGTGCGCGGTCATCGTGCCACGTCGGCGCGCCCGCCCGCGCCTGCGATCGGGGTGACGGCGACCGCGTCCACCACGACGACCGTCACGTTGTCCTGCGCACCCGCCGCCAGCGCCTCCCGGACCAGGCGGTCGGCCGCCGCGCGGGGGTGCCGCTCGGCGCGGAGCACCGCCTGGACGCGACCGTCGGGCAGCACGTCCGTCAGGCCGTCGGAGCACACGACCATCCGGTCCCCCACGCTCACGGGGAACATCCGCAGGTCGGGGTCGACCCACGACGCCCCGCCGCCGAGCACCCGCGTCACGACGTGCCGGCGGGGGTGCCGCGGTGCGTCCTCCACGGCCACCAGTCCCTGCTCCACCAGCTCGGCCACCTCGGAGTGGTCCCGGGTGAGCTGCTCGAGCATGCCCCCGACCATGCGGTACGTGCGCGAGTCGCCGACGTTGAGGACGAGCCAGCACGCCACGCCCGCGTGCTCGGTCACGACCACCCCCGTGAGCGTGGTCCCGGGGCGCCGCTCCCCCTCGACCGGCAGCTCGCGGACCCGCCGGTGCGCGTCCTGCACGACGCGCGTCACGTCCTCGAGCGAGGGGGCCACCCCGGCCAGGGTGCTGACGACGTCGACCGCGAGCCGCGACGCGACCTCGCCGGCCTCGTGCCCGCCCATGCCGTCGGCGACGACGAACAGCCCGTCCTGCGCCCACGCCGTGTCCTCGTTGGTCTCGCGCGCCGCCTGGTCCGTGGCGACGGCGGACCGGAGCCGAACGCCTGCGACCATCACCGCGCCCGGGTCACGAGGCCCGGTCGACCAGCGCGTCGGCGAACGCCACGAGGGCGTCCTTCACCGGGCCGGACGGCAGCGGGCCGAGCTCGGAGACGGCCTGCCGTGCGAGGTCCACGGCGCGCCGGCGCGTGAGCGCGACGACCTCGTGCTCGCGGAGCACCGCGACCGCGGCGGCCAGGTCGGCGTCGTCCGACAGGTCGGAGTCGAGCAGCGCGACGGCGGCGCGGTCGGTCGAGCCCACGGGCGTCGTCGCCGCACGGGAGCGCAGCAGCAGCGCGGGCAGCGTCGGGACGCCCTCGCGCAGGTCGGTGCCGGGCGTCTTGCCCAGCGTCGTCCCGTCGGAGGTGAGGTCGATGACGTCGTCGGCGAGCTGGAAGGCGACCCCGATGGTCTCGCCGAACTGGGTGACGGTGCGCACCTCGGCGGGTCGGCAGCCGGCCATCATGGCGCCGAACCGCGCCGAGGTCGCGATGAGCGACGCCGTCTTGTCGGACAGCACCTGCAGGTAGTGCGCGACGGGGTCCTCGTCGGGCCGCGGACCGACCGTCTCGTGCAGCTGGCCGAGGCACAGCCGCTCGAACGTCTGGGCCTGGATGCGCACGGCCTCCGGCCCCAGCCCGGAGACGATCGACGACGCCCGCGCGAACAGCAGGTCACCGGTGAGGATCGCCACCGAGTTGCCCCACACCTCGTGCGCGGAGGGTGCACCGCGGCGCAGCGGCGCGGAGTCCATGACGTCGTCGTGGTACAGCGTCGCGAGGTGCGTCAGCTCGACGACGGTGGCCGCGTCGACCACCTCGCGCCGGCCGCCGTCCCCGAGCTCGGCCGTCAGCAGGGTCAGGAGCGGGCGCAGCCGCTTGCCCCCCGCGTTGACCAGGTGGCTCGACGCGTCGTGCGCGATCGGGTCGGCGTACGTGACGGCGTCGCGCAGCAGCTCCTCGACGATCAGGAGCCGTCCCGTCAGTCGCTCGGCGAGCGCGGCGTCGTGGAGCGGGAGGGCGAGTGCGGTCGTCACGGGACGAACCTATCCGCACCGCGGCCGGACGACCGACCCGGGACCGGAGGATGTCCGGGTGATCCGGGTTCCTGCCCCGCCGCCGGCCGCGGGCAGGTCACGGCAGCAGCACCGCCACCGAGGCGATCGTGTCGAGCACCGCGGAGGGCGCGACGCCCAGGACGACCGTGAGGATGGCGCAGACGGCGACGGCGACCACCGTCAGGCCCTCGCCGGCCGCCACCGTCGTCGTCGTGGCGGGCCGCTCACCATCCGCGGCGAGGACCGCGGCCGGCGCGGACCCCGCAGCGGCGCCCGGCCCGACGGCGACCTCGGACAGGGCTGCCGGGGCTCGCTGCGGACCGCGGTCCGCACCGGTCGCGACGGCCGTGCCGTCGGCGTCGTCCGCGTCGTCCGTGTCGTGCGACTCGGTGAAGAACATCAGCACGATGATCCGGACGTAGAAGAACGCCGCGGCGGCCGACGCGAGCACGCCGACCAGCGCGAGCTGCCAGGCCCCGCC
The DNA here is from genome assembly GCF_026184235.1 of Cellulomonas sp. S1-8. Lineage (NCBI taxonomy): Bacteria > Bacillati > Actinomycetota > Actinomycetes > Micrococcales > Cellulomonadaceae > Cellulomonas > Cellulomonas sp. S1-8. The sequence continues at coordinate 3,237,219 of NZ_CP110806.1, forward strand.
CTCGACCGCGGACGAGAACACCGCGAACTTGCCCACGAACCCCGCGGTGAGCGGGATCCCGGCGAAGGACAGCAGGAACAGCGTGAACGTGACGGCGACCACGGGGTGGCTCCGGCCCAGGCCGGCCCACTGCGACAGCCGCGTGGCCTCCCCCAGGACCACGGGCGCGCCGTCGTCGTCCGTCCCCTGCTCGCGCACGAGCGCGATGAGGCCGAACGCGCCGACGGTGGCCGCGCCGTAGGCCAGCAGGTAGAACAGCACGGCGGTGATGCCGGAGTCCTGCAGGGCGACGATGCCCGTCAGGACGAAGCCCGCGTGCGCGATCGAGGAGTACGCCAGCAGCCGCTTGACGTCGGTCTGGACCAGCGCCGCGACGGTCCCGACGACCATCGTGAGGATGGCGACGACCCACAGGACCACCTCGAGGTCCCAGGCCATGCCGGGCAGCATGCCGTAGACGACACGCAGCAGCGCACCGAACGCCGCGACCTTGGTGCACGCGGCCATGAAGCCCGTCACCGGGGTCGGCGCGCCCTGGTAGACGTCGGGCGTCCACATGTGGAACGGGACCGCGCCGACCTTGAAGAACAGCCCGGCGAGCAGCATCAGCGCACCCACGACGAGCAGACCCTCGAGCCCGTTGGGCGTCGCGGTCGCGGCCGCGATGTCGGCGTACCGCAACGAGCCGGAGTAGCCGTAGAGCAGCGCGATGCCGAACAGCATGATCGCCGAGACGAAGGCCCCGAGCAGGAAGTACTTCATCGACGCCTCCTGCGACAGCAGGCGACGGCGGCGTCCCATCCCGGACAGCAGGTACAGCGGCAGGGACAGGACCTCGAGCGCGACGAACAGCGTCAGCAGGTCGGTCGTGGCCGGGAACAGCATCATCCCGCCGGTGGCGAACAGCAGGAGCGGGTACACCTCGGTCTGACGCAGACCCTTGCGGCGGGCGAGCTCCTCGTAGTCCGAGCCCGGCACCGCGGCGGCGGCGGGCGCGAACGCGTCCTCGCCCCCGGCGACGCGGTCCGCGAAGACCAGCGTCGAGAGCAGCGCGAGCAGGGCGATCGTCGCCTGCAGCACGAGCGTGGGTCCGTCGACGACGAGGGAGCCGCCCAGCACGTCCGTCCCGCCCGTGCGCTCGACGTCGGACCAGAGAGCCGCGACGGCGAGCAGGGCACCGGCGAGCGCCGCCAGCGTCAGCACGAGCTGGACGAGACGACGACGCGCGGCGGGGACGAACGCCTCGACGACGACGCCGAGGACGGCCGCGACCAGCACGACCAGCACGGGGACCGTGGGCCCCCAGGCGATCTCGGGGGCGGTGAAGCCGCTCACTGGTCACTCCCTTCCGCACCGGCGGGGGTCGCGGTGGTGGTCGTGGGCTCGACGTCGTCGACGCCGAGCTGCGCGATGCTCTCCTGCGCCGGCGGCCGGACCAGGTCGAGGGCCGGGCCGGGGACGAACCCGAGGACGAGCATCAGCGCCACGAGCGGCCCGATCACCCACCGCTCGCGTGCCCCGACGTCGGCCATGTCCGCCAGCTCGTGGCGGACGGGCCCGGTGAACACCCGCTGGTAGAGCCACAGCACGTAGATCGCGGCGAGCACCACGCCCAGCGTCGCGACGATCGCCGCCGCCGGGTGGCGCGGGTACGTGCCGACGATGACGAGGAACTCGCTGACGAACGTCGACAGGCCCGGCAGGGACAGCGCCGACAGACCGACGACCAGGAACAGGCCGGCCAGCACGGGCACGACCTTCTGCAGGCCGCCGAAGTCGACGATCTGCTGCGACCCGCGCCGCGCCGCGAGGAACCCGACGAGCAGGAACAGCGCACCCGTCGAGAGCCCGTGGTTGACCATGTAGAACGACGAGCCGGCGATCGACGTCGACGTGAACGCGAAGATCCCCAGCACGATGAACCCGAAGTGCGACACCGAGGTGTACGCGACCAGCCGCATCATGTCCTTCTGGCCGATCGCGAGCAGCGCGCCGTACAGGATCGACACCACCGCGAGCACGATGATCACGGGCGCCGCCCAGCGCGAGGCCGCGGGGAACAGCGGCAGGCACAGCGTGAGCATGCCGAACGTGCCGACCTTGTCGAGCACGCCGACGAGCAGCGTCGACGTGCCGGCGGGGGCCTGCTGCGCCGCGTCGGGCAGCCACGTGTGCACCGGGAACATGGGGGCCTTGATGGCGAACGCCAGGAAGAACGACAGGAAGATCCACTTCTCGACCGTCGGGTCGAGGTCGACGCCCACGAGGTTCTCGATGAGGAAGCCCTCGGGGCCGCCCGGGCCCTGCAGGTACAGCGCGATGACGCCGACGAGCATGACGAGACCGCCGGCGAGCGAGTACAGCAGGAACTTCACCGCGGCGTAGCGCCGCTGGGCGCCGCCGAACGCGCCGATCATGAAGTACACGGGGATGAGCATCGCCTCGAAGACGACGTAGAACAGGAAGACGTCGCGGGCGGCGAACACGAGCACGATGAACGCCTCGAGCAGCAGCACGAGCGCCAGGTAGTGCCGCAGCCGGTCGGTCGGGCCGTCGGTCGAGCCCTGCTCGCGCCAGGCGGCCAGCACGACGAGCGGCACCAGGACCACGGACATGCCGATGAGCGCGAGGCCGACGCCGTCGACGCCGAGCGCCCACGACACCCCGAGCGCGGGGATCCACGGCACGGTCTCGACGAGCTGGTGCGTGGCCGCGTCGCCCGTGTCGAAGGCCGCGAAGGCCGCGACGGCGAGCACCACCTGCGCGAGGGCGAAGCCGAGCGCGACCGTGCGGGCACGCGCGCGCGCGCCGGCGGGCAGCAACCACAGCGCCGCGGCGCCGAGCAGCGGCAGCACCACCAGCGCGGTGAGCCAGGGGAAGTCAGACATCAGTTTCCAGGTCTCCTGTCGACTCTGCGATCAGCCGCGCGCGGCCAGGACGACGAACGCGAGCACGACCACGCCGATGACCATGACCGCGGCGTACGAGCGGGCGAACCCGTTCTGGGCGCGGCGCACGATGTCACCGACGGCGACGGTGGTGCGTCCCAGGCCGGTGACCGCACCGTCGACCACGGCCTTGTCGCCGTACACCAGCGACCGCGTGAGGTACTGCCCCGGTGCGACCAGGAGCGTGTCGTTGACCGCGTCCTGGTGCAGGTCCACGCGGGCGGCCCGCGTGAGCGCGGTCCCCAGCGGGGGCGTGACGGGCACGGTCGTGATCGCGTAGCGGCGCCACGCGAGGACGAGCCCGAGCGCGACGGCCGCCAGCGTGAGCCCGATGATCAGCGGCACCGCCAGCACCGGCTCCTCGTGCTCGGCGTGCCCGACGGACGGCTCGAGCCACTCGACGAACCCGACGCGCGACAGGATCAGGCCCAGGGCCACCGACCCACCCGCCAGGACGATCATCGGCCACGTCATGAGCGCCGGGGACTCGTGCGGGTGCTGGTCGGCGCCGCTCTTCGTCGCGCTCCAGCGCTTCTGCCCCTCGAACGTCATGAAGAACAGCCGCGACATGTAGAACGCGGTGATGCCCGCACCGATCAGGGCGACGCCGCCGAACACCCACGCCCGCCACGGCTGACCGTCGACCGGGACGAACGCGGCCTCGATGATCTTGTCCTTGCTGAAGAACCCGGCGAACGGCGGGATGCCGAGGATCGCGAGCCAGCCGGCCATGAACGTGAAGTACGTGATCTTCATGTACCGGCCCAGGCCGCCGAAGCGGCGCATGTCGACCTGGTCGTCCATGCCGTGCATGACGGACCCGGCGCCGAGGAACATGCCGGCCTTGAAGAAGCCGTGCGTCACCAGGTGGAAGATCGCGAACGCGTACCCGATCGGCCCGAGGCCTGCGGCCAGCACCATGTAGCCGATCTGCGACATCGTCGACGCCGCGAGGGCCTTCTTGATGTCGTCCTTGGCGCAGCCCACGATCGCACCGAACAGGAGCGTGACCGCGCCGACGATCGCGACGACGAGCTGCGCCGTCGGGGCCGCCGTGAAGACCGCACCGGACCGGATGATGAGGTAGACGCCCGCGGTGACCATCGTCGCCGCGTGGATGAGCGCCGACACCGGCGTGGGGCCGGCCATCGCGTCGCCCAGCCAGGACTGCAGCGGGAACTGCGCCGACTTGCCGCAGGCCGCGAGCAGCAGCGCCAGGCCGATCGCGGTGAGCGTGCCCTGCGACACGTCGCCGGACGCCGCACCGGTCTCGACGGTCGCGAAGTCCAGGCTGCCGAACGTCGCGAACAGCAGACCCATCGCGACGAGCAGCCCGACGTCGCCGACACGGTTGGCGACGAACGCCTTCTTGGCGGCCACCGCGTACGGCGTGTGGTGGTTCCAGAACCCGATGAGCAGGTACGACGCCAGACCGACGCCCTCCCAGCCGACGAACAGCAGCACGTACGAGTCCGCGAGGACCAGCAGCAGCATCGCCGCGACGAACAGGTTCAGGTACGCGAAGAACCGGCGGCGCGCGGCGTCGTGCTCCATGTACGCCACGGAGTAGACGTGGATGAGCGTGCCGACGAACGTCACGAGCATGACGAACGTGAGCGACAACGGGTCCACGCGCAGGCCGGCGTCAATGCTCAGCGCGCCGGCGTCCAGCCACGTCGCCAGGTGCACGTCGTGCACGCGCTGGCCCGCGGGCTGCCCGAGCACGGCCAGGAGCAGCACCACGCCGACGACGAACGCGCCGGCCGAGGCCAGGACGCCGAGCCAGTGGCCCCACCGGTCGGCACGCCGGCCGAGCAGCAGCAGGACCGCGGCCGACAGCAGGGGCAGCGCGACGAGCCAGACGGCGGCCTGCGCCCCGGCCCACTCGGGGGCGGCGACGACCGGGTCGACCGCCGGCAGCACGGCAGGGGCGGTCAGGGAGATCAGGGTGTGCACGTCGGAGCCCTTCAGCTCTTCAGCAGGTTGACGTCGTCGACCGACGCCGAGCGTCTGGTCCGGAAGATCGTGACGATGATCGCCAGGCCGACGACCACCTCGGCCGCCGCGACGACCATGACGAAGAACGCGAGCACCTGGCCGGAGAGGTTGCCGTGGATGCGCGAGAACGTCACGAGCAGCAGGTTGGTGGAGTTGAGCATGAGCTCGACGCCCATGAAGACGATGATCGCGTTGCGTCGCAGCAGCACGGTCGTCGCGCCGATCGCGAACAGGATCGCGGCCAGCACCAGGTAGTGGGTGAGGCTCACCGGCCGTCCTCCTCGTCGTGCGTCGGGGTGGTCGGCAGGTCCGCCGGGGCACCCGTCGCGCCCTCACGCTCGCGGACGGTCACCGCACCGTCGACGGGCCCGTCCTGCTCGCCCCGGTAGTCCTCGTCCGACGTGAACGTGCCCGCGCCGGAGGCCCAGCCGCCGGCGAGGACGCGGTCGATCCGCGCGGCGTACTCCCGCGCGTCCGCCTCCTGGCCGCGCACGCGCAGCACGCGCGGCACCGAGTTCTCCAGCGGCGTGCCGTCCGGTCCGAGCGCGGGGACGTCCATGGCGTTGTGCCGTGCGTACACGCCGGGGGCCGGCAGCGACACGGGGTGGCCGCCGGTCCGCAGCCTGCGCTCCGCCTGCTCGCGCTGCCCGACCTTCGGCACGAGCCGCTGGCGGTGCGTGAGGATGAGTGCGCCGAGCGCCGCGGTGACCAGCAGCGCGCCGACGACCTCCATCGCGAGCACGTGCTGCCCGAAGACGACCTCGGCGATCGCCTCGGGGTTCGACGGGGTGTTCGCCTCGACCAGCCCCGTCGGCGGCCCGTACGTCGCGCGCCCGACGACGCCGACCAGCACGACGGCCAGGCCGAGACCCGCGAGGACGCCGGTCCAGCGCTGCCCGCGGATCGTCTCGACGAGCGAGTCCGAGCGGTCGACCCCCACGAGCATGAGCACGAACAGGAAGAGCATCATCACGGCGCCGGTGTAGACGACCACCTGCACGACACCGAGGAACTCGGCGCCCTGCGCGACGTACATGAACGCCAACGAGATCATGACGAAGACGACCGCCAGCGACGCGTGCACCGCCTTGCGGGCGAAGAGCAGACCCAGCGCGGCGAGCACCATGAGCGGGCCGAGGGTCCAGAACAGGACGGCCTCGGCCGTGCTCGCACGGCCTGCCTCGTCCAGGGCGCCGGCGGCCGCCGGCAGCACGGTGTGCAGGGTGATCACCGGGCACCCCCCTGGCGGTGCGCGCCCGCCGTGATCTCGCGCTGCGCGAGCCGCGTCGCGCCGAGGTCGGGGACCGTCGCGCCCTTCGCGACGTTCTCCGGCAGCGTCGGGTCGTCGGGACGGTGCTCGGCGACCCACGCGACCTGATCGTCGGTGGTCCCGGTCACCTCGCCCCGGTAGTAGTCGGTGTCCGTGGACCCCTCGGGCATCGGGTGCGGGGCCGCGAGCTGGCCGGAGCGCAACGGTGCGAGCAGGTCCTGCTTCTCCCAGATCATGCCGGGCCGCGTGGGCCCCGCGAGCTCGTAGTCGTTGGTCATCGTGAGCGCGCGCGTCGGGCAGGCCTCGATGCACAGCCCGCAGAAGATGCAGCGCAGGTAGTTGATCTGGTAGACGCGGCCGTACCGCTCGCCCGGCGAGTACTGCGCGTCGGGGGTGTTGTTGTCACCCTCGACGTAGATCGCGTCCGCGGGGCACGCCCACGCGCACAGCTCGCAGCCGATGCACTTCTCGAGCCCGTCGGCGTACCGGTTGAGCTGGTGGCGCCCGTGGTACCGGGGCTTGGTCGGCACCTGCTCGCGCGGGTACTGCTCCGTCACCGTCGGCTTGAACATGTTGGCGAACGTCACGCCGAACCCCGCGACGGGCGCGAGCAGCTCGGCCAGGCCGGAGCGCGGCTCGATGAGCGAGCGGTAGCCCTCGACGGGACGGCCGACGTCGCCGGCGCGCGGGTGCGCTGCACCTGCGCACCGGTCGTCGGGGTCGCCTCGTCGGGCGCGGGCCTCTTCTTGCGCTGCTCAGCCACCGCGCACCTCCAGCGGGGTCTCGGGTGCGGACGGGTCGGACGCGTCGGACGCCGCGAGACGGCGCTGCGCGCGGCGACGGGGAAGGACCTGACCCGGCAGGGGCGGCACGGGGTAGCCGTGCTCGAACGGGTCGATCTCCTGCGGGCCCGTCGGCTCGGCCTCCGGCGGCGCCTTCTTGTCCGGCACCAGGAACGAGGCGACCAGGCCCACGACGACGACCCCTGCGAGGACGAACAGCAGCGTGCGCAGGTCGACGTCCCACAGCTGGCGCGCGGCCTGCACGAACGTGACCGCGACGACCCAGGCCAGGGCGGCCGGGATGAGCACCTTCCAGCCGATCTTCATGAACTGGTCGTACCGGAACCGCAGCACCGAGCCGCGGATCCACACGAACAGGAACATGAACAGCCACACCTTGGCGACGAACCACAGGACGGGCCACCAGCCGGTGTTGAACATGCCGTCGTTGATCGCGGAGATCGGCCACGGTGCACGCCACCCGCCGAAGAACAGCGTCGTGGCGACCGCCGAGACGTTGAGCATGTTGATGTACTCGGCGAGGAAGAACCACGCGAACTTCATCGAGGAGTACTCGGTGGTGTACCCGCCGACGAGCTCGCCCTCGGCCTCGGGGAGGTCGAACGGCAGGCGGTTGGTCTCGCCGACCATCGAGATGACGTAGATGACGAACGCCGGCAGCAGCGGCAGGAACCACCACACCTGCGTCTGGGAGTCGACGATCTGGGACGTCGACATCGACCCGGCCATGATGAACACGCTGACCAGGGACAGGCCCATCGCGAGCTCGTACGAGATGACCTGGGCCGTCGACCGCACGCCGCCGAGCAGCGGGTAGGTCGAGTTGGACGACCAGCCGCCCAGCACGATGCCGTACACGCCGACCGAGGCGCAGGCCAGGATGTACAGGACCGCGACGGAGAAGTCCGTGAGCTGCAGCGGCGTGATGACGCCGAAGATGTTGACCTCGGGCCCGAACGGGATGACCGCGTACACCAGCAGCGAGCAGAGCACGGCGATCATCGGCGCGAGGATGTAGACGAGCTTGTCGGCCGCCTTGACGGTGACGTCCTCCTTGACGAGGAGCTTCATCGCGTCGGCGAGCGACTGCAGCAGACCGAGCGGCCCGTGCACGTTGGGGCCGGGACGCACCTGCATGCGCCCGACGACCCGCCGCTCGAACCAGATCGCGATGAGCACGCTCGTCAGCAGGAACACGATGAGGGCGACGGCCTTGAGCAGCCACACCCAGAACACGTCCTGGCTGAAGTCCGCCGTGACCGGGGCGACGGCACCGTCGCCGACCACCGCCGGCAGCGCGGCCAGCACCCCTGGCAGCCCGCTCATGCCCGCTCCTCCTCGTCCACGCGGACGCCGGCGACGGCCTCCGCGGCGTTCCCGGTCACGGTGGCGCCGGCCTGGGCCGTCAGCCGCGCCGGGCCGTCCTCGCCGACCCGCTCGAGCCGGACGACGCTGCCGCCGACCGCCCCGAGCACGTCGCGCACGGCACCGCCGCGCGCGTTGGTCGCGAGCCAGACGACGTGGTCGGCCATCTCCGTGAGGTGCACGGGCGCGGTGATCGCGCCGCGGTCCGTCCCGACCGACACCTCGTCGCCGTCGGCCACGCCGACCGCCTGCGCGGTGGCGGGCGACAGGCGCACGACGGGGCGCTTCGCAGTCCCCGCGAGGTACGGCTCGCCGTCCTGCAGGCGTCCCGCGTCGAGCAGCTGGTGCCACGTCGCGAGCACCGCGTGACCCGCGGGCACCGCCGGCGGCTCCGCCGGGGCGTCCGGGGCGCCGCGACGCGCGCGCCGTCCCACCCGCCCAGCTGGTCCAGCTCGCCGTGCACGGCCGCGAGGCCGGGCAGGCCCAGCTCGACGCCGAGGGCGTCGGCGAGCCGGTCGAGCACCCGGAAGTCGGGCAGCTGGGTGGACGTCAGGGCCTGCGGGAACGGGCGCGGACGCCCCTCCCACGTGACGAACGTGCCGGGCTTCTCGACCGGCGGCGCGACGGGCAGCACGACGTCGGCGCGGTCGGTCACCTCGCTGCGGCGCACCTCGAGCGACACGAGGAACGGCACCGCGTCGAGCGCGGCCCGCGCACCGGCGGGGTCGGCGTGGTCGGCCGGGTCGACACCGCCGACGACGAGCGCGCCCAGGCGCCCGTCGGCCGCGGCCGCGAGGATCTCGTCCGCGCTGCGTCCCGGCGTGGCCGGCAGCTCGTCGACGCCCCAGGCGGCGGCGAGGTCGACGCGTGCGGACGCATCGGCGACGGGCCGGCCTCCCGGCAGCAGCGACGGCAGCGTGCCCGCCTCGATCGCGCCGCGCTCGCCCGCACGGCGCGGGACCCACGCGAGGCGCGCACCCGTGCGCGTCGCGAGCCGCAGCACCGCGGTGAGCGTGCCGGGCACGGTCGCGGCGCGCTCGCCGACGAGGATGACGGCGCCCGCGGTGCTCAGCGCGGTGGCGGTCGCGCCGAGGTCCCCGTCCGCACCCACGGTGATCGCGTCGAGCACCTCGGGCTCGGTGCCGGGCGCGGCCGGCAGGAGCGTGCCGTCGAGCCGCTCGAGCCCGCGGCTCGCGAGCGCGGCGACCGACGTCACGTGCGTCCGCCCCGCGACGACCGACGCGCGCAGGCGCAGGAAGACGATGCCGCCCTCCTCCTCGGGCTCGTACGCGACGCACAGGACGGCGGGCGCGGCGACGAGGTCGCCGAACGTCACCTGCAGCGTGCGGCCCGCGACGTGGTGGCCGAGGAACTCCTCCTCCTCGCCCGAGTGCGGGCGGGCGCGGTGGTCGACGTCGTTGGTGCCCAGCGCGACGCGCGCGAACTTGGCGTACGCGTAGGCGTCCTCGAGCGTGAGGCGACCGCCCGGCAGCACGCCGACCGCGCCCGCGGCCCGCAGGCCGTCGGCGGCCGTGTCCAGCGCCTCGGTCCACGAGCAGGGCTCGAGCTCGCCGCGCGTGCCGTCGGGCAGGGTGCGCCGGACCAGCGGCGTCGTCACGCGGTCGGGTGCCGACTGCCAGTGGAACGCGAACCGGTCCTTGTCGGTGATCCACTCCTGGTTGACCGCGGGGTCGTCCCCCGCCAGCCGGCGCAGCACGACGCCGCGGCGGTGGTCGACGCGGATCGCGGAGCCGTTGGCGTCGTGCTCGGCGATCGACGGCGCCGACACCAGGTCGAAGGGCCGCGAGCGGAAGCGGTACGCGGCCGACGTGAGCGCACCCACCGGGCAGATCTGCACGGTGTTGCCGGAGAAGTAGGACGCGAACGGCCGGCCGCTGGTGTCGAGCGTCGACGCGCCCACGGGCGTGTCGCCGGCGAACCCGAGGACCTGGGTGTCGAACGTGCCGATCTGCTGGGCCGCCCCGCGCTTCTGCAGGTCGATCCAGACGTCGCCCGCGATCTCCTCGGAGAACCGCGTGCAGCGCTGGCAGAGCACGCACCGCTCACGGTCGAGCAGGACCTGCGTGGAGACGGAGATCGGCTTGGGGAACGTGCGCTTGACGTCGACGAACCGCGTCGCCGCCCGCCCGTTGCTCATCGCCTGGTTCTGCAGGGGGCACTCGCCGCCCTTGTCGCAGACCGGGCAGTCGAGCGGGTGGTTGATGAGCAGCAGCTCCATGACGCCGTGCTGGGCCTTGTCGGCCTCGGGCGACGTGTGCTGCGTCTTGACCTGCATGCCGGGCGTGGCCTCGAGCGTGCAGGAGGCCTGCGGCTTGGGCATCTTGGCGACGTTCCCGTCGCGCCCCGGCGCCCACACCTCGACGAGGCACTGCCGGCACGCGCCGGCGGGCGCGAGCAGCGGGTGGTCGCAGAACCGCGGGATCGCGATCCCCAGCTCCTCGGCGGCGCGGATGACCAGCGTGCCCTTGGGCACGGTCGTCTCGATGCCGTCGACGGTGAACGTCACGGTCGCGTCGGGCACGGGCACGACGGGCGCCGGTGCGCCCGGCACCAGCGGCGTCGCGTCGGTGGCCCTCGGGGTCGTGATCGTCATGCGTGCACCCCCGCCAGCTGCGTGCTGCCACGCGGCGTGTAGTCGAAGAGCGAGCTGCGCTCGGGCGGGAACAGCACGTCGGCGGGCGTGTGCGTGCCTGCCTCGAACTCCTCCCGGAAGTACTGGATCGCGCTCGTGACGGGGCTCGTCGCACCGTCGCCGAGCGCGCAGAACGCGCGTCCCAGGATGTTGTCGCACAGGTCGAGCAGCAGGTCGATGTCCGCGTCCGTGCCCTGCCCGGCCTCGAGCCGCGCGAGGATCTGCGCGAGCCAGAACGTGCCCTCGCGGCACGGGGTGCACTTGCCGCACGACTCGTGCTTGTAGAACTGCATCCACCGGGAGACGGCCTTCACGACGGACGTCGTCTCGTCGAAGATCTGCAGGGCGCGGGTGCCGAGCATCGAGCCCGCCGCGCCGACGGACTCGTAGTCCAGCGGCACGTCGAGGTGCTCCGCGGTGAAGATCGGCGTGGAGGACCCGCCCGGCGTCCAGAACTTCAGCTCGTGGCCGGCGCGGACTCCCCCGGCCATGTCGAGCAGCTCGCGCAGCGTGATGCCCAGCGGGGCCTCGTACTGGCCGGGCCGCGTGACGTGGCCCGACAGCGAGAACAGGCCGTGCCCGGCGGAACGCTCGGTGCCCATCGACGTGAACCAGTCGGCGCCGCCGACCAGGATGCCCGGCACCGACGCGATCGACTCGACGTTGTTGACGACGGTCGGGCGCGCGTACAGGCCCGCGACGGCGGGGAACGGCGGCTTGAGGCGCGGCTGCCCGCGCAGGCCCTCGAGCGAGTCGAGCAGCGCCGTCTCCTCGCCGCAGATGTACGCGCCGGCCCCGGCGTGCACCGTGACCTCGAGGTCGAAGCCCGAGCCCAGCACGTCCGTGCCCAGGTAGCCGGCCTCGCGGGCCTCCCGCACGGCCTCGAGCAGGCGGCGGTAGACGTGCAGGACCTCGCCGCGGACGTAGATGAACGCGTGGTGGCAGCCGATGGCGTACGACGTGATGATGACGCCCTCGAGCAGCTCCTGCGGGCTCGCCATCATCAGCGGGATGTCCTTGCAGGTGCCCGGCTCGGACTCGTCCGCGTTGACGACGAGGTACCGCGGGCCGCCGTCGGGCGCCGGCAGGAAGCCCCACTTCATGCCCGTCGGGAAGCCGGCACCGCCGCGGCCGCGCAGCCCGGAGTCCTTCACCGCGGTCACCACGTCGGCGGGCGCCATGCCCAGCGCGGTGCGCAGACCGCGGTAGCCGCCGTCGGCCACGTAGCGGTCGAGCTTCCACGAACGCTCCGCGTCCCAGTGTGCGGACAGCACGGGGGTGAGGGTCGTCATCACGACTCCTTCGCGTCGTCGGACTGCTGCTTGCGCTGCTCGCCGGCGGGCGAGGTGTCGGCGGGCGTCGTCACCGGACGGTCCGCGCTGGACTGCTCGGCGCCGACCTCGGGCTCCCCGTCGGTGACCACGGGAGCGGCAGTGCGCTCGTCGGCGTCGTAGGACGGCGCCGCCCAGCCCCGCTCGCGGGCCAGCACGGTGCCGCGCACCGTCGGCTCGCCCGCGCCGACGCCCTCGTCGACGCGCCCGTCGGGGAAGCCCGCCAGGACGCGGCTCATCTCCTTGAACGTGCAGACGGACGCCGCCCCGCGGGTCGGCGCGACGGGCGCGCCCTCGACCAGCTTGTCGACGACCTCGACGGCCGAGGCCGGCGTCTGGTTGTCGAAGAACTCCCAGTTCACCATCACGACGGGCGCGTAGTCGCAGGCCGCGTTGCACTCGATGCGCTCGAGCGTGATCGCGCCGTCGCCGGTGGTCTCGTCGTGCCCGATCCCGAGGTGCTCGCTGAGCTCCTCCCAGATCGCGTCCCCGCCCATGACCGCGCACAGCGTGTTCGTGCACACGCCGACGGTGTAGGTGCCGTTGGGGTGGCGCTTGTACTGCGTGTAGAACGTCGCGACCGCGGACACCTCAGCGGTGGACAGACCCAGCGTCGCGGCGCAGAACGCGATGCCGCGCGGGCTGACGTAGCCGTCCTGCGACTGCACCAGGTGCAGCATCGGCAGCAGCGCGGACCGGGCCTGCGGGTACCGGGCGATGATCTCGCGGGAGTCGGCCGTCAGCCGGGCGCGCGTCGCGTCGTCGTAGCCGGTCGCGTGGCGGTCGCCCGGGGCGCGGCCGTGGTCGTGGGGCGCCGGGGCGCCCGCGTGCTCGACGGACATCAGCGGTCCACCCCTCCCAGCACCGGGTCGATCGACGCGACGGCGACGACGACGTCGGCCACCTGCCCGCCCTCGCACATCATCGACACGGCCTGCAGGTTGTTGAACGACGGGTCACGGAAGTGCGCCCGGTACGGCTTGGTGCCGCCGTCGGAGACGAGGTGCACGCCCAGCTCGCCGCGCGGGTGCTCGACGGTCTGGAACACCTGCCCGGCCGGCACGCGGAAGCCCTCGGTGACGAGCTTGAAGTGGTGGATCAGGGACTCCATCGAGGTGCCCATGATCTCCCGGATGTGGTCGAGGGAGTTGCCCATGCCGTCGGTCCCGATGGCGAGCTGCGCAGGCCACGCGACCTTCTTGTCCGCGACCATGACGGGTCCCGGCTTCGCCAGCCGCTCGAGGCACTGCTCGACGATCCGCATCGACTGGTAGCACTCCTCGACGCGCACCAGCAGCCGCGCCCAGGAGTCCGCCGCGTCGTTGGTCGGCACGTCGAAGTCGTACGTCTCGTACCCGCAGTACGGGTCGGTCTTGCGCACGTCGTACGGCAGGCCCGTCGCGCGCAGCAGCGGCCCGGTGACGCCCAGGGCCATGCAGCCGGCCAGGCTCAGGACGCCGACGTCCTTCATGCGCGCGTGCAGGATCGGGTTCGCCAGCATGAGGTCCTCGAGCTGGCGGAAGTAGCCGCGCACCTTGACCAGCGCCTCGCGGACGCTGTCGATCGCGCCCGGGGGCACGTCCTGCGCGACGCCGCCGGGGCGGATGTACGCGTGGTTCATGCGCAGGCCGGAGATCATCTCGAAGATCTTGAGGATCTCCTCGCGCGCCGTGAACCCGAGGATCATGATCGTCGTCGCGCCGAGCTCGTTGCCGCCCGTGGCGAGGAAGACCAGGTGCGACGAGATGCGGTTGAGCTCCATCATCAGCACGCGGATGACCGACGCGCGCTCGGGGACGTCGTCGGTGATGCCGAGCAGCTTCTCGATCGCGAGGCAGTAGGCCGCCTCCTGGAACAGCGGGGCGACGTAGTCCATGCGGGTGCAGAACGTCACGCCCTGGGTCCAGGTGCGGTACTCCATGTTCTTCTCGATGCCCGTGTGCAGGTAGCCGATGCCGGCCCGCGCCTCGGTGACGGTCTCGCCGTCGATCTCGAGCATGAGCCGCAGGACGCCGTGCGTCGACGGGTGCTGCGGACCCATGTTGACGACGATGCGCTCCTCGCCGAGGCGCGCGGCCTCCTCGGCGATGTCGGACCAGTCGCCGCCGGACGCCTCGAACGAGGGCACGCCCTCGGTCTCGTCCAGGGGCACGTGACGGGTCGCGTGGGGGTCCGCGAGGTGGGGGCGGTCATCAGCTGTACGACCTCCGCTGGTCCGGGGGCGGGATGCTCGCGCCCTTGTACTCGACCGGGATCCCGCCGAGGGGGTAGTCCTTGCGCTGCGGGTGGCCCGGCCAGTCGTCGGGCATCTGGATGCGCGCCAGGCTGGGGTGACCGTCGAAGACGATCCCGAAGAAGTCCCAGGCCTCGCGCTCGTGCCAGTCGTTGGCGGGGTACACGCCGGTCGTGGACGGGATGTGCGGGTCACCCTCGGGGACGGCGACCTCGAGACGCAGGCGGCGCCCGTGCGTCACCGACACGATCTGGTAGACGGCGTGCAGCTCGCGCCCGACCTCGTGCGGGTAGTGGACGCCGGACACGCCGAGCGACAGCTCGAACCGCAGGTCCGGGTCGTCGCGCAGCGCCTGCACGACCTCGACGAGGTGTGCGCGCGCGATGTTGAGCGTCAGCTCGTTGCGGTCGACGACGACCGACTCCACGGCCGCGGCGTAGCCCGTCCCCGACTCGTCGAGCACCTCGGCCAGCAGGTCGACGACCTCGTCGAACCAGCCGCCGTAGGGGCGCTCGCTGGGCCCCGGCAGCGCGATCGTCGCGACGAGCCCGCCGTAGCCCGACGTGTCCCCCGTGCCGCTCACGCCGAACATGCCGGTGCGCACGTCGATGATGTCCAGCGGCGTGCGCGGGCCGGTCGGGTCGGGTCCGGCGGGCAGGTTCTGGGAGCCCGCCTCGAGCGCGGCAGCCGTGGTGCGCTGCGTCCCGGCCGGTGCCGGCCCGCCGGGCTTGGCGGCCGCGGACGCGTCGGCCTTCTCCGCCGTGGGCTTCGTGCCCTCGGTCGGCCGGTCGGCGACCGGGGACGTCGCGTCCTCGGGCGTCTTCTCGTCGCTCATCGCAGCAGCCCCGTCATGTGCGACGTCGGCGTCGCGGCCATCGCCGCCTCCTGCGCGCGGGCCGCGGCCTCGCGGCGGTTCACGCCGAGCGGCTCGTCCTGGATCTGCTGGTGCAGCGCGAGGATCGCGTGGAGCAGCATCTCCGGGCGCGGCGGGCAGCCGGGCAGGTAGATGTCGACGGGCACGATGTGGTCCACGCCCTGCACGATCGCGTAGTTGTTGAACATGCCGCCCGACGACGCGCACACGCCCATCGACAGCACCCACTTGGGCTCGGCCATCTGGTCGTAGACCTGCCGCACCACGGGCGCCATCTTCTGGCTGACGCGCCCGGCGACGATCATGAGGTCCGACTGGCGCGGCGACGCGCGGAAGACCTCCATGCCGAAGCGCGAGATGTCGTACCGGCTCGTCCCGGCCGCCATCATCTCGATCGCGCAGCACGCCAGGCCGAACGTCACGGGCCACAGGGAGGCCTTGCGGAAGTAGCCGACGAGGTCCTCGACCGTCGTCAGCAGGAAGCCCGAGGGCGCTTCTTCGATACCCATGTCAGCCCCTCCTCGGGGTCGGTCGGCTGCGCGTGGTGGCACGTGTCGGGCAGGCGAGGGCCGGCCCGTGCATGGTCAGTCCCACTCGAGGCCGCCGCGCTTCCACTCGTACGCGAACGGGACGGTGATGATCAGCAGGAACACCATCATCGCGACCAGCCCGAACGTCGCGAGCTCCACGAAGCTCACCGCCCACGGGTAGAGGAAGACGACCTCGATGTCGAAGATGATGAAGGTCATGGCGACCAGGTAGTACTTGATCGGGAAGCGCCCGCCGCCGATGGCGTGGGGCGTCGGCTCGATGCCGCACTCGTAGGCGTCGAGCTTGGCGCGGTTGTACCGCTTGGGACCGAGGATCGCGCTCGCGCCGACCCCACCCAGGGCGAGGACCGCCGCGATCCCGATCATCACCAGGAGCGGGACGTACGGGTTGCTCATCGAGCGGTCCTCCTCGTCGGGGACGTCGTGCCGGGGGTCCGGCCGTGGGGTGCTGCCGTGCCGTCGCTGCCCGTGCGCCGGCTCATGCGTCCGGCGCCAGTCGGGTGAGCGCGGCGATCACGCGGTCGACCACGTCACCCCCGCGCGGCTCGTAGCAGTCGGCCAGCAGCTTGAGCACGAACTTCATGAGCAGGGGCCGCGGCAGACCGTACCGCGTGCACAGGTGCATGACCTGCGGGTGCTCGATCAGCGCCACGAAGATCCGCCCCAGCGTGTAGTACCCGCCGAGGTCGTCCTTCATGCGGTGCTGGTACGTCGCCAGGGCGCGCTCGCGTCCCGCGGCCGACCCGCGGGCCAGCCCCTGCGCGATGGCGTCGGCCGCGACCCGGCCCGCCTGCAGGCCGTACGCGATGCCCTCGCCGTTGAACGGGCTGACCATGCCGGCGGCGTCGCCCGCGAGCATCAGCCCGTCCGCGTAGAGCGGGCCGCGGTTGAAGCCCATCGGGAGGGCCGCACCGCGCACGGGACCCATCTGGTTGTCGGGGGTGAACTCCCACTCGGCGGGCGCGTTGGCCATCCAGCGGGCGAACAGGTCCTTGTAGTCGACCTTGGTCGCCGCGGCCGTCGAGCTCACCGACCCGAGCCCGACGTTGGCGGTCCCGTCGCCGAGCGAGAAGATCCAGCCGTACCCGGGCATGAGGTTCGAGCGGCCCGGGGCGCCGTCCCACAGCTCGAGGTGCGACTCCATCCACGGGTCGTCGTGCCGCGGGGTGCGGAAGTAGGTGCGGACCGCCACGCCCATCGGGCGGTCGTCGCGCTTGGCGCGGCCGACGGCGGTCGCGAGGCGTGCCGACACCCCGTCGGCGGCGATGACGACGGGGGCGCGGTACGTGGCCTCGTCGCCGGCGTCGCCCGTGCGGCGGCCGTCGGCGTCGACCGACCGTGCCCGGACGCCGACGACCCGGCCCGTGCGCTCGTCACGCACCGGTCCCGTGACGGACGTGCCCTCGAGCAGCTTGGCACCCGCGGCGCGGGCGTACTCGGCCAGCGTCTGGTCGAACGACACGCGCGACTTCGCGAGCCCGTAGGAGGGGTAGCTCGACAGCTCGGGCCATGGCAGCTCGAGGCGGTGGCCGCCGCCGATGACACGCAGACCGGCGTTGCGGATCCAGCCGTCCTGCTCGCGGATCGGGACGCCCATGCGGACGAGCTCGGCCACCGCGCGCGGGGTGAGGCCGTCGCCGCAGATCTTGTCGCGCGGGAAGGTCGCCTTCTCCAGCAGGAGGACGTCGAGCCCCGCGGCGGCGCAGTGGTAGGCCGCCGAGGCCCCGGTCGGACCGGCGCCGACGACGATGACGTCGGCGTCATCGGTCGTTCCGTCCACCTGGTCACCCCACTTGTGACGATGTTCACGTGCAGCTTCGGCGAGTGTATCCAGCGCCTCCGGACCTGTCTGCGAAGGGTTGGCTTACCTCAGCAGCAGGACCGGACCATGGTCCCCCACGGCGGCGCCGAACAGGCGTCACACGCACCGGGAGCGCCCGGGCGCGCCCGTGCTCCCGCCCTCGCGGGCGGCCGACCCTCATCGTCCACCACGCGGCCGCAGCCCGCAGGACGGGCGCGCGCACCGCACACCCGCGCCGCAGGACGCGGGCGAACGGCTCAGGGTCGACGGGCGCGGTGCAGCGCGACGACCCCGCCCGTGAGGTTCCGGAACGCGACCTGGTCCCAGCCCGCGCCACGCACCAGCAGGCCCAGCTCGCGCTGGTCCGGCCACTCGCGGATCGACTCGGCGAGGTACACGTACGCGTCCGGCTCCTTCGACACCGCGCGGGCGACCGGCGGCAGGGCACGCATGAGGTAGTTCGTGTAGACGGTGCGGAACGGCGCAAACGTCGGCCGGGAGAACTCGCACACGACCATGCGTCCACCCGGACGGGTCACGCGCAGCAGCTCGCGCAGCGCCGCGTCCACGTCGGACACGTTGCGCAGGCCGAACGACATCGTCACCGCGTCGAACGACGCGTCGGCGAACGGCAGGTGCAGCGCGTCGCCCGCGACGAACGGCAGGTCGGGGCGCCGGCGGCGGCCGACCCGCAGCATCCCGGTCGACAGGTCGCACGGCACGACGTGCACGCCCGCGTCGGCGAGCGGCTCGCTCGACGTGCCGGTGCCCGCCGCGAGGTCCAGGACCGTCTCGCCGCGCTGGGCGTCCAGGGCGGAGAGCGTCGCCCTGCGCCACGCACGGTCCTGGCCCAGGGAGATGACGTCGTTGGTGATGTCGTACCGGTGCGCGACCGCGTCGAACATGGCGGCGACGTCGCGAGGGTCCTTGTCGAGGGCGGCGCGTGGCATGCGCCCATCGTCGCAGGTCCGCGTGGTCGGCTGCGCACCCGGCTCGGGTAGCGTGCGGCGGGACGGCGCCGGTGGGCGTCGTCGTCGCACCGACCTCGGGGGCCCGTCCACCCATGCCGCAGTACGCGATCCTCGTCCAGCCCTCGGCGAACCGGGTGTACTCGCAGCACGCTGCGCGCCTCACGCGCAACGAGCTCCTCGCCCTCGACGGGCTGCTCCTCGACGGCCGCCTGGCCGCGGCGGGCGAGCCCGAGGAGCGCACGATGGGCGGGGT
Organism: Cellulomonas sp. S1-8; assembly: GCF_026184235.1. NCBI lineage: Bacteria > Bacillati > Actinomycetota > Actinomycetes > Micrococcales > Cellulomonadaceae > Cellulomonas > Cellulomonas sp. S1-8. The sequence goes on from NZ_CP110806.1 coordinate 3,256,270, forward strand.
CCCGTACCTCGTCCTGCCGACGCCGGCCCTGACCGCGGACGACCTGGCCGTGCTGGCCAACCTGTCCTCGCTGTTCGCCCTGTTCGAGCTGAACGACGACGGCACGCTTCGCCCGCTGGAGCTGGCCCGCCTCGACCGCTATGACGACGACCTGCTGACGATCCTCAAGTACATCGGCAAGACCAACGAGCAGCTCACGCGCCTGCTGCTCAACCTCACGGCGGCCGGCGCTGCCCGTCCAGGACTTCCTGCACTCCCGCGTGCGGGTGCTCGACCCCGTGTGCGGGCGCGGCACCACGCTGAACCAGGCCCTGATGTACGGCTGGGACGCGTACGGCGTCGACACGGACCGGCGCGACGTCGAGGCGTACACCGCGTTCGCGGACCGCTGGCTGCAGGACAAGCGCCTCAAGCACCGGTCGCGCAGCACGCGCGTGCGCGTGGCCGGCAAGAACCTGGGCCGACGCACGACGTTCGAGCTCGCCCCGACCAAGGAGCTCTACCGCGCCGGCGACGTGCAGACGCTCGAGATCACGCAGGGCGACACGCTCGACGCCGACCGGATGTACCGGGCCGGGTCCTTCGACCTCGTCGTCGCCGACGCGCCGTACGGCATCCAGCACGGGTCCGTGACCGGCCCGCGCACCCCGTCCCGGTCGCCGCAGGCTCTGCTGACGGACGCGATCCCGGTGTGGGCGGGCCTGCTGCGCCGCGGCGGCGCCATGGGCCTGTCCTGGAACACCAAGGTCCTGCCGCGCGCGGACCTGCTCGCGATGCTCACCGACGCGGGGCTCGAGCCGCTCGACGACGCGCCGCTGCTGGACCTCGCGCACCGCGTCGACCACGCGATCGAGCGCGACCTCGTGGTGGCGCGCAAGCCCGGGTGAGACGGACGTCGCACCCCCACGACAGGGGGCGGGACGTCGTGAGGACCTACCCTGGACGGCGATGAGCACGTCGCCCAGCGCCCCCGCGACCGGGGGCATCCCCCGGCCCCTCGTGGTGCGCACGGTCGAGTGCGCCGACCTGCCCACCGGCGGGTCCCCCGACCCGGCCGACCTGCTCGACCTGCTCGGACCCGACGCACCCCTCGCCTGGGTGCGGCGCGGTGACGGGCTCGTCGCGTGGGGCGAGGCCGTGCGCGTCGAGGTGCACGGCGCCGACCGGTTCGCCGCCGCCGAGCGCGCGTGGCGGGAGGTGCTCGCGCACGCGATCGTCCGCGACGAGGTGCAGCTGCCCGGCAGCGGGCCCGTCGCGTTCGGCTCCTTCGCGTTCGACGACGACTCCGCCGCGGGCGGCGTGATCGTCGTGCCGCGCGTCGTCGTCGGACGCCGCGACGGGCGCACGTGGCTCACCACCGTGAGCACGGTCGGCGAGCTCGGCCCCGCGCCGCGGCTGCGCGACGTCGTGCCCGCGCGCACCCCCGCCCACCCGCCCGGCGAGGTGACGTACACCGACGGCGCCGTCGACGCCGAGGCGTGGCTCGAGGTCGTCGCCCGCGGGGTCTGCGCGATCCGTGAGGGCGAGGTGGAGAAGGTCGTCCTCGCACGCGACGTGCACGCCCGCACCGAGCACCCGCTCGACGTCCGGTGGGCGCTGCAGCGCCTCGCGGACCGGTACCGGTCGTGCTGGACGTTCAGCGTCGACGGCATGATCGGTGCCACGCCCGAGCTGCTGGTGCGCTCCGAGCGCGGCCTCGTCACGTCGCGCGTGCTCGCGGGCACGATCCGGCGCACGGGCGACGACGACGCGGACATGGGCCGCGCCGCGATCCTCGCGCACTCCTCCAAGGACCTCGAGGAGCACGAGTACGCGGTCTCGTCCGTCGCGCGCGCGCTCGCCCCCTTCTGCTCGTCGTCGAACGTCCCCGACGTGCCGTTCTGTGCTGTCCCTGCCGAACGTGCTCCACCTCGCGTCCGACGTCACCGGCGTGCTGAGCGCCCCCCGCGGCGACGACGCGCACCCCTCGTCGCTCGCGCTCGCCGCCGCGCTGCACCCCTCGGCCGCCGTGTGCGGCACGCCGACGCAGGCGGCACGCGCCCTCATCACCCGCATCGAGGGCATGGACCGCGGCCGCTACGCCGGTCCCGTCGGCTGGTTCGGCGCCGACGGCGACGGCGAGTGGGGCATCGCGCTGCGCTCCGCCGAGGTGGACCGGGACGACCCGCGCCGGCTGCGGCTGTTCGCCGGGTGCGGCGTCGTCGCCGCGTCCGACCCGGCCGCCGAGCTCGCCGAGTCCCGCGCCAAGCTCGTCCCCATGCGCCACGCCCTGTCCTGAGCCGCCGCCCCGCAGGGCTGGATCGACCTCTCGCCGGGGGTGGGACGCACGAGGGCCCGCCGCGAGAGGGGATGCCCACGGCGGGCCCAGCGGTGCGTGCCGGCCCCTGCGGGCGCACGCACGGGCACGACCCCTGCGGGCCTGCCCCGGTCTCTGTTGCCAGGTCGGACGACGGTCGGTCCCCGGCGCGGTGGCCGGGGACCGACCGGGACTCAGCCCTGGCCCTCCTGCTGCTGCTGCTCCTGCAGCCACTCCCAGAACTGCTCGGGAGTCATGCCACCGGGCATGGTGCCCTCGTCACCCGGGTCCGGCGCAGGCTGCTCGCCCTCGCCCTCGCCCTGGTCGTCCGGGGCCTGCTCGCCCTGACCCTCGTCGCCCTGACCCGGCTGCGACTGACCGAAGTCGTCGGGGCGCGTCGCGAGCGTGACGTCGAGCTCGACGGCGCGGCCGTCGCGGACGACGGTGAGCGTGACGTCGTCGCCGGACGTCAGCGAGCGGACGAACGCCGTGAGCGACTCGGCACCGCCGACCGGGTCGTCCCCGATCGCGACGATGACGTCACCGTCCTGCACGGCGGCCTCGGCGGCCGGCGAGCCCTCGCTGACCGACTCCACGACCGCGCCGCGGCGCGTGACGCCGTCGGCGGTCGCCGTGCCGTCGGACAGCGTGACGCCGAGGAACGCGTGCTCCGCCTGCCCGTCCTCGATGAGCTGCGCCGCGATGTTCCGGGCCAGGTCCACCGGGATCGCGAACCCGAGGCCGATCGACCCTGACTGCTGGCTGAGCGTCGCGATCGACGACGTGATGCCGATGACCCGGCCCGTCGCGTCGAACAGCGGACCGCCGGAGTTGCCGGGGTTGATCGCGGCGTCGATCTGGACCGCGTTCGTCACGGCGGCCTCGCCGCCGACCTCCTGCGTCGAGACGGGGCGGTTCAGGGCCGAGACGATGCCCGTGGTCACCGTGTTGGCCAGACCCAGCGGGTTGCCGACCGCCATGACCGGGTCGCCGACCGTGACGTCGTCGGAGTCCCCGAACGCAGCCGCCTGGAGGTCGTCGGGGGCGTCGACGACCTGCAGGACCGCGAGGTCCGTGCTCGCGTCGGTGCCCACGACCTCGGCCTCGAGCATGCGGCCGTCGGTCAGCGTGACCTGGACGTTGCCCTGGGCGCCGGCGACGACGTGGTTGTTGGTCACGACGTGACCGTCGTCGTCGATGATGACGCCGGAGCCCTGACCGCCGCCCGACTGCGTCTGCACGTCGATCGCGACGACGGACGCCTGCACGGCGGACGCGACGGCCTGCCAGTTGGGGTTCTCGGTGCTCGAGCCGGACACGGGGACCTGGTCGGTCTCCGTGCGGCCGACGTCGGCGAGCGACGCGGAGCGCACCGGGTCGCTCGCCCCGGCCAGGACGTCGAGGCCGCCGAGGCTCGCGACGGAGCCACCGCCGACCAGGAGGCCGACGGCCGCGGCCGACGCGATCCACACCCAGGCGCGCGACCGGCGCCGCGGTGCGGGGTCGGCGGGTGCGGCCCACGGGTCGGTGGGCGGTGGTACGGCGCCCGGGGGCACCTGGCCGGGTGCGGCCGCCGTGCCCGGCGACCAGGGTCTGTCCCGGGCGCGCCGGCGACAGGGTGGTCGGTGGCGGGGTGGTCGACGACCGGGTGGTCGGTGGCGGGGTGGTCGGTGGCGGGTGCGCCACCGCCCACGGTCACGGGCCGCCGGGCGGCGCGCTGTGCGGCCTCGTACCGCGCCCAGTGCTGCGCGGGCGTCAGCCGGGCGGCGGGGTCGTCGGCGGGTGCCGGAGGCGGCTGGACCGCGAGCGGCTGCGTCGCGTCGTGCGCCGGCAGCGGCTGGGTCGGGTGGTCCTGCGGGTGGCTGCCCGGTTGCGGCTGAGGTGTGGTGGTCATGGGTGCCTCCTTGTCGGACTCCATGAGACACCCGGGTCCTGGGATCGCGCTCGCTGCCACCTGGACGTTTGCTGTGAGATCCCGCGGACGACCCCGCGCGACCGAGGTCAGGCCAGCGGCGACAGGGCCTTGTCGACGGCGGCGGCGACCTCGGCCTGGAGGCGCTCGACGAGCGACCGTCGGTGCGTGCGGTCCACCCGCACCTCGACGACGCTCGTCCCGGTGCCCGGCGCCGCGAGGGCGGGCAGCAGCCCCTCGGTGTCCACGACGCGCGTGTGCCGCACCCCGTACCCCGCGCACAGCGCCGCGACGTCCACGCCGTGCGGCGTCGCGAACACCCGCTCGAACACGTCGGCCCGGTCCGGCTCACCGGGCTCGAGCGTCGTGAACACCGAGCCGCCGTCGTCGTTCGCGACCACGATCTGCAGGTCCACGGTCGGCTCCGCGGGCCCACGCAGCAGCCCTCCGACGTCGTGCAGGAACGTCAGGTCGCCCAGGTAGGCGCGCACCCGGCGGTGCGGCAGGGCGAGCGCGACTCCGGTGGCCGTGGCGATCGTGCCGTCGATCCCGGCCAGCCCGCGGTTGGCGAGCACGAGGGGCGCGAGGTCCCAGCGCGCGACGAGGTCGAGGTCCCGCACCGGGTTCGACGACCCCACGACGAGCACGTCGTCCGGTGCGCTCGCCCGTGCCACGGCGCGCGCGAGCGCCCAGCCGCTGACCCGGGGGCCGCTGCGGGACCGGCGCGCGTCCTCCGGCGTGTCGAGCAGCCCCGCCAGGACGTCCTGCGCGGCCGCGTCCGCGGTGCGCCACGCGTCGAGCCAGCCCGCGGGCGCGCCGACGCGTCCCTGCCGCATGCGCGGCGGCACCTCGAGCAGCACCTGGGACGCGTTGCGCGCCGCGTCGGGCCAGTCCGTGCCGCGCGGCGCGACGACGAGCACCTCGACGTCCGGGCGGGCCAGCAGCTGCTGCACGGGCCGCGTGAGCGTCGGGCGCCCCAGCACGACGACGCGCCCGACCCGGCCGCCGAGGCGGTCGTCGGCGAGCAGCAGCCGGTAGGCCGCGACGGCGCTGGGTCCCTGCCGCGCCCCCGACGACGGCTCCGCGAGCAGCGGCCAGCCGTTGGCCTCGGCGAGCCGCGCCGCGCCGGGACCGGCGCCGTCGCCCGCCACGACGACGGTCGGGACGGCGCCGCGCGCCCGCCGCGAGGGGCGCGCGCGGTCGTCGGCGAGGTCGTCGGTCGCCTCGACCACGAGCGGCTGGGCGTCCGTGAGGGCCGCCGCCGGCTCGGCGGGCTGGGCGCGACCGGCGACGTGCGTGAGCCCCGCGACCGACGGCGCGGGCCAGGGCTCGTCGCCCGGCACGAGCGGCTCACGGAACGCGAGGTTGAGGTGCACCGGGCCGGGGTCGCCCGTGCGGGCGCCGGTCGCGGCGGCGAGCGCACGCGAGACCGTGCGGCGCAGGTCGCGGTCCTCACCGGTCCGCCCCGTGGGGGCGGGCACGTCGACCGCGAGGCGGACCGAGGACGTGAACAGCTGGGCCTGCTCCGTCGTCTGGTTGGCGCCCGTGCCGCGCAGCTCGTGCGGGCGGTCGGCCGTGAGGAGCACGAGGGGCAGGCCCGCGTGGTGCGCCTCGAGGACCGCCGGGTGCAGGTTCGCGACCGCCGTCCCCGACGTCGTCACGACGGCGACCGGCCGGGCAGGGCCGGGGCCGCGCGCGCCCGCGTGCGCGGACGCCTTCGCCAGCCCGAGGGCGAGGAACCCGGCGTCGCGCTCGTCGACGCGGACGTGCAGGCGCAGCGCGGGGGCGCCGGCGGGACGCTCGTCGTCGGGGCGGGCCGCGTCGGCGAACGCGTACGCCAGCGGGGCGCTGCGCGAGCCGGGCGCGAGCACGACGTCGCGCACCCCGAGCGACGCGAGCGCCTGCACGAGGACCCGAGCCGCGGCGACGGCCGGCACCGGCTCGCCGGACGCGCCGGCCGGCGCGAGGGGCCCGGAGGTGCGCCGGCGGCGGCGCGGCGCAGGCGGGTCCTCGGGGACGGGGGTCACGTCGCCATCATGCCCGAGCGCCATCATGCCCGAGCGCGCACGGCGGCGAGGCGCGCGCCCCAGCGTGCGGCGAGCGCCGGCTCGGCTGCCGCGGCCGCCAGCAGGTCCGCCGTCGGCAGCGGCCGCCGCACCTCGATCCGGCCGTCGCGCGGCAGCAGGGGGTCGGCCACGAGGTCCTGCGCGAGCAGCGCCGCCGTGGCCAGGCCGCACGCGTACGGCAGCTCGGGCAGGGCGGCGGCCAGCGCGAGCCCGGCGGCGAGCCCGACGGACGACTCGAGCGCGGACGACACCACCACCGGCAGCCCGACCTGCTCGGCGAGCCGCAGGCACGCGCGCACGCCGCCGAGCGGCTGCACCTTGAGCACGACGACGTCGGCGGCGTGCTGCCGCACGACCGCGAGCGGGTCGTCGCCGAGGCGGATCGCCTCGTCGGCGGCGATCGGCACGCGCGTGCGGCGGCGCAGCGCGGCGAGCGCCTCGACGCCCGGCACGGGCTGCTCGGCGTACTCGAGCCCGCCCGCGGCGTGGTCGAGGGCGTCCAGGCGCGTCGCCGCGGTGTCGACGTCCCAGGCGGCGTTCGCGTCCACCCGGATCGCGCCGTCGGGGCCGAGGGCGTCGCGCACCGCCTCGAGCCGGGCCTCGTCGGCGCCCGCGGGCTGCCCGGGCTCCGCGACCTTGACCTTGGCGGTGCGGCAGCCACCGGAGCCCGTGACGATGCGGTGCGCGTGCTCGGGGTCGACGGCCGGGACGGTCACGTTGACGGGCACGTGCGTGCGCACGGCGGGGGGCCAGCCCTCGTCGGCGGCCTCGCGCGCCGCGCGCCACCAGCGCGCCGCTGTCGCGTCGTCGTAGTCCCAGAAGGGGCTGAACTCGCCCCACCCGGCGTCGCCGCGCACGAGCACGCCGTCGCGGCGCGTCAGCCCGCGGAACCGGGTGCGCAGCGGCACGTCCCACACGACGAGACCCGGCAGCGCACCCACCCCCCCAGGCTAAGCCGCCGCCCCCACCCCTCCGCCCCCACCCCGGCGACCGGAACCCGGGTCACCGCAACGGCCGCCGGACGGTGACCCCGGTTCCGGTCGGCGGGGGGCGGGCGCCTACCCTGGGGCGGTGAGTGAGAGCGGCACGTCTGCCCCCCTGCCCGCGCGCGTCTCGGAGACGTTCGACCCGACCCGGTGGCGCGACGTCGCGGGGTTCGAGCACCTCACGGACGTCACCTACCACCGGGGGCGGGCGCGGCCCACGGCCGAGCAGGCCGCCGCGGGTGCGGTCGAGCGCGACCTGCCCGTGGTCCGGGTCGCGTTCCACCGTCCCGAGGTCCGCAACGCGTTCCGGCCGGGCACGGTCGACGAGCTGTACGCCGTGCTCGACCACGCCCGCACGACGTCCGACGTGGGCACGGTGCTGCTCACCGGCAACGGGCCGTCCCCCAAGGACGGCGGGTGGGCGTTCTGCTCCGGCGGCGACCAGCGCATCCGCGGCCGTGACGGCTACCGGTACGCCGACGGTGACACGGCCGACGCCGTCGACCCGGCGCGCGCGGGCCGGCTGCACATCCTCGAGGTGCAGCGGCTGATGCGGACGATGCCGAAGGTCGTCGTCGCGCTCGTCAACGGGTGGGCGGCCGGCGGCGGGCACTCGCTGCACGTCGTCGCGGACCTGACGATCGCCAGCCGCGAGCATGCGCGCTTCAAGCAGACCGACGCGAACGTCGGGTCGTTCGACGGCGGGTACGGCTCGGCGCTGCTGGCGCGGCAGGTGGGGCAGAAGCGGGCGCGGGAGATCTTCTTCCTGGCGCGGGAGTACTCGGCGGACGACGCCCACGCGTGGGGTGCCGTGAACGACGTCGTCGACCACGCGGACCTCGAGGACGCCGGGCTCGAGTACGCGCGGATCATCGCGACCAAGTCCCCGCAGGCGGTGCGGATGCTGAAGTTCGCGTTCAACCTGGCCGACGACGGGCTGGCCGGGCAGCAGGTCTTCGCGGGCGAGGCGACGCGCCTGGCGTACATGACGGACGAGGCCGTCGAGGGGCGCGACGCGTTCCTGCAGCGGCGCGACCCGGACTGGTCCGGGTTCCCGTACGCCTACTGACCGACGAGGTCAGGGGTCGCCGGGGCTCGACGTCAGGCGGCTCCCGCCCACGACGCGAGGTCGACGACGGTGGCGAGCATCGCCCCGCCGCCGACGAGCAGCGCGACGAGGACGATGCCGGCGAGCACGACGGCGACCGCCGAGCGGACCGAGTGGTCCTCGGGGCCGCGCGCCGGGCGGGCGGGACGGACGGTGACGGGGAACGACGTGTGAGCGGCCATGGCTCCAGCGTGGTCCGCACCGGCACCCCGCCGCGTCGCCCTGCGGGCCCGGCGTGCGCACCGCGCCGTCCACCCCGCGACGGCCCCTCGTACGTCGCCAGGACGACGGCGCGGCGTCCGACGTCCTCCCGGGGTATCGACCCGGACGGACGCGCGATCAGGACGTGGTCAGCGACCCGCTGCCCGCGGGCACGAGCTCGACCCAGGTGTTGCCCGGTGCGAGCGTCGCCTCGGACCCGTCGGCCAGGAACAGCCGCATCGGCTGGTCCTGCGCGTCCTTCTGCCAGCGCGCGGCGACGACCTTGCCGCCGGTCGCCACGACGGCGTCCCCGGACCCGACGAGCTCGTACGTCGGGACAGCCGCGCCGCCCTGCGCACCGAACCCGGTGGCCGGGTGACCCGCGGTGATCGAGACGACGTTGACGGCCGAGAGCCGCGCACCGCTCGCACCCGTGGCCGGCGACCCGCCCTCCGAGCGCAGCCACGTGCCGCTGCCCGCGTCCCAGCTCCACACCGGGTTCGACTGGCCCGACAGGCGGAAGTCCAGCGTGCCGGCCGGGGCACCCGCGACGACGGCGGCCGCGCGGTCCGCGGACCGCGCGAACGCGAACTGCTCGCCCGGTGCCGTCCGGCCCGCCTCGGCGATCCCCCACCACTCGCGCAGCGAGCCGTAGACGTTGTGCGGCGCGGACCGGCCGCGGACGCGGTACAGCCCCGGTGCGCCGGCGTCGTGCGAGACCATCTGGACCCCGGAGGCGGTGACGAGGTCGAGGATGCCCGGCTGGCCGCCGGAGAACGCGAGGAGCCCGCCCAGGGGCGCCACGATCAGGGGGTCCATCGGACGGACCGACCGGATCGGCCCGACCTCCTCGGGAGCCTGGGAGTGGAACACGGCCACGAACCGGGAGACCTCGAACTCGACGATGGTCTCCCAGACCACGTCCGCCTGCTCCAGGCCGGACTGCGGGCGGGCCGACGACGTGTTCTCGATCTTCACCGCGATCGCCGGGCGCGGGTCGGGGCGCCTGCGACACCCGTCAGCGGCCACGTCGGAGGCACCTCGGGGACGGGGACGGCCTGCTTGTCGACGGCGACGTCCGCACGGGACGTCACCGTCGGCCCGGGCTGCACCGTCGCGGGCGATCCGCACGCGGCGAGCGCGAGCAGCGCACCGACCGCCACCAGCCCACCGGACCGGTCACGCCACCTGCGCGTCGCACCCCTGCCTGCCGACCTCGCTGCCATCCGTCTCTCTCCGTCCCCCGCCGCGGCGGCGATCTCGCACTCGCGCGTCGGCGGGCGCCCCTGGGGCACCCGCCCGGGCGCGCCGGACCGCGCGCCACTCTACGGGTCGCGGCCCCACCTCCGGTTGCGCCACCCCGGGGGACGTGCTTGCACCGCCGGGGCGCGCCCTGGCGGCTCGCCTCCCGGCGCGCACGCCGCACGGACGACCTACGCTGTGCGGGTGGACCGGCCGCTGCGCGACGTGCCCGCGCAGGCGCGGGACCTCGTCACCGCGCTGGTCGCGGCGCTGGACGGCACCGGCCCGGCGGTGCGGGCCCTCGACGAGCCCGTCCCCGGGCCGGCGTCCCGCGTGCCCGCGGACGTCGCGGTGGTGGTGCGGACGTCCGGGTCGACCGGTCACCCGCGGGACGTGATGCTGTCCGCGGCGGCGTTGCGCGCCTCCGCCGACGCGACCGCGGCCCGGCTCGCGGGCCCGGGCTCGTGGCTGCTGGCGCTGCCCGTGCACCACGTCGCGGGTCTCCAGGTCCTCCTGCGGGCGCTGCTGGCCGGTCGGGAGCCGACGACGCTGCCCGCGGGTCCGTTCCGCGCCCCCGTCTTCACGGGCGCCGCGCTCGCCGCGACCGACGGGCCCGGTCCGCACTACACCTCGCTCGTGCCGACGCAGGTGGTGCGCGTGCTCGACGACCCGGACGCGACCGCCGCGGCCCTCGCGTTCGACGCGATCCTCGTGGGCGGTGCCGCCTGCCCCCCGCCGCTGCTCGCCCGCGCCCGCGCCGCGGGGCTGCGCCTCGTCACCACCTACGGCATGACGGAGACCTGCGGCGGCTGCGTGTACGACGGGCGCCCGCTGGACGGTGTCGAGGTGGCCGTCGACGCGGAGCACCGCATCGCGCTCACCGGCCCCACGCTCGCGACCGGCTACCTGCACCGGCCCGACCTCGACGCGACGACGTTCGTCACGACGGGCGGTCGGCGCTGGCTGCGCACCGCCGACCGCGGCCGCCTCGACGACGGCCTGCTGCACGTCCTCGGCCGGCTCGACGACGTGCTCGTGTCGGGCGGCGTGAAGGTCGACCCGCTGGCGGTCGAGGAGGTCGTCGCGGGCTTCGCGGACGTGCGCGAGGTGTGCGTCGTCGGTGTGCCGGACCAGCACTGGGGGCAGTCCGTGGTGGCGGTCGTCGTGACGCGGGACGGTGCGGTGCCGCCGCTGACGGCGCTGCGCACGGCCGTCGCGTCGGCCCTCGGGCCGGCCAGCGCACCACGGCAGGTCGTCGTCGTCGACGAGCTGCCGATGCGGGGCCCCGGCAAGCCGGACCGCCGGGCCGTCGCGCGGCTCGCCACGCAGCGCATGACGTCGCCCCCGCCGACCGCCCCTTGAACGACCACACCCCCACCGACAGGAGCACGATGGCCACCGCCACCGACTGGGTCGCCGGTGCGCGACCCCGCACCCTGCCCGCCGCAGTCGCGCCCGTGCTCGTCGGGACGGGCGCCGCGGCGCAGGCCGGTGACGCGCACGTGGGGCGGGCGCTGCTGGCGGCGGGCGTCGCGCTCGCGCTGCAGGTGGCCGTCAACTTCGCCAACGACTACTCCGACGGCGTGCGGGGGACGGACGTCGACCGGGTCGGGCCGATGCGGCTCACGGCCTCGGGCGCCGCCCCGCCGCGGCAGGTCCGGGGGGCCGCGTTCGCCGCGTTCGCCGTGGCCGGCGTGCTCGGGCTGTGGCTCGTCGCGCTGTCCGGGTCGTGGTGGCTGCTGGCCGTGGGCGCGCTGGCCGTGGTCGCCGCGTGGACGTACACGGGCGGACGTCGTCCCTACGGGTACCTGGGACTCGGCGAGGTCGGCGTGTTCCTGTTCTTCGGCCTCGTCGCGGTGCTCGGCACCACGTACACGCAGGTCGCAGGGGTGACGTGGCCGTCGGTGGTCGGCGCCGTCGCGATCGGGATGCTCGCGTGCGCGCTGCTCATGGCCAACAACCTGCGCGACGTGCCGACGGACGTGCTGGTCGGCAAGCGGACCCTCGCGGTGCGCCTCGGTGAGCACCGCGCGCGCCGCGTGTACGCCGTGACGGTCGTCGCCCCCGTGCTGCTCGGGGCGGTGTGCGCGATCGTCGCACCGTGGTCGCTGCTCGTGCTGCTGCTGCTCGCCCCCGCCGTGGTGCTGGCCGTCGCGGTGCTCGCCGGGGCGCGCGGCATCGCGCTGGTCCCCGTGCTCGGCGGGACGGGTCTGCTCGAGCTGGCGTTCGGCGTGCTGCTGGGGCTCGGCCTGGCCCTGTGACGCCGCCGGCCCGCGAGCCGGGCGCACGTGCTCGTGGTGCCCGATGAGCGACCTGAGCCCGGCCTCGCAGCGTCCGGGTCGTCCAGGGGCTACGCGTCGCTGTCGTGCGGCGAGGGCGAGCGGTGGATCTCGGCGTCCTCTGCGTCCGCGTCCGCGCGGGCACGCGCCCCCAGGCCCGCGCCGGCGCGGCGTCGCTCGGCGCGCGTCGCGAGGTGCAGCGCGGCGGCGTCGCGCTGCCGGGTGAGCAGGACGTACGACAGCGCGAAGGCGAGCAGGGCGCCCAGCACGGGGGCGAGCCACGACCGCATCCCGGCCCACCACAGGACGCCGGTCACGGCGAGGAAGAGGGCGAGGCGCAGCACGGAGTAGACGACGACAGGCACGTGACCAGGATAGGCGGGGCGCGCGCGTCTAAGGTGGACGAGTGCTCAGGTACCTGCCCTCGTCGCCGTCGTCGCGTTCACGGTCTACTGCGCGTTCGACGTGCTGGGGAGCGATGCGCACCGGCGGCGCGGCCTGCCCGCCGTCGCGTGGCTCCTGATCGTGCTGGTCCCCGTCCTCGGGGGCGTGGCCTGGCTCGTCGCCGGCCGCGGCGCCTCGCCGGCGGGCGGACCGGGTCCGCGTCGCAGCGGACCGGTCGCCCCCGACGACGACCCGGAGTTCCTGTTCCGCCTGGAGCAGGAGCAGCGCCGCCGCGAGAAGACAGCCGGCCCCGCGCCGACCGGGCAGCAGTCCGGTGAGCAGGACGTGCGTGAGCAGGGCGGGCCTCCGCAGGACGACCGCCCGCAGGACGGGCGCACCGACGACCGAGGAGCCACGGGCAGCGCCGACGGCGCACCGTCGACCTGACCGGCGCCTGTCGACCTGACCGGAGCCTGTCGACCTGGCCGGAGCCTGCGGGCTCAGAGCCCCGAGTACGAGTGCTTGCCGTCGATGAACAGGTTGACGACCGTGAAGTTGGCGATCACGGCCGCGTAGCCGACGAAGGCGATGAACGCCGCCCGGCGCCCGGCCCAGCCGCGCGTGGTGCGGGCGTGCAGGTACGCGGCGTAGACGACCCAGGCGACGAACGTGCCGACCTCCTTGGGGTCCCAGCCCCAGTACCGGCCCCAGGCCTCCTCGGCCCAGATCGCGCCGCCGATGAGCGTGAACGTCCACAGCACGAAGCCGACCGCGTGCAGCCGGAACGACATCGCCTCGAGGCGGCGCGCGTCGGGGACCTGCTCGAGCCACGCGAACGCGGGACCCGTGACGCGCACGCCGCGGAACGCCTGGCGGACGCCGTCGAGCCGGCTCCACGGCTGCGCCAGGCGTGACCGTCCCGCCGCGCGGCCGTCCCGCAGGACCTGCAGCACGGCCGTCGCGAACGCGACGGTGAAGATGCCGGTCGCGATGATCGCGACGCCGACGTGGATGACGAGCCAGTACCGCTGCAGCGCGGGCTGCACGGCGTCGGCCTGCACGTGCAGCGTGTTCAGCGCGAGCACGAGCGCGAGGACGGCGATGCCCGTCACGACGACGCCGACGAACGCGATGGGCCGGCGGCGCTGCACGACGACCAGCGCGGTCGTGGCGCAGAACGTGCCGACGACCGTGAACTCGTACATGTTGGCGGTCGGCCAGCGCCCCGCGGCGATCCCGCGCAGCACGATCGCGACGAGCAGCAGGAGCGTGCCGAGCACGAGCGTCGAGCGCGCGATGCCCGCCGCGCGGCCCCGTGCCGGGGCGTCGGCCCGCGACGTCGTCGGTCCCGACGGCGCGGCGGGTGCGGACGCGCCGGCACCGACGGCGACGTGCGTGCGCGCCTCGCTCGCCGCGCGCGCCACGTCGGTGATGCGCGCGAGCTCGACGGCGTACGCGACCAGCGCGATCGTCAGCGCGGTCGCGGCCGACCACACGAACAGGTCGCTCAGCTCGGCGACGGTCATGTCCTGTCCTCCTGCGGGGGGTGGGGCCCGGGGGTGTCGTGCGACGGGCCGGGGGGCGCACCGAGCACGTCGGCGAGGACGCGGTCGAGCTCGGGCTGCAGGCCGACGTCGTCGCCGCGGGCGAGCCCGGCGGCCGTGATCACTGTAGCTCCGCCGGTGGTCCCGTCCTCGGCCGGGGCCGCCCGCAGCCACAGGCGCCGCCGCGGGGCGAACAGCGACGTCGTGAGGCCGCCGAGCGCGAGCAGCGCGAACGCCAGCACCCACGCCAGCGACGGGTCGTGCCGCAGGTCCAGCGCGACGAAGCGGGGCAGCTCGTCGAACGTCAGGGTGCCGAGCCCGTCGGGGAGGTCGACCGTCTCGCCCGGGCGGACGTACAGGGTCACGACGTCGCCCGCGTCGTCGACGGCCTGCTCCATGCGGGACTCGTCGAGGCGGAACGCGTTCTGCGGCACGCCGGTGTCCAGGCCGAGGTTGCCGCTCCACACGGACAGCACGAGCAGCGGGTCCGCCGGCTGCGGGTGCACCGAGCGCCACAGGCCTGCGACGGGCTCCTCGGCCGTGGGCAGCAGGAACCCGACGAGCCCGATCTGCGGCTGGTCGTCTGACACGTCGGGCACCTTGATGACACCGCGCGACGTGTAGACGTCGTCCTGCGGCAGGAACGGCACGGCGCCGGAGAACGCGACCTCGCCCGCGGCGTCGCGCACCGTCACGGCGGGTGCGTAGCCGTTGCCCTGCAGGTACACCTTGGCGCCGCCCGCGACGATCGGGTAGTTGACCTTCACGGTGCGCTCGTCCGGCTCGCCCCCGGGCTCGGTGACGGTCACGTACGCGGTGAAGTCGCGCGACTGCAGCGTCTCGGGGTCGAAGCGCGCCTCGAACTCGTCGAGGCGCATGGTGAACGGCACGAGGTCCGCGGGGTCGAAGGCGGACCCGCGCTCGAACGTGTCGTACGACGCCTGCACGTTGGCGAATCCCGTGCCCTGCACGACGATCGCCTGCCCGCGGTAGTGCAGCAGCTGCCCGGTCGCCACCGCGACGAGCAGGCCCACCAGCGCCAGGTGGAACACCAGGTTGCCCGTCTCGCGCAGGTAGCCGCGCTCGGCGGACGCCGACCACGTGCCGGCGCCCTCGTCGCGCACGTCGACGCGGTAGGCGGGGACGGCGAGCCGGCGGCGGCGCAGCACTGCCGCCGCACGCTCGACGACGTCCCGCGGCGCGTCGTCGGACGTGCCCGCGCCCTGCGCGGGGAACCGGCCGAACCGTCGGGGCGTGCGCGGCGGCCGACCGCGCACCGCCGCGAGGTGCACCCGCGTCCGGGGCAGGATGCACCCGACCAGCGACACGAACAGCAGCAGGTAGATCGCCGAGAACCAGACCGACGCGTAGACGTCGAAGAAGCCCAGCCGGTCGAGCCACGGCCCGGCGGTCGCGTGCTCCGTGAGGTACGCGGAGACCGCCGCAGGGTCCTGCGGGCGCTGCGGGAACATCGTGCCGGGCACGGCCGCGACGGCGAGCAGCACGAGCAGCAGGAGCGCGACGCGCATGCTCGTGAGCTGGCGCCACGCCCAGCGCAGCCACCCGACGACGCCCAGCGCGGGCAGCGACGGGTCGGTCCCGGACGGGGTGGCCCGGGTCCGGTCCGCGCCGTCGGGGCCGGGGCCGTCGGTGAACGCGTCGTCGAGGCCCTCGGGGCGGTACCCGGCGGTCGCGTCCGCGGGGCGTGCCGTGTCGTCGCTCACAGCGCGGGCACGAACGGGTCGCCGCCGGTCAGCACGCCCTGGAGCCAGGCCGCCCAGGTGCCCCACGCGCCGGTGAGCAGCGCGACTCCCAGCACCACGAGGACGGCACCGCCGGTGCGCTGCACCGCGCGGCGGTGCCGGCGCAGCCACGCCAGAGCGCGCTGCGAGCGCTGCAGGCCCAGGCCGACGAGCACGAACGGCAGGCCGAGGCCGACGCAGAACGCGACCGCGAGCAGGGCGCCGCGCCCGGCCGAGCCGCCCGTGAGGGACAGCGTGAGGATCGCGGCGAGCGTCGGGCCGATGCACGGCGTCCAGCCGAGGCCGAACGCGACGCCGAGCAGCGGCGCACCCCACACGCCCGCGCGCGGCGCAAGGCGCACCCGCCGCTCGCCCTGGAGGAACGGGACGGCGCCGAGGAACGCCAGGCCGAGCACGACCGTCAGGGCGCCGAGCACGCGGCTCACCGGGTCCTGCCACTGCCACAGCGCGGCCCCGAGGGTCCCGGCGAGCGCGCCGAACGCGACGAACACCGCGGAGAACCCGAGGACGAAGAGCGTGATCCCGAGCACGAGCGTGCGCCGGCCGGCGGGTGCGGGCAGCGGCACGGCGGCGCCGGGCGTCGGCAGGGCGACGGTGCCCGCACCCGGCACCGGGGCCGCAGCAGCGGGACGCGCCTCGGCGCCCGCCCGCGCGGGCGCGACACCGAAACGCACGACGTCGGTCGCGTCGACCAGGCCGAGCCGCGCACCCGGCCCCGGGCGCTCCTCCCCGACCAGGCCGCCGAGCAGCCCCAGGTAGCCGGGCACGAGCGGCAGGACGCACGGCGACGCGAACGACACGAGACCCGCGAGCAGCGCGACGGGCACGGCGAGCAGCAGCGAGCCGTCGGCGACGGTCGAACCGACGCCGAGCACGACCGCGCCTCCGGTCACCGGGCGGCGCCCCTGAGGGCCGCGCGAGCCGGCAGCGCGGTCGGGTCGGCGGCGGTCGGGTCGGCGGCGGTCGGGTCGGCGGCGGTCGGGTCGGCGGCGGACGGGTCGGGCCCCGACGCCTCCTCGGCGAGCAGCTCCTCGACCAGTGCGCGCAGCGTGGCCCCGTCGACGAGGCCGAGGACCCGCGCCGCGACCGTGCCGTCGCGGTCGAGCAGGATGGTCGTCGGCACCGCGTTCACGGGGACCACGCCCTGCAGGGACGCGATCGCCGACCCTCCGCGGTCGTCGAGCGAGGGGTAGGGCACCTCGAGCCGGCGCTGGAACGCCTGCGCGGCGCCGGCCGCGTCGCGGCTGTTGATGCCGAGCACGCGCAGGCCCTGGTCGGCGTACTCGGTCGCGACGGCCGCGAGGTCCGGGGCCTCGGCCCGGCACGGCGGGCACGCGGCGTACCAGGTGTTGAGCAGCACGACGTCGCCGCGCCACTGCGCCAGGTCGTGGGACGTGCCCTCGTAGTCGGTGCCGGTGATCTCGACCGGTCCGACCCGCTCGCCGGCGGGCCACGTGGTCGTCGACCCGTCACCCGACTGGTAGCCCTGGTCGACGACGTCCGGCGCGGCGCCGCTGCCGCCGTCGGCGGCGCACCCGGCGACCGCGAGCAGGAGGGTCGCCGCGGCCGCGAGGGCGGCGCGGCGACGTCGGGGCGCGGCGTGCACGTCAGGCCCCGGGGACCGGTGACGCGCCGGGGAGCAGCGCCGCGGCCGGCTCGCTGTAGCCGACACCGACGAGGGTGTCCCCTCGAACCGCAGGGTCGTCAGGGAGGCGAGCGCGCACTGCCGGCGGCGCGGGTCGTGCCACAGCCGGCGGTTCTCGAGCGCGAGGCGCGTGACCCAGATCGGCAGCTGGTGGCTGACGAGGACCGCCTCGTGGCCGCGCGCGGCGATGCGGGCCGACTCGACCGCGGCGAGCACCCGGTCGACCTGCTCGGCGTACGCCTCGCCCCACGACGGCCGGATCGGGTTGCGCAGGTGCGGCCAGTGCCCGGGGTGGCGCAGGGAGCCGTCGCCGACGCCGAACGTCATGCCCTGGAAGTGGTTGGCGGCCTCGATGATCCGGTCGTCCGTGCCGACCGCGAGCCCGAAGGCGGCGGCGATCGGTGCCGCCGTCTCCTGCGCCCGCTGCAGGGGGGACGCGGTCACGACCACCACGTCGCGCCGGGGCGCGTCGTGGTCGCCCGCGAGCGTGCCCGCGACGAGCTCGGCCATCTGCTGCCCGCGCTCGGACAGCCGGTAGCCGGGGAGCCTGCCGTAGAGCACGCCGTCGGGGTTGTGGACCTCACCGTGCCGCAGCAGGTGGACCGTGGTGGCGACCATGTGCACAGTGTCGCAAAGTCTCCTGGGTACCCCGGACCGCTGCGGCTCGGCGGCCGGTCACGGTCCGGCCGGACCGGCGTCGTCGCCCGCGGGCGGCGCGCACGCGGGGCCGCGCAGGTGGTCGACGACGACCTGCATGGCGACGCCCAGCGCGGCGAGCTGCTCGTCGTCGAGCACGTCGACGAGGTGGGCGCGCACCGAGGCGACGTGCCCGGGCGCCGCGGCGACCAGCACGCCCCACCCGCGCTCGGTCAGGACGCAGTTGACCCCGCGCGCGTCGTCCAGCGCGGGTTCGCGCCGCACGATGCCGTCGCGCTCCATGCGGGCCACGGTGTGCGTCAGGCGGCTGCGGGAGTGGGCGAGGTCGTCGGCCAGCTCCGACATGCGCAGCGTGCGTCCGGGCGACTCGGAGAGGCGGACCAGGACCTCGTACTCCCCCAGCGACATGCCGCTCGTGTCGTCGAGCTCACGTGCCAGGACGTCGAAGAGGAGCGCGGTGCCGTCGCGGAAGGCACGCCAGTGCTCCTGCTGCGTCGCGGAGAGCCAGCGCACCTCGGGCGGCGCATCGGGCGTACCGGCGCCGGGCGGGGCGGGCTGCGGGCCGGGGGCGGCGCCCGCGGTCGACCGCTCGGCGATCGGGCTGCGGCTCGGCACGTCGTCCTCCAGGGTGGGGGTTGCAATGACGTCCTCACTGTAGTAGAAAGATCAACAACAGATACTTGTCGAGTCAACGAATCCGTTCGGCCCCGAGCTGCAGAGGACCATCATGACCGCGCTTCCCACCGGCCTCACCACCGGCACCTGGACCATCGACCCGTCCCACACCGAGGCGTCGTTCACCGTCCGGCACGCCGGCATCTCCAAGGTCCGCGGCACCGTCGCGGTGACCTCCGGCGCCCTGACGATCGGCGAGGACCTCGAGACGTCGTCCGTCACCGTCACGCTGGACCCCTCCACCGTCACGACCGGTGACGCCGGCCGCGACGGCCACCTCCAGAGCGGCGAGTTCTTCGACGTCGAGCAGTTCGGCCAGTGGACCTTCGTCTCCACCGGCGTCCGGGAGTCCGGCTCCGCCCACGTCGTCCACGGCGACCTGACGATCCACGGCGTGACCCGCCCCGTCGAGCTCGAGACCGAGTTCAACGGCACCGCGGTCGACCCGTTCGGCAACACCCGCGCCGGCTTCGAGGCGACCGTCACCATCTCGCGCAAGGACTTCGGCCTGACGTGGAACGCCGCGCTCGAGGCCGGCGGCGTGCTCGTCGCCGACAAGGTGCGCATCGACCTCGACGTCTCGGCCATCAGGGCCTGAGCCGTCCCGCCGGCCGACGCCGGCACGCACGTCCCCGCGAGGGCGCGACCGCACCGGTCGCGCCCTCGCGGCGTCCCGCCGTCACGACGCCCCACCCCCCACGCTGCGCGCACGGTCGTGGAACGCGAGGATCTGCAGCTCGGAGGCCACGTCCACCGCGCGGACGTCGACGTGGGGCGGCACCCGCGCAGCGCACGCGGCGCGAACGTGAGGATCCCCACCACGCCCGCCGCCACGAGCTCGTCGCACACGGCCTGCGCGACGCCCGCGGGCGTCGTCAGCACCGCGATCGTCGCCCCCGTGCGCGCCACGACGGCCGCCAGGTCGGCGGCGGGCTCCACCACCAGGCCGGCCACGGTCGTGCCCACGACCGCGGGGTCCGCGTCGAGGAGACCCACGAGCACGAAGCCGCGCTCCGCGATGCCCGCGTAGTTCGCGAGCGCGTGGCCCAGGTTGCCCACGCCCACCAGCAGCACGCGGCGCACGTCCGCCAGGCCCAGCACGACGGTGATCTGCTCGCGCAGGTGGCCCACGTCGTAGCCGACGCCGCGGCGGCCGTACGAGCCGAGGAACGACAGGTCCTTGCGCAGCTGCGCCGGCGTCACGCCCGCACGCGCCGCAAGCTCGTCGGACGAGGTCAGGACCGCGCCCGTGGCCGCCGTGGCCTCCAGCGCGCGCAGGTAGCCCGGCAGCCGGGCCACCGTCGCCGGCGGCACGGGCTGGCCGTCGCGCGCGGCTCGCCGGTCGCCGTCCCGCCGCCCTGCCGTGCGCCGTTCGTCCACGCGACCCCCTGTGCCCGCGGCACCGCAGGAAGGCCCCGGTGCCAGGGGTCTCACGCTAGGCCCTGGCGCCCCCCGTCGCGAGAGCCCGTCGCAGGCGTGTCTCGTCGATCCGCCAGTACCCGCGCCGCACGCCGTCGACGTCGACCACCGGCACCAGCTCCCCAGCTCGTCCGCGAGCACGTGCCCGTCGGCCGCCGGCGCGTCGACGTCGACCTCCGCCCACGTCGCGCCGACCTCCGCGCACACCCGCGCCACGAGGGAGCGTGCCACGTCGCACAGGTGGCACCCCGCGCGCCCGTACAGCACGACCCGGGCCGTCGTCGCCTCGTCCACGAGGGCCACGCTAGCCCGGGCGGGCCCAGCCCGCGGGAGACGACCGCCCCACCCGCGGCCCGCGCTCGTTACAGTGGCCCGATGCACGCGGGCGACGGCACGGACCAGCGCATCGTCGCCGCCACGGTCGAGACGCCCCTGGCCGCGCTCGTGCCCGACGGCACCCGCGTCGCGGCCTTCTTCGACGTCGACAACACCATCATCCGCGGGGCCAGCTCCTTCCACCTCGCCGTCGGGCTGTACCGGCGGGGCTTCTTCCGCAAGCGCGACCTCGTGAACTTCGCCGGGCAGCAGGCGCGGTACCGCGTGTTCGGTGAGGACCGCCGCCAGATCGACGAGCTGCGCGCCCGCGCGCTGGACATCATGCGCGGCCACTCGGTCGCCGAGGTCACGGCAATCGCCGAGGACGTCTACGACGAGGTGCTGAGCCTGCGCATCTACCCCGGCACCCAGGCCCTGCTCGACGCGCACCTGGCCGACGGGCACGCCGTGTGGCTGGTGACCGCCACGCCCGTCGAGATCGGTGAGCTCATCGCGCGCAGGCTCGGAGCCACCGGTGCGCTCGGCACGGTCGCCGAGCACGAGGACGGCTACTACACCGGGCGGCTCGTGGGCGACCTGGTGCACGGCGAGGCCAAGGCGAGCGCCGTCCGCGCGCTCGCCGCCCGGGAGGGGTACGAGCTCGACCGGTGCCACGCCTACGGGGACTCGACCAACGACGTCCCGATCCTGTCCACGGTCGGCCACCCGTGCGCCATCAACCCCGACGGCCGGCTGCGCCGGCACGCCGCCGAGGTGGGCTGGCCCGTGCGGGAGTTCCGCACCCGGCGCAGGCAGGCGCGACGCGGCGTCAACGCCGCGAGCCTCGCCGGGGTCGTCTGGGCGCTCGCGGTCGTCGGACGCGCCCTGCGGCGCTCGATCCGGGGCCGGATGGGGGCACCATGACGGCGACGACCAACTGGGCCGTGCGGACCGCGCAGCCGCGGGACTCCACCGCACTGGCGGAGCTGGCCGCGCTGACGTTCCCGCTGGCGTGCCCGCCCGGGTCGACCGCCGCCGACCAGGGGCTGTTCCTCGACGCGCACCTGCGCGCCGAGCACTTCGCGGCGTACGCGGCCGACGCGGGGCACGTCGTGCTCGTCGCCGCGACGCCCGGCGACGACGGCGTGCTGCTCGGGTACACGATGCTCGTCGCCGGGGAGCCGACGGACGAGGACGCCCGCGCGGCCGTGCACATCCGCCCGACGGTCGAGCTGTCCAAGTGCTACGTGCACCCGGACCAGCACGGCGCCGGCGTCGCAGCCACCCTGCTGCGCACCTCCTTCGACCACGCCCGCGCCCTCGGCGGCGGCGGGATGTGGCTGGGCGTCAACCAGCACAACGCGCGCGCCCAGGCGTTCTACGCGCGCGAGGGGTTCGCGGTCGTCGGCGTCAAGCACTTCCGCGTCGGCGAGCGGGTCGAGGACGACTACGTGCTGGAGCGTCCGCTCTAGGGTCCCGACGCGGACCGGCAGGTGTCGGCAGCAACGTGCCGGCCGACCTGCGCGCGTCTCAGTGTGGCGGCGTGGTCCCGCGCTCGACGATCCGCATGCTCGCCAGGTGCGTCACCGGCTCGTGCGGCGCGCCGGAACGCTGCAGGCGGTCCCACAGCAGGTCGAACGCGACCCGCGCGATCTCCCCGCGTCCGGGGTCGACGGTCGTCAGCGGCGGGTCCGTGAACCTGGCCTCGTCGGTGTCGTCGAAGCCGATGACCGCCACGTCGTCCGGGACGGACAGGCCCCGTGCACGCAGCTCGGACAGCACGCCGATCGCCAGGGAGTCGTTCAGGGCGACGACGCCGTCGGGCTCCGCACCCGAGTCGAGGACCGCCGCCATGCCGGCGGCACCGTCCGCGCGGCGCCAGGTCGGCGGCGCCCAGCCGACCAGGCGCGGGTCGAACGCGATCCCGCACGCCTCCAGCGCGGCGAGGTAGCCCGCGTACCGCAGGCGGGCTGTGGCGAAGGGGTGCTCGCGCTGCATCCCGACGACGGCGACGCGCCGACGGCCGCGCTCGACGAGCAGCCGCGTCGCCGCCTCGACCGCCTCGCTGTCGCGCATCGACACGTGGTCCACCCCGGCCGCGGCGCCGGCGACCTGCTCGCCGAGCAGCACGAGGGGGACGTGCGGTGCCACCGCCGCGACGTCGGCGACGTCGACCGCGACCGGGATGAACAGCAGGCCGTCGGTGAGCTTGCGTCCCGGGCCGTTGAGCACCTGCAGCTCCTGCTCCCGCGTGCCGCCCGTCGGCTCGATGATGACGGTGACCCCCCGCTCGCGGCCGATGCGCAGGACCTCGTCCGCAAGCTCACCGAAGTACGCCTGGCGCAGCTCCGGGACCGCGAGCCCGATCATGCCCGTGCGCCCCAGGCGCAGGTTGCGGGCCGCGAGGTTCACCTCGTACCCGAGCTGGTCGATGGCGGCGACCACCCGCGCGCGCGTCTCGGCGCGCACGTACGGGTAGTCGTTGATGACGTTGGAGACCGTCTTCACCGAGACACCCGCGACCCGCGCCACGTCGGCCATCGTCGTCGGCATGGCCGACCTCCTCGGATCCGTGCCCGTGGGTCCGACGACAGGCGGACGCACGCGTGGCAGACGAGACGGCAGCAGCGCCGTCGCCCGGGCAGCCTATCGAGGACGCTGCGCCGGGTGGTCCCGGACACACGTCGGCCCGGTCGTGGCGACCGGGCCCGGGGTGCACGACGCGCCGACGAGCGGCGCTCAGCTCACTTCTTGTTGCGGCGCTGGTGACGCGTCTTGCGCAGCAGCTTGCGGTGCTTCTTCTTCGCCATACGCTTGCGGCGCTTCTTGATGACGGATCCCATGCGGTCCTCACTCGTGTCCGGTCACGACCCGTCAGGGCCGCGAGTGGTGGTCGATCGACGCGCGGTGCGCATCGGGCCCACCCGAATCACCCACGCACGCAAAGTCCGAGCGCCCACCTTACGCGATGGCGTACCGCGACCGCGAACTCCCGGCCGTGCGGGGTGCTCACCGGGCGCTCGTCGGGTGCCTGCCGTGTGCCTGCCGTGCGCCTGCCCGTGCCGCACGGCCGGCACCGGTGTCCTCAGGAGGTCCGGCGGTCCTCGCCGAGCATCCCGGGGTCGACCGTCGCCGACGACCTCAGGTACGCGTCGAGCGCGTCCTGCGGCACGCGGAACGACCGTCCGACGCGCACGGCGGGCAGCTCACCCGCGTGCACCAGCCGGTACACGGTCATCCGCGAGACCCGCATGAGGTCCGCGACCTCGACGACCGTGAGGAACCGCACGCGACCCTGGGGTCCGCCCTGCTCCTCGCCCATGCCTCGGCCCTCCAGCTGACCGGGCCGCGCCGGCGTCGCGCACCCGGGCGCCCGGGTGCGCGGCCCACAGTAGTGGCGCGTGTGACAGGTGGGATAGGGGTGACACCCGCCCGGCCCACCGCAGTGACGGTCCTCCCGTCGTGACGGTCCTCCCGTCGTGACGGTCAGTCGAGGTCCGGGTCGAGACCCAGCGACGGGAACACGGCCGCGCGGGTCGCGCGGATCGCGCGGTCCACGTCGTTCGCCGGGTCGTAGCCCGCGGACCAGGGCCGGTACCAGGCCGTCGCGTGGTCCGTCATCACCGGCACCGCGGCACGCCCGTAGCGCTGCTGCACGAGGTCGAGCCACTCCTGCGGCACCGGGGTCGCCGGGTCCACCGGGCGGTGCGACGCGACGCCCAGCAGGTGCGACCACGTCCGCGGGACGACGTCGAGGATCGCGTACCCGCCGCCGCCGAGCGCGACCCACCGCCCGTCGCAGACCTCGTGCGCCAGGTCGTGCAGCAGGGACGCCGCGACCTTCTGCGCGTCCACCGACACCCGCAGCGTCGCGAGCGGGTCCATGAGGTGGGTGTCGCAGCCGTGCTGGGTGACGAGCAGGTCGGGCGCGAACTCGCGGACCACCGCGGGCACGACCGCCTCGATCGCGCGCAGCCAGCCCGCGTCGTCCGTCCGGGAGGGCAGCGCCACGTTGACGGCCGTGCCGTCCGCGCGGGGCCCCCCCGTCTCCGTCGGGTACCCCGTTCCGGGGAACAGCGCGTGCCCCGTCTCGTGGATCGACACGGTCAGCACCCGCGGGTCGTCCCAGAAGACGTCCTGGACGCCGTCGCCGTGGTGCGCGTCCACGTCGACGTACGCGACCCGCTGCGCGCCGGCGTCCAGCAGCGCCCGGATCGCGACGGCCGCGTCGTTGTAGACGCAGAAGCCCGACGCGGCGCCCGGCCGCGCGTGGTGCAGGCCACCGCCCACGTTCAGCGCGTGCTCCGCCCGGCCCTCCCACACCGCCATCGCCGCGTCGACCGTGCCGGCCACGACGCGGGCGGCGGCGTCGTGCATCTGCGGGAACAGCGGGTCGTCCCGCGTCCCCAGGCCGCGCACCAGGTCCGGGACGCCGTGCTCGGCCGCCGCGTGCACCGCCGCGACGTACGCGGGCTCGTGCACGGTCGCCAGCAGCGCGTCGGACGCCGGCTCCGCCCCCACCACCTCGACGCCCGCCGCGTCGAGCAGGCCGAGCTGGGCGGCGAGCGCGATCGTCAGGTCGATCCGGTCGGACGTCATGGGGTGACCGAAGCCGAAGTCGTACGCGAGGAGCTCGGTCGCCCAGACGACCCGCAGCGTCGGTGCCCCGGTGACGCGCGCGGCGGGGTGCGCGTCGGAGGCCGTCATGGGCTCACCGTCCCACCGTCACACGGCGTGTGTCGACCCGACGTGCAGGCCGCGCCAGTGCGTGGGGAGGGGCGGCACGTGCCAGAGTGTGGGGTCTGCGACCAGGTGGACAGCGGGAGGTGGGATGGCAGCGGGGCCCGGCCTGCTGTGGAGCGCGCGCGAGTACGTCGACCGGTCGGCCCGGCAGTCCCCCGCACGACTCGCGCTCGGCGTCTTCGCCCTCGTCATCGCCGTCATCACCGTGCTGCTGTCCGCACCGTGGGCGACGGCCGGTGGCGAGCGCGCGCCGCTCGTCGACGCCCTGTTCACCGCGACGTCCGCGACCACCGTCACGGGGCTGGTCGTCGTGCCCACCGGGGAGTACTGGTCCGCGTGGGGCCTGGTGGTCATCCTCGTGGCGATCAAGATCGGCGGGCTGGGCGTCATGACGCTCGCGTCGCTGCTCGGCATGGCCGTGTCGCGGCGCATCGGCCTGACGCAGCGTCTGCTGGTGTCGTCCGAGACCAAGGTGACCCGCCTGGGCGAGGTGGGGTCGCTGGTCCGCACCGTCATCGTGACGTCGACGGTCCTGGAGGTCGCGATCGCCCTGGTGCTGTTCCCGCGGCTGCTCGTGCACGGGGAGTCCACGGGGACGGCCGCGTGGCACGCGGTGTTCTACTCCGTCTCGGCGTTCAACAACGCGGGCTTCGTGCCGACCCCCGAGGGGCTGGACCCGTTCGTCTCCGACTGGTGGATGCTGCTGCCGATCATCATCGGCGTGTTCATCGGGTCCCTGGGCTTCCCCGTCATCCTCAACGTCGCCAACCACCTGCGCGAGCCGCGCCGCTGGAGCCTGCACTCCAAGCTGACGATCACGACGAGCCTCGCCCTGGTGCTGTTCGGGTCCGTGGTGGTCGCGGCGTTCGAGTGGACCAACCCGGACACGTTCCGGCCGCTCGACGCCCCGGGGACCATCCTCGCGTCGCTGTTCGCGGGCGTCATGCCCCGCTCGGGCGGGTTCTCGACGGTCGACGTGGGGCAGATGCACGAGGGCACGTGGCTCCTGCTCGACGCCCTGATGTTCGTCGGCGGGGGCTCGGCGTCGACCGCGGGCGGCATCAAGGTCACCACCCTGGCCGTCATGCTGCTCGCGATCGTCGCCGAGGGCCGCGGCGACCGTGACGTCGAGGCGTTCGGCCGGCGCATCCCGCGCGAGACGCTGCAGGTCGCCATCGCCGTCAGCTTCGTCTCCGCGACGATCGTGCTGATCGCCACCCTCCTGCTGCTGGCCATCACCGGGCTGACGCTCGACCGCGTGCTCTTCGAGGTCATCTCGGCGTTCGCGACGGCCGGGCTGTCGACCGGCATCACCGCCGACCTGCCGACACCGGCGAAGTACGTGCTCGTCGTGCTCATGTTCATCGGCCGGACCGGCACCATGACGCTTGCGGCGGCGCTCGCGCTGCGCAACCGTCGACGTGTCATCCGCTACCCGGAGGAGAGGCCCATCGTTGGCTGAGAGCCTGCGTTCAGGCGGCGGCGAGCCGCGCAACGCACCCCGCACCCCGAAGAAGGACTCGGGCGTCCTGGTCATCGGCCTCGGGCGGTTCGGGTCCGCCATCGCCTCGACCCTCGACCGCCTCGGCCAGGACGTCCTGGCCGTCGAGCGCAACCCCGAGCTGGTCGCCCAGTGGTCCGGGCGCATCCCGCTGGTCGAGGCCGACGCGGTGAACCCCGACGCGCTCGAGCAGCTGGGCGCACGCGAGTTCCCCGTCGCGGTCGTCGGCGTCGGGTCGTACCTCGAGGCGTCCGTGCTGATCACGGGCAACCTGGTCGACATCGGTGTCCCGCAGATCTGGGCCAAGGCGATCAGCTCCGAGCACGCGCGCATCCTGCAGCGCATCGGCGCGCACCACGTCGTCCTGCCCGAGGCCGACGCCGGGTCGCGCGTCGCGCACCTCGTCAGCGGCAAGATGCTCGACTACATCGAGGTCGAGGACGGGTTCACGGTCGTGAAGATGCGGCCCCGAAGGAGGCGCAGGGGTTCACCCTCGCGCAGTCCAAGGTGCGCGAGCGGTACGGGGTCACGATCATCGGGGTGAAGTCACCCGGGATCGACTTCCAGTACGCCACACCCGAGACGCGCATCTCGGCCAACGACCTCATCATCGTCGGCGGTCACGCGCCGAGGTCGAGCAGCCGCTTGAGGCGGTTGTTCCGGTTGATGACGCGGCGGTACAGGTCGTTCAGGTCCGACGTGGCGAAGCGGCCACCGTCGAGCTGGACCATCGGGCGCAGGTCCGGCGGGATGACCGGGACCGCGTCCAGGACCATGCCCGTCGGCGAGTTGTTCGTCGTGAGGAACGCGTTGACGACCTTGAGCCGCTTAAGGGCACGGGTCTTGCGCTGCCCCTTGCCGCTGCGGATGGTCTCGCGCAGCGAGTCACCCTCGGCCACCAGGTCGAACGCCTCGAGACGCTTCTGGATCGCCGCGGCGCCCATCGAGCCCTCGAAGTAGTTGCCGTAGCGGTCCTGCAGCGCGCGATACAGCATCTCGTCGCCCTCGAGGTCCGCGACCTTGAGGTTCTTGAACCGGTCCCAGACCTGCTCGAGGCGGTCGAGCTCGGCGTCCGACCGCTTGCGCAGCTGGGCCATCTCGCGCTCGGCGGAGTCGCGCACCTTGCGGCGCGCGTCGGCCTTGGCACCCTCGGCCTCGAGCTCGGCCAGGTCGGCCTCGAGCTTGGTGGCGCGGGTGTTGATGTCGTTGTCGCGCCGGTCCGAGATCTCCTTCTTCTCCAGGTCGATCTCGTTCTGGAGGTTCGGGAGGTCCTCCTGGCGACCGTCCACGTCGACCCACGTGATCATGTAGGCCGCGAAGTAGATGACCTTCTCCAGGTCCTTCGGCGCCAGGTCGAGCAGGTAGCCCAGCCGCGACGGCACACCCTTGAAGAACCAGATGTGCGTGACGGGGGCGGCCAGCTCGATGTGGCCCATGCGCTCACGGCGCACCTTCGAGCGCGTCACCTCGACGCCGCAGCGCTCGCAGATGATGCCCTTGAAGCGCACGCGCTTGTACTTGCCGCAGTAGCACTCCCAGTCCCGGGTGGGGCCGAAGATCTTCTCGCAGAAGAGCCCGTCCTTCTCCGGCTTGAGGGTGCGGTAGTTGATGGTCTCGGGCTTCTTCACCTCGCCGTGCGACCAGGCACGGATGTCGTCGGCCGAGGCAAGGCCGATGCGCAGCTCGTCGAAGACGTTGACGTCGAGCAAGGGGGTCCTACTTCCTTCGCTTGCCGGTTTCGAGAACCGGCGGAACGGAAATCGTGCTGAGGGGTGCGGGCACCCGGTCCGGCTTCGCGCGAGCGTGGCCGGCCCGGGGCTCGACGTCAGATCTCTTCGACGCTGCTGGCGTTCGGGCGCCGCGACAGGTCGATGCCGAGCTCTTCCGCAGCGCGGTAGACCTCGTCGTCGTTCTCCTTCATGTCGATCGACACGCCGTCGGAGGACAGCACCTCGACATTCAGGCAGAGCGACTGCATCTCCTTGAGCAGGACCTTGAACGACTCGGGGATGCCGGAGTCCGGGATGTTCTCGCCCTTGACGATCGCCTCGTAGACCTTGACGCGGCCCGGGACGTCGTCCGACTTGATGGTGAGGAGCTCCTGCAGCGTGTAGGCAGCGCCGTACGCCTCGAGGGCCCACACCTCCATCTCGCCGAACCGCTGGCCACCGAACTGCGCCTTACCACCCAGCGGCTGCTGCGTGATCATCGAGTACGGGCCGGTGGAGCGGGCGTGGATCTTGTCGTCCACCAGGTGGTGCAGCTTGAGGATGTACATGTAGCCGACGGACACGGGCTCCGGGAACGGCTCGCCGGAGCGGCCGTCGAAGAGCCGCGCCTTGCCGTCGCCCTTGACCATGCGCTCGCCGTCCCGGTTGGGGAGCGTCGAGCCGAGCAGACCGGTGAGGGTCTTCTCGGGAACACCGTCGAACACCGGGGTGGCGACGGGGTTGCCGGGCTTCGAGCTCGCCACGGCGTCAGGGACGCCGTCGCGCCACGAGACATCGCCCTCGGCGAGCTGGATGTCCCAGCCCTGCTTGGCCACCCAGCCCAGGTGCGTCTCGAGCACCTGGCCGACGTTCATGCGCCCCGGGACGCCGAGCGGGTTGAGCACCACGTCCACGGCCGTGCCGTCCTCGAGGAACGGCATGTCCTCGACGGGCAGGATCTTGGAGATGACGCCCTTGTTGCCGTGACGGCCGGCGAGCTTGTCGCCGTCCGTGATCTTGCGGCGCTGCGCGATGTACACGCGGACCAGCTCGTTCACGCCGGCCGGCAGCTCGTCGCCGTCGTCGCGGCTGAACGTGCGGACCTCGATGACCGTGCCCGACTCGCCGTGCGGGACCTTGAGCGACGTGTCGCGGACCTCGCGGGCCTTCTCACCGAAGATGGCGCGCAGCAGGCGCTCCTCCGGGGTCAGCTCGGTCTCGCCCTTGGGCGTGACCTTGCCGACGAGGATGTCGCCCGCCGCGACCTCGGCACCGATGCGGATGATGCCGCGCTCGTCCAGGTCACCCAGGACCTCCTCGGAGACGTTCGGGATGTCCCGCGTGATCTCCTCCGGGCCGAGCTTGGTGTCGCGCGCGTCGACCTCGTGCTCCTCGATGTGGATCGAGGACAGCACGTCGTCCTGCACGAGGCGCTGCGACAGGATGATCGCGTCCTCGTAGTTGTGGCCCTCCCACGACATGAACGCCACGAGCAGGTTGCGGCCGAGCGCCAGCTCGCCCTCGTCCGTCGCCGGGCCGTCGGCCAGCACGGAGCCGACCTCGACGCGCGCGCCGTGCTCGACCAGGACCCGCTGGTTGTAGCAGGTGCCCTGGTTGGAGCGCCGGAACTTGGCGATGCGGTACGTCGACGTCGTCGCGTCGTCGTTGGCGACGACGACGAGGTCGGCGGACACCTCGGTGACGACACCGGGCTTGGTCGCCACGATGACGTCGCCCGCGTCGACCGCCGCACGCCGCTCCATGCCGGTGCCGACCAGCGGCGCCTCGGAGCGGACCAGCGGCACGGCCTGGCGCTGCATGTTGGCACCCATGAGGGCACGGTTCGCGTCGTCGTGCTCGAGGAACGGGATGAGCGCGGTGGCGACCGAGACCATCTGGCGCGGCGAGACGTCCATGTAGTCGACGTTCGCGCCGGGCACCAGGTCGGGCTCGCCGCCCTTGGTGCGCACGAGCACGGCGTCCTCGACGAAGAGGCCCTCGTTGGTCAGCGGCGCGTTGGCCTGCGCGATGATGTGCCGGTCCTCGTCGTCGGCCGTGAGGTAGTCGACCTCGTCCGAGACGACGCCGTCGACGACGCGCCGGTAGGGCGTCTCGACGAAGCCGAACGGGTTGATCCGCCCGTACGTCGCGAGCGAGCCGATGAGGCCGATGTTCGGGCCCTCGGGCGTCTCGATCGGGCACATGCGGCCGTAGTGCGACGTGTGGACGTCACGGACCTCCATGCCGGCGCGGTCGCGGGACAGACCACCCGGGCCGAGCGCGGACAGGCGACGCTTGTGCGTCAGGCCCGCGAGCGGGTTGTTCTGGTCCATGAACTGCGACAGCTGCGACGTGCCGAAGAACTCCTTGATCGACGCCACCACAGGGCGGATGTTGATCAGGGTCTGCGGGGTGATCGCCTCGACGTCCTGCGTCGTCATGCGCTCGCGCACGACGCGCTCCATCCGCGACAGGCCCGTGCGGACCTGGTTCTGGATGAGCTCGCCGACCGCGCGGATGCGACGGTTGCCGAAGTGGTCGATGTCGTCCGGCTCGACGCGGATCTCGATCGACTCGCCGCTGCGCGTGCCGGGCAGCGTGGGCTTGTCGATGTGGAGCGCGGCGAGGTACTTGATGGTCGCGACGACGTCCGACAGCGTGAGCACGGAGTCGGACAGCGGGGCGTCCTGGCCGAGCTTCTTGTTCACCTTGTAGCGACCGACCTTGGCCAGGTCGTAGCGCTTGGGGTTGAAGTAGAAGTTCTCGAGCAGCGCGCGGCCGGCCTCGACGGTCGGCGGCTCGCCCGGGCGGATCTTGCGGTACAGGTCGAGCAGCGCCTCGTCCTGGGTCTGGACGTGGTCCTTCTCGAGGGTGTCGATGACGGCGGGGTAGTCGGCGAACTCCTCGCGGATCTCGCCCTCCGACATGCCGAGCGCCTTGAGCAGCACGGTCGCGTTCTGCTTGCGCTTGCGGTCGACGCGCACGCCGACGTTGTCGCGCTTGTCGATCTCGAACTCGAGCCAGGCGCCGCGGCTCGGGATGACCTTGGCGGTGAGGACGTCCTTGTCGGACGTCTTGTCCGCGGTCCGCTCGAAGTACACGCCCGGGGAGCGCACGAGCTGGGACACGACGACGCGCTCGGTGCCGTTGATGATGAAGGTGCCGCGCTCGGTCATCAGGGGGAAGTCACCCATGAAGACGGTCTGCGACTTGATCTCGCCGGTCGTGTAGTTGACGAACTCGGCGGTCACGAACAGCGGTGCGGCGAACGTGAAGTCCTTCTCCTTGCACTCCTCGGCCGTGTACTTCGGCGGCTCGAAGCGGTGCTCGCGGAAGGAGAGGGACATCGTCCCGCCGAAGTCCTCGATCGGGGAGATCTCCTCGAAGATCTCCTCCAGCCCCGCGGTCTCCGGCACGTCCGTCCGTCCGGCCTCGAGAGCGGCGGCCACACGGGCCTGCCAGCGCTCGTTGCCCAGCAGCCAGTCGAAGCTCTCGGTCTGCAGACCGAGGAGGTCGAGGACCTCGAGAGGCTCGTGGATCTTGGCGAAGGAGATGCGACGGGATGCGGTGCGGTTCGCGATGGCGTCGGCGGACGGTGCATTAGGGATGCGCGAGGCAGCCAAGAGGGGTCCTTCCCTGCGGATCGTGGCACGCTGCGCCGCCTGGCAAGGCGCAACCCCCCGGCCACGACACGAGGTCCGACGCGCGTACGTCGGAACCGGGGTCGGGATATCTGAGGTCGCGGGCACAGGCCAGCGCAAAGCGCTAGCGTACGCGCCTTCGTGGGCAACTTCAAGTCAGCCCAGAGGGAGCCCACCACGGGCCACACCGCCCGTACCGGCGACCTCGTCGTCGCCGCGTGCCATGGTGACAC
The DNA here is from genome assembly GCF_026184235.1 of Cellulomonas sp. S1-8. Lineage (NCBI taxonomy): Bacteria > Bacillati > Actinomycetota > Actinomycetes > Micrococcales > Cellulomonadaceae > Cellulomonas > Cellulomonas sp. S1-8. Next base: position 3,288,589 of record NZ_CP110806.1, read on the forward strand.
ACCCTCCCCCGGCGGGGAAACGGTGCGGGGTCACACGTCCTGCCGACGTGTGACCCCGCGACCTCGGCGCGACCCCTCAGGGGCCGCCCGGATCAGTGCCCCTGCGTGTAGGGGGCGGCGAACGCGTAGACGGCCAGGACGACTGTCACGACGCTCGCGGTGGTGACGTACATGCGCTCGCGGGTGGGCTTGCTCATCGGGTGCTCCTCTCGGTCGCGGGCACGACGCCCGCCTGGGTGGGGTGGTGCTTCTCACCGGGGTCACCGGTGGGTTCTGCGGCCCGGCGGACGCCGAGCACGAGGACGGCCGCGAGGCCGCCCCACAGGAGCAGGTCGCCGATGCTGAGGACGACGCCGAGGCCGGGCAGGCCGATGACGTCCGACAGCGCGACCAGGTCGGTGTCGGGACCGACGGGGACGTGGCCCGGTGTCGGCGCCGCGACGTGCTCGGGCGCGATCCCGGCCGTCCGCGCTGCGTCCACGGAGAAGGGCATGCCGCCGTTGAGGGCCGTGGCGAGCGCGTTGGCGGCCGCACCCGCCAGCACGGCCGCGAGCGCGAGCCGCGCCGCCCGCCCCGCGCGGCCGGCGTTCGCGAGCACGAACCCCGTCGCGCACACGGCGAGCGCGAGGGGTGGCAGCACTCCGCCCGCGGTGTGCAGGAGCCCACCGGCCCACGCCGGGTCGGCGGTACGGACGACCTGGACGAGCGCGCCCACGAGCACCCACGGCAGTCCCCGCACCCGGACGTGCGCGAGCGCTGCGACACCCTCGCCCCGCACGAGGACCACCACGAGCGCGAGCACGGGGACGACGAGCAGCACGAGGAGCTGGCCCGCACTCATGCCCGCCTCCTGGCCGCAGCTCGGGCGCACGGCCGGGGGCCCTGCGCGCGGACGCCACGTCCGCGCCGACGACAGTATCGACGATCCGGACATCACGGACAGGGCGTCTCAGGGTGCGGCGCGGGCCGCGCGAGGCCTCCTGCGCGGCCGCTCCGTCACCGGGGACGGCACGAGGCCCGGTCCCCACAGGGGACCGGGCCTCGTCAGCACTGGCGCCGGCCTCGCGGCCGGCGCAGATCACTTGAGCGTGATCGTGGCGCCCGCGCCCTCGAGCGCAGCCTTGGCCTTCTCGGCCGTCTCCTTGTTGACACCCTCAAGGACCGGCTTCGGCGCGCCGTCGACGAGGTCCTTGGCCTCCTTCAGACCGAGGCTCGTGAGCGTGCGCACCTCCTTGATGACCTGGATCTTCTTCTCGCCGGCAGCCTCGAGGACGACGTCGAACGAGTCCTTCTCCTCCTCGACCTCGGCCTCGGCGGCGCCACCGGCGCCGGCGGGGCCGCGGCGGCGACCGGAGCGGCGGCGGTGACCTCGAAGGTCTCCTCGAACGCCTTCACGAACTCGGACAGCTCGATGAGCGTGAGGTCCTTGAACGCGTCGATGAGCTCGTCGGTGCTGAGCTTCGCCATGGTGGCGGTTCCTTCCGTTCGGACCCGCTGCCCGATTCTCGGACGGCGGGAGGTGCTGGGCGTGCTACGTGAGCGTGCGGCCGGAGCGTCGGGCTCAGGCTGCGGCGTCGGACTCCTCGCGCTTCGCGCGCAGGGCCTCGACGGTGCGCACGGCCTGCGAGGCAGGAGCCGTGAACAGGTACGCGGCCTGGTAGAGCTTGGCCTTCATCGCGCCGGCCGCCTTGGCCAGCAGGACCTCACGGGACTCGAGGTCCGCGAGCTTGGTGATGTCCGCAGCGGTCACGGGGCGGCCGTCGAGGACGCCCGCCTTGATGACCAGTGCGGGGTTCGCCTTGGCGAAGTCACGCAGTCCCTTGGCCGCCTCGACCGGGTCACCGGTGACGAAGGCGATCGCCGACGGGCCCGCGAGCGCGTCGTCGAGGCCCTCGAGGCCGGCATCCTTGGCCGCGATCGCGGTCAGCGTGTTCTTCACCACGGCGTAGTGCGCGTTGCCGCTGAGCGCCTTGCGCAGCGCCTTGAGCTGCGCGACGGTGAGCCCGCGGTACTCGGTCAGCACGGCCGCGTTCGAGCCGCGGAAGCGCTCCGTCAGCTCCGCGACAGCGGCAGCCTTGTCCGGCCTCGCCATGGCATTCCTTCCGATGGTGGTGCCACCGGGCGCGAACCTCGCTGCCGCAGGAACGACGAGAGCCCCGCGCAGGCGCGGGGCTCGAAGGCACGGGACGCCGCACCGGCCCGGTCGGGCCACGTGCAGCACAGGACGTGCGATGAACTCTCACCTGCGCAGGCCCCCGCGTCACGCGGAGCTTCGGCCGGTCCGACGAGCGGACCGACGACCGGCGGTCTTGGGCACCGACGAGACTACGACATGCCCGGGGGTACGACCAAATCCACGGTCACCCGGACCGGCGCTCGGTGAGCACGGCGACCGCCACCCGCGCCTGCGCGCTCCCGGACGCACGCTCCCGGCGTCGCGGGCCCGCCGCCGTCGCGACGAGCAGACCGGCCGCCCCCGCCCCCAGGAGCACGTCCCCCGCGCTCAGGACCACACCCGCGCCAGGGACGGGGAACACGTCACCGAGGGCGAGCAGGTGCGTGCCCTCGCCCGCGACGACGTGCCCGGACACCGGCGCCACGACCGCCGACTCCGGGAGACCGGCGGCGCGCGCCGCCCCGACGTCCAGGGGCATGCCGCCGTTGACGCCGACGACCAGCAGGTTCGCACCCGCCCCGAGTGCCATGGCGGCAAGCGCCGTCCGCGCCGCCCGGTCCGCCCCACGCCACGTCGTCGCGACGAGCCCGACCACGCAGCCCGCGAGCAGGGCGGCGACCGCGGTGCCGCCGGCGGGGCGCACCACCGCGGACGCCCACGCCGGGTCCAGGACGTGCAGCAGGTGGACGCCGACAGCCGTCACCACCCAGGGCAGCAGACGCGCGACGCGCGACGCCGCGGCCCGGACGGTGTCGCGCGCGGCCACGACCTCCCCGGGGGCGGGCGGCACGTCAGCGGGGTCCGGGGACGTCGGCAGGGCGTCGACGGCGACGTCCTCCCGGGTCGCCGCGCGCAGGACGAGGACGATCAGCGCGACGAGCGGCAGCACCGCGAGCGCGCCGAGCTGGTCTGCACCCACCCCGCCACCTCGCTGCCCGCAATGCCCGGTTTGACCCGCTATGGGTCGTGCGGGGCAGCGTAGGGCGGCGGGCCTGCGCGGCGGCAGGTGGATCTCAGATGGCGGATGGGGTCGGACAGACCCTCAGGCGGCACCGTGCGCGCTGAACGTGCACCAGTTGACGAAGCCCGCGGGCGTGTCCCGGTCGATCTCGCCGCGCGCGCCGTGCAGGGCCCGCGCCATCGTCTCCCCCGCGGCCAGCCGGCGGTGCAGCGCGAGCATGAGGTCGACCACCTCGACGTCCGGCACCGCCGCGATGGAGGCGACGACGCCGGCGGTGCCGCGCGACAGAATCGCCGACACCAGCCCGAGCACCTCGTCGCCCTCGTACGCCACGTCCGCGCCGGAGTGGCAGGACGCGAGGACGAGCCGACGGGGCGCCACCCCCGCCCGGTGCAGCTCCTGCACGGTCACGGGCCCGTCGGCCAGCACCACCGACGAGAACATCGGGTTGTCGGAGCGCAGCGCGCCGTGGCACGCGAGGTGTGCGAGGTCGGCCGCCGCCACCGCGGCGACCACCGCGTCGGCACGGCTGTCCTGCGCGCCCAGCACCTGCACGTCGCGGTGCAGCGCGCGCAGCGCCTCGACCTCGTCCTGCGCGCCCCGCAGGTCGGGTCCCGCGACCAGGACCACGGGCCGGTCGGGGGCGGGCACGCGGGCCCGGGTCCGCAACCAGGCAGCGGCCGACGGCGCGAGCGCGACCGGGCCGTCGTGCAGCGCGGACCAGGGGGCACCGTGCAGCACACCCACCGGCACGACGACGAGCTCGGCGTCCGGCGACAGCCCGAGCGGCTCGACCAGCGTCGCCCGCAGGCGTGCGATCCGCAGGTCGGCGCTCGCCCGCGCGGCCTCCGCCGCGGCACGGCTGCTCGGGTCGACCATCCGACGCAGCGCGAAGACGAGCGCGCGCAGGGTGTCCCCGACGTCGCCGGCGACCTCGCCGAGGTCGACGACGCGGGCGCGCGCGGCGTCGACGACGACGGCGACGAACCGGTCGCCGTGCCGCCCGTACTCGACCAGGACCCGCCCCCCGAGCGCGGCGCGGACGGTCCCGATGCCGGGCACGCTCGTCACGCGCGACGGCGCGCCCGCGACGTCCTCGAGCCAGGCGGAACGGCGGGCGTCCGCGAGCTCGTCGTCCGCGACGATCACCGCACGCTGCCGGGCGGCCGCATGCGCGGACTCACGGTCCTCCTGCTCCGCACCCGGAGCGACGCCGTCGTGCGGCACCGCACGGGTCGGTCCCTCCGGCTCCGGTGCGACGACGGGCAGCCGTGCCTGCAGGGCCGCCGCGCGCGTCTGCTCCATCCAGCGCAGCACGGCGGCGGGCGACCCCTGCCGGACCACGACCTCGAGCCCCAGCTCCCCCAGCTGCGCCCCGTGACCCGACGCCAGCGCCTGCAGCTCCATCGTCGGCAGCGCGTCGCGGTGGCGCGCGAGGTCGCGCAGGCCTGCCCGGCACTCACGCAGCACGTCGTCGTCGACGCCGCCGAGGCGTCCCGCCAGCGCCGCGGCCAGCCGCCCCCGCAGCCGCACGGAGAGCGGTCCGCGACGGGCGAGCGATGCCGCTGCGGTGAGGTGGCGGTCGGCGCGCCGGGGCATCGCGAGGGCGGCCGCGAGCCTGCCGCCCTCGAGGTGCGCGTCCGCGGCGGATCCGAGCTCACGCGCGCGCTCCAACCGTCCTGCGGCACGACGGACCGCGGCGAGGTCGGCGGGGCCCGCGTCACCGGCCCTCGCCCGGGCGCGGACGGCGATGAGCACGGCGCGGTCGTGCGCACCCGGGCGGCGCTGCGCACGCGCGCGGACGCGGGCCGTCTCCGCCTGTTCCGCCGCTCCGACGGCGTCGCCGAGCATCAGCAGCGTCTCCGCCAACGAGATGCGCGCGTCGACCTCCACCAGCCCGCCACCGGCCGCGGCCAGCTCGTCCAGCGCGCGGCGGCCGGCAGCCGCGGCCTCCGGCAGGAGCCGGAGCTCGCGCATCGTCTCCGCGTACTCGACGTAGTACTCACCGGGAGACTGCCCGGCCTCCTGCGACGCCCGCGCCGCACGCTCCAGGTCACGCAGTCCGTCCGCGAGCCGCCCGGTCTGCACCTCGATGAGGGCCCGCGTCAGGTAGGGCCACGAGCGCAGCGACGGCCCCAGGCGGGCTGCACCGTCGACCGCGAGCTGGGCCCAGCGCAGCGCCTCCGTGTACTCGGTGCGCGCCACGAGCACGAGCGCGAGGTTGTTCGCCGCCCGCACGAGATTCGCGCTGCCGGGCGCCACCTCGCGCACGATCGACCGGTACCGGGCCTCGGCCTCGACGAGGCGGCCGGCGTTGTGATCCATCACGGCGAGCTGGAGCTGGATCCGAGCGTGCAGGTCGTCGAGCTCGGGGTCGTCGCCGCGGCGCTCGTCGACGATCCGCAGCGCCGCCGACGCGTCGGTCCGCGCGCGAGCGGTGCGGCCGAGCTCCAGCTGCGCGACCGAGCGGCTGGCGAGCACCCACGCCCCGGGTGTCGCGAGCCCCGCGCGCCGCGCGAGGGCGAGCGCGTCGTCGAGCATCGCGACGGCACCGGCCGGGTCGCCTTCGTGCCTACTGAGGACGGCCAGCGCCCGCAGGGCCCAGACCAGTGCCTCCGGGTGGTGGTGGGCCCGCGCCTGCTCGGCGAGGTCGGCCGCACGGAGCCGGGTCCCGGCCGGGTCCGCGTCGATCTCCGACTCGAGCCGACGGGCCTGCGCGAGCACCTCGGCGCGCGACGTCACCAGGGGCGTCGTGGACTCGGGGGGCTGCACCCTGGGATTTTAGTGCCCCGGACGTATCAAGCACGGCACCCGGACCCTCTGCACTGGCGAGGACCGTACCGATCCGAGATGAGGAGCACCCCGTGGCCCGATTCCCCGGCAGGCCCGCCGGCCGGCCGTTCGCCGACGACTACGACGCGCGACTGGTCGGTGGTCGCCCGAGGGCCGCGTCGGCCCCCGCCGCGATGGTCGGGTTGAGGGGTCCAGGCTCCGGGTACCTGCGGGGTCTCGGCCGGTCGCTGTCGCCGGACGACGACGCCGACGAGGCCGTCCAGCGTCGGCGGGAGGCCGTCATCGAGCGCCTCCGGACCGGGTGGACACGCCGCGAGGCCCCCGAGCTCGAGGTGGTCCAGAACGACTACGGGTCCGACGTCTTCCCGGTCGCGGGCGAGATCCTCGCCGCCACCGCGACCTGGGACGACATCCAGACCGAGGAGGGCGGGGCCGGCCTCGAGGTCGTGCCGCTGGGCCACCCCGAGCTCGAGGGCAGGGTCGTCCGGCTGAGGCAGGCGGTGCCCGGGACGAACGAGGACGTGCGGGAGCTCGTCAGGTCGTTGCAGGGACGTGGGCACGCCGTCTCGATGTCGTACGTGACCCCCCTGGGCGGACGACCGATCATGAAGCCGAACTCCGGCGAGTTCGCACCCCAGGTCGCGGACTTCCCCGCCTACCAGGCAGCGGGTCCCCGCTACGGCGAGGGCGTGGTCGTGGCCGTCATCGACACGGGCGTCACCCAGGACCCCCGCAGCGACGGATGGCTCGCCGACGTGCCGCGGGTCGCGCACGACGACGCGTCCACCGCGCACGACGACTCGAACATCGACCCGCTCGACGCCGAGCCACGGGACGGGTGGCTCGACGTGTACGCCGGCCACGGGACGTTCGTCGCCGGCGTCGTGGCACGCGTTGCACCCGGCGCGGAGATCCGCGTGTACAAGGCCGTCGGCCCGGGCGGCGCCGGCTGCGAGCTCGACGTCGCGTCCGCGCTGATCCGGGCCGTGCGCGACGGCGCGCACGTCGTCAACCTCTCGCTGGGAACCCAGACGCTCTTCGGCGAGGCCTCCGTCCCGCTCGGCGTCGCGCTCGACGTGGTCCGGGAGATCGAGGACGAGCGAGGAAGCGTCAGCGTGATCGTCGCGTCCGCGGGCAACTACGGGGACGCGGTGCCGACCTACCCCGCCGCCTTCGGCCGGGTCGTCGCCGTCGGAGGCCTGACGGCCGAGCTCCGGCCGACGACGTGGTCGAGCCGCGGCCCCTGGGTGGACATCTCGACCGTCGGGGAGGACGTCGTGTCGACGTACGTCGAGGGCCGCCAGAACCCGGCCTTCGGCAGCGGTGCGGAGTTCGGCGAGAACCCCTTCGCCCGCTGGGTCGGCACGTCCTTCGCCGCACCCCAGGTCGCGGGCGCGATCGCGCGCACGATGACCGAGCTCGGGGTGTCGGGCCCCGAGGCCGTCAACGCCCTGCTCGCCGCCGGTAAGCCCGTCGCGGGCTTCGGCAAGGCGTTGCAGATCCTGCCGGGAGCGTAACCATGTTGGGCACCTGCCTCGTCGAGCGTCATGATGGCCTTCGGGACGAACCCGACAGGCGAAGGAGTCGTGCCGTGAGCAGCCGAGAACAGCTGGGCCTGCCCTACGACGAACGCACCACGTCACAGCTCGTGGCGGGTGCGCTCACGGGCGACGAGGGGTCATGGGCCGAGATCGTGCGCCGCCACACGAACCTCGTGATGGCGCGCGTGCGGCAGTTCCGGCTCACGCCGCAGCAGGCCGAGGACGTCGCGCAGACCGTGTGGCTCAACCTGCTGGAGCACCTCGCTGACCTGCGGGAACCCGCTGCTCTGCCCGGCTGGATCTCGACGGCGACGCGGCACGAGTGCATCCGCATGACCAACCTGTCGCGCCGGTCGATCCCCGTCGACCCGACGACGGGCCGGCTCGACGGCCAGGACGACGTCGAGCTCGACGGCGAGCTGCTGCGCAGCGAGCGGCACGCCGCGCTGCGCGCCGCGCTCGCCGAGCTGCCCCCGCACCAGCGCGAGCTGCTGCTCCTGCTGTCCACCGATCCACCGCCCAGCTACCAGGAGGTGTCGACCCGCCTCGGCATCCCCGTCGGGTCGATCGGCCCGACGCGGCAGCGCGGTCTGGCGCGACTGCGTCAGACGGAGGCGATCCGCACCTATCTCGCGGTGCCGTCAGGCCCCGTGCTCGGCGAAGGAGGCCGCGATGTGCTGGCACTCGGATGACGTGAGCCTGCCGCAGCCGCGCCCCGCGGACGCGTGGGAGGACGACGACGTGCTCGCCGGCGACCTCGTCCGCGCGGTCACGGAGGACGACGCGGTGCGCCGGGTCACCACCGCGGCGACGACCGCGTTCCACGCGCACCGCGGCATGCTCGCGCTGCGTGACGAGCTGGCGACGGACCTGCTGCTGCTCTCCCTGGTGCACGACTCGTGCACCGCGGGCGAGCTGACGGGGGTCCGCGACCGCAGCGGTCAGCCGTCGCGGACCCTCGTCTTCGAGGGCGACGGCATCGGCGTGGAGGTCGAGGTCACCGACGGCGCCGTCGAGGGCCAGCTCATCCCGGCGCGCCCCGGCCGCGTCGTGCTGCGCCGGCCGGACGGCGACGTCACGGGCGTCGACACCGACGAGGTCGGGTACTTCCGTCTCGACGCCCGCCCCGAGGGTCCCGTACGGCTGGTCTGCGAGAGCGCGGCCGGCACGTGCGTGACCGCCTGGCTGCCCTGGTGAGGGGCTGACGCGCCGCGGGACCCTCCCGGTGCGTGGACGGGGCCCGGTCCGCAGGGGGACCGGGCCTCGTCGCGCGGCGGCGGCCCGTGACGGACGACGGCCCGGCCACCCCTCGCGGGGTGCCGGGCCGTCGGACGTGCGGGAGGCGGGCCGTCAGGCCGCGTCCTCCTCCGTGAGGTTGCGCGTCTTGGACTGGTCCAGCGCGATGCCGGGGCCGTTGGTCGTCGAGACGGTCGCCTTGCTGATGTAGCGACCCTTCGAGGACGCGGGCTTCAGACGCAGGATCTCCTCGAGCGCGGCGGCGTAGTTCTCCACCAGCGAGACCTCGGGGAAGGACGTCTTGCCGATGATGAAGTGCAGGTTCGCGTGCCGGTCGACCCGGAACTCGATCTTGCCGCCCTTGATGTCCGTGACGGCCTTGGCGACGTCCATCGTCACGGTGCCGGTCTTCGGGTTCGGCATGAGGCCGCGGGGTCCGAGGACCTTGCCGAGGCGACCGACCTTGCCCATGAGGTCCGGCGTGGCGACGGCGGCGTCGAAGTCCGTCCAGCCGTCCGCGACCTTGGCGATGAGCTCGTCGCCGCCGACCTCGTCCGCACCGGCGGCGCGGGCCTGCTCGGCACGCTCACCGTTCGCGAACACGATGACGCGGGCCGTCTTGCCGGTGCCGTGGGGCAGGTTGACCGTGCCACGGACCATCTGGTCGGCCTTGCGGGGGTCGACACCGAGGCGGAACGCGACCTCGACGGTCGCGTCGTACTTCGTGGTCGACGTCTCCTTGGCGAGGCGCACGGCCTCGAGCGGCGTGTAGAGGCGGTCGTCCTCGATCTTCTCGAGGGCGGCGCGGTACGCCTTGCTGTGCTTTGCCATCTGCTTGCTCTCCTTGTTCAGCAGTCGTGGTCATCCGGGCCGCACATGGGCCCTGCCACCTGTCCGTGGGCGCGGGACGCGCTCACGGGACGTGCGTGTCGGTACTGAGCGGTGCTCAGGCCTCGACCTTGATCCCCATCGAGCGCGCGGTCCCGGCGATGATCTTCTGCGCCGCGTCCAGGTCGTTCGCGTTGAGGTCCTCGAGCTTGGTGGTCGCGATCTCGAGCACCTGCGCCTTGGTGAGCGTCGCCACCTTGACGGTGTGCGGCGTCGGCGAGCCCTTGGCCACGCCCGCGGCCTTCTTGATCAGCTCGGCGGCCGGCGGCGTCTTCGTGATGAAGGTGAACGAGCGGTCCTCGTACACCGTGATCTCGACGGGGATGACGTTGCCGCGCTGCGCCTCGGTGGCCGCGTTGTAGGCCTTGCAGAACTCCATGATGTTCACGCCGTGCTGACCGAGCGCGGGCCCGATCGGCGGCGCGGGGGTGGCCGCGCCGGCCTTGATCTGGAGCTTGATGAGGCCGGTGACCTTCTTCTTGGGGGGCATGATGCCTTCCGTTCGTGTCGTGGGCCGACGCCGTGGGCGATGACCCGGTTGCAGTACCCCGCTGCGCGGGGCGGATCAGCGAGGTCAGATCTTCGAGACCTGGCTGAAGGACAGCTCGACCGGGGTCTCCCGGCCGAAGAGCGAGACGAGGACCTTGAGCTTCTGGTTCTCGGGGTTGATCTCGGAGATCGTCGCGGGCAGCGTGTCGAAGGGCCCGCCGTCGGTGACGGTGACCGACTCGCCGACCGTGAAGTCGACCTCGACCGGCTTGCTCGACGACGCGGCCGCCTGCTGGGCCGGGGTCTTGATCTCGAGCGTCGGCGCGAGCATCGAGAAGACCTCGTCGAGCGTCAGGGGCACCGGCTGGTGCGTGTGCCCGACGAACCCGGTGACGCCCGGCGTGTGGCGCACGGCGCCCCACGACTCGTCGGTCAGGTCCATGCGGACGAGGACGTAGCCGGGGATCCGCACGCGCTTGACGACCTTGCGCTGCGCGTTCTTGATCTCCACGACCTCCTCCATGGGGACCTCCACCTGGTGGATGTAGTCCTCCATGTTCAGGCTCTGCGTGCGCGACTCGAGGTTCGCCTTCACGCGGTTCTCGTAGCCCGCGTAGGAGTGGATGACGTACCAGTCGCCGGGCATGCGGCGCAGCTGCGCCTTGAACGCGGCGACGGGGTCCTCGTCAGGGTCGATCTCGTCGTCCGACGCGGGCGCGGCCTCGTCGGTGGCGTCGTCGTCGGCGGCATCGGCTGCGTCGTCCGGTCCGGCCTCGTCGGCGTCCCCGGCCTCGCTGTCGTCGGCCACCTCGACCTCGGCCACCTCGACCTCGTCGGCCTCGACCTCGTCGCCCTCGACCTCGGCGGCGCTCGTGTCGTCGATCTCGTCACCCGCGCTCGCCTCGACGGCCTCGACGGAGGCCAGGGCGTCCGCGAGCTCGGCCTCGGCGCCCGACGTGGGCTCCTGCGACTCCTGCGACACGTGCAACCTGCTTTCTTTCGGTGAGGGGCCGGCGCACACGCCGGCGTCGCGCGGGCTCGACCCGCGCGGGTGGGTGGTGCGCCGGCGTCAGCCGGCGCGCGTCACCCGAAGACCCAGAACGTCAGCTTCCCGATGCCCAGGTCGATGAGCGTGACGAAGAGCATCACGACGGTGACGAACACGAGCACCACGCTGGTGTAGGTGATGAGCTCCTGGCGGGTGGGCCGGACGACCTTCTTGAGCTCGGCCACGACCTGCCGCACGAAGAGCGCGATGCGCGCGAACAGCCCGCGCTTGTGCTCCTCGCGGCGCGGCTCGCGCTCGCTCCGGTCGGCGGCGGAGCCGTCGGCGTCGGACGCCGCGGCGGCAGCGGTATCGCTCACGTCAGGCCCCTGTCTCGTCTCGTGCGGCACCCGGACGGGACCGCTGGTCGAGGACGCACGGGCCGGACCGACGCGACGCGCCGGACCGACCGGCGGTCCTGCTCACGACGCCGACCCGCGCCCCGAGAGATCTCGGGGACGGATCGGTCCGCGTGCGCAGGGCAGACAGGACTCGAACCTGCAACCTGCGGTTTTGGAGACCGCTGCGCTACCAATTGCGCCACTGCCCTACGACGACCTGGTCCACCACGACGTCGCTCCCCCCAGGACCGCTGTGGCCTGAGGGCGTGCTTCATCATGGCGGACGTCAACCGCCGGGTGATCACTGTACGCGACCCGGGCGGTGCGGTCGAACCCGCCCATCCTCGCCCCCGGGGCGTCGGCCGATCTCGCCCACGGCCCGCGTACCACGTCGTGATATCCGCTCGCGGCACCGCCCCGTGCCTCTGCGAGGATGTCCGCGTGAGCCAGCACAGCGCCCCGACGACGACGTCCACCCGCGCGAGGGTCTCCGCCCGCGTCGCCGCGATCGCGGAGTCCGCGACCCTCGCGGTCGACGCCAGGGCAAAGGCCCTCAAGGCCGCCGGCCGGCCGGTGATCGGCTTCGGCGCCGGCGAGCCCGACTTCCCGTCGCCGGACTACGTGGTCGAGGCGGCGGTGCGCGCGGCGCAGGACCCGGTCAACCACCGGTACTCCCCCGCGGCCGGCCTGCCCGTGCTGCGCGAGGCGATCGCCGCCAAGACGCTGCGCGACTCCGGCTACGACGTGAAGCCCTCCGAGGTGCTGGTGACCAACGGCGGCAAGCAGGCCGTCTTCCAGGCCTTCGCCGCGCTCCTCGACCCGGGTGACGAGGTCCTGCTGCCCGCGCCGTACTGGACGACCTACCCCGAGGCGATCCGCCTGACGGGCGCCGAGCCCGTCGAGGTGTTCGCGGGCGTCGACCAGGGCTACCTGGTGACGGTCGAGCAGCTCGAGGCGGCCCGGACCCCCCGGACCAAGGTGCTGCTGTTCAACTCGCCCTCGAACCCGACGGGCGCGGTGTACTCCCCCGAGCAGACGCAGGAGATCGGCCGCTGGGCGCTCGAGCACGGCATCTGGGTCGTCACGGACGAGATCTACGAGCACCTGACCTACGACGACGCGGTGTTCACCCCGATCGTGCGCGCCGTCCCGGAGCTCGCGGACACGACCGTCGTCCTCAACGGCGTCGCCAAGACCTACGCGATGACCGGCTGGCGCGTGGGCTGGATGATCGGGCCCACCGACGTGATCAAGGCCGCCACGAACCTGCAGTCGCACCTGACGTCGAACGTCGCGAACGTGTCCCAGCGCGCGGCCGTCGCCGCGCTGACGGGCGACCTGTCGGCCGTCGAGACGATGCGGGCGGCGTTCGACCGGCGCCGCCGCACGATGGTCGAGATGCTCTCGACGATCGACGGCGTGCGCTGCCCGGCGCCGCAGGGCGCGTTCTACGCCTACCCCTCGGTCGAGGGCGTCCTCGGCCGCACGATCCGCGGCGTCACGCCGACGACGTCGGCCGAGCTCGCCTCGCTCATCCTCGACGAGGTCGAGGTGGCGGTCGTGCCGGGCGAGGCGTTCGGGCCCAGCGGCTACCTGCGCCTGTCGTACGCGCTCGGCGACGACGACCTGGTGGAGGGCGTGGGCCGCATCCAGGCCCTGCTCGGCGAGGCCGTCTGACCCGCTGACGGACGCGGTCGTCCACCGATCGGTGGACGACCGCCACCACCGCGCGGTCGTCGCGGCGGCGACGTCCCCGGCGGGACGCTCGAGCATGATGACGACGAACGCCCCGGCCGTCCTGGTCGAGGGCCTGCACAAGCGGTACGGCGACAAGCGCGCCGTGGACGGCCTCGACCTGCGCGTCGAGCACGGCGAGATCGTCGCCGTCCTCGGTCCCAACGGCGCCGGCAAGACCACGACCGTCGAGACCCTCGAGGGGTTCCGACGGGCCGACGCG